>JAJNBL010000011.1 GCA_021156175.1 Rickettsiales bacterium
CTGTAGCGCACGTTTCATTATAGAACGCCAGGCGAAGAGCGAAACAGCAACCACTGCGGCAACCTGCGGAGGCGCTCCTATTGGAGCAAAGCGCATAAGCGCTACTGCTGCGAACCACTGTCCGGATGGATTTAGAGGAAAGACGTTTGAAGTATGTCAAGCGAATGGAACCTGGGCGGTTTCTGCGAATAAAGGTCAATGTGAGTTGATGGCCTGTGGTGATGGGTATGTCCGTGGACAAACGCGTACGGTTGCCTGCCCGACGGGGTATACGGGAAGTATTGTGGAAACCTGTCAGCCAACGGGATTATTCTCGCAGACAGCCAATAGCTGTACCATAAAATATACAGAAGGTACTGCATGTAAGAAAAGTGTGCTACTTGCCTGTCCGTTTGGTCAGACGGGGAAAGTGGAATTTAAATGCACTGCCGGTGTTTTGGCCGCAGCCACCAATACCTGTGCGAATATCGTTGCAGGGAGTCCAGGGGTGGATGTCAGTACAGCTTCGTGCGGAAGCTTCTCGGGTGGGAATACGGTGCATACCGTACGTACCTATGATGCAGGCACGTATAAAGCCTACCGCAATACCTGTTATCCGGATTATTCGGCGTGTCCTACGGTAGGTGTAAGCCGGACCATTACCTGCCCGACTGGAGAAGCGGGAACCCACCGTCAGATCTGTACGGGTAATGGGACAACGAATGTGTGGGTGGATACGGAATTATGTAAACCCATCACCTGCGGTGGATCACCGATTGGCTCTTATCGTCCTACAGATGAAAAGAATCAATGCGTTTCCGGTTTAGGGGTTGCCATTGAAATCTGTGATGAAAATGGACAATGGAAGCTGGATCAGAGTAACTGTATTGCGAGCTCGAGCGCTACAAGCTTTTGTCCGGTAGATACTAGTCTGGCGGAATATTTCGCATGGCCGAAAACAGATCCCGGTGAGGTTGTGAATGGGAGATGCGCGACAGGCTACGTCACCGCGGATGCCAGCATTCCTCAACGCCTGTGCAATCCAGATGGCACATGGGAAACGCCAGCCGCTGCGTGCGTAACTTCTGGGCCTACGCCTTGTGCTTTAAGCTATCCGGGGAGTTATAATCTTTCTCTTATTGCTTCAGGCAGTGGTACGGTGGGCACAACCATCAATGGCGATACGGCAGATGACGAGAGCGGCAGGTCGGTATCTTCTGCGGGGGATGTGAACGGGGATGGGTATGATGATATCTTGATAGGAGCTCGTTATGGTGATCCTGGCGGGCGTTCGAATGCGGGGGAGACGTATCTGGTGTGGGGTAAAGCAGGTGGTATTAATCTGGCAACCCTTCAACTTTCCACGCTTGCCGGAGGCGGAGGTACCAATGGAGTGGTCTTCAATGGCAATACGGCATCTGACCAGAGCGGCTTTTCGGTATCTTCTGCCGGGGATGTGAACGGGGATGGGTATGATGATATTTTAATTGGAGCTCCGTACGGGGCGGTTTATTCCGGGGAAACGTATTTAATTTGGGGGAAAGCCACCTGGAGTTCGGGCAGTTTCAATCTTTCCGCACTTGCAGCAGGCGGCGGCGCCAATGGAGTGGTCTTCAATGGTATTACTGGTACCGAGAGCGGCAGGTCGGTATCTTCTGCCGGGGATGTGAACAAGGATGGGTATGATGATATCTTGATAGGAGCTTATGTAGCTGATCCCGCCGGGCGTTCGGATGCGGGGGAGACGTATCTGGTGTGGGGTAAAGCGACCTGGAGTTCGGGCAGTTTCGATCTTTCCTCTTTGCGGTTGGGCGGGGGCACGAATGGAGTGGTCTTCAATGGCGGTACGACAGGAGACCGTAGCGGCTGGTCGGTATCTTCTGCCGGGGATGTGAACAAGGATGGGTATGATGATATCTTGATAGGAGCTCCTAGTGCTGATACCCCGTTTGCGGAGGCGGGGAAGACGTATCTGGTGTGGGGTAAAGCGACCTGGAGTTCGGGCAGTTTCGAGCTTTCCTCTTTGCCGTCGGGCGGGAGCACGATTGGAGTGGTCTTCAATGGTATTAGTTCGAATTACCAAAGCGGCAGGTCGGTATCTTCTGCCGGGGATGTGAACGGGGATGGGTATGATGATATTTTAATTGGAGCTTCGCTCGTGCCTTCTTATGCGAAGGGGGAGACGTATTTAATTTGGGGGAAATCGACGTGGAGTTCAAGTAGTTTTAATCTTTCCACGCTTACCGGAGGCGGCGGCGCCGATGGAGTGTTCTTCAATGGCGAAGCGAATTATGACCAGAGCGGCGAGTCGGTATCTTCTGCCGGGGATGTGAACGGGGATGGGTATGATGATATCTTGATAGGAGCTTTTGCTGCTGATCCCAGCGGGCGTTCGAGTGCGGGGAAGACGTATTTAATTTGGGGGAAATCGACGTGGAGTTCGGGTAAATTCGAACTTTCCACTCTTGCTGCGGGTGGTGGCACGAATGGTGTGGTCTTCAATGGCGATACAGGGGGTGACGCTAGCGGCTATTGGGTATCGAGTGCCAGAGATGTGAGTGGGGAAGGGTATGATGATATTCTGATTGGAGCTTATGGAGGTGATCCCGGCGGGCGTTCGAGTGCAGGAGAGACGTATTTGCTCTACGGCTGTAGACAATTGCCATAATCACTCCCGCTTGCCGGGAACCGGCGGCCTGGCATCCGAAAGCAAGCTGATCAGATCACTCATCACTGTGTGGAACTTCTTCACTTCCTGCTGGGTAAAATCCGTAAACATATTCAGCCGATGCGCGGCATTATAAAGCCCGTGCCACAGGTCAGAGTTCAGCTGATGGTTGCTCAAATCCCCTTCCATAATATGATGCAGAATCGTCTCCGTCGCGAGTTTGATATCAGCGTGAATCGCCGAAAATTTCTCCACAAAGCATGCTGCTTTCTCCAATGAGTCGGAGGCCGCCTGAAGCTGGTGCTCTGTTAGGGTTTTAAGGGGATTAGGCATGGCCGCACAGCTCTAACGTTAATAGCACTCTGTTTCTAAAGAGTATTTCCTCTAACATCAAGAACTTTAAGGAACAAAGGCAATCAAGTCCTACGTGGGACTCTTTTTATTCGCGCCTTTAGGGTTCTTTTTAGCTCTATTTAAAGGCTTTATTGTCCCGAAGCATCAGGCGGATCGGAACCCCAGGAAGATCAAAGCTATTGTAAATAGAAAATTTACTTAAACAAATAATTTATGGAAATAATTATCAAACTAATTGGTTGTTTATGCCTCAGCAACTACAGTCCATCATAAGTGCAACGCGTTAAAGGATAAGATAATGATAAAAGCGTTATTTAGTAAATTTACTGGCTGGGTAAAAGAAACAGCTAATAAAGTGATGGATACATTTGGTATTAGGGTGAGGCAAAGATTTTTTGAGGCATTGGAGAAGAAGGACGAAGCTCGGGCTAAGGAAATTTTACAAAAAGCATCTCCCGAAAAGGTAAAGGATATTAGCACTAGGAAAATAGACAAGAATTCACGTTATGGTTTTCACAAGGCGGTGGAAGAAACAAATGATGTGAACATAGTAAAAACTTTATACAATGCCATTCCCTCCGATGGAGAAAAACAAGGAATACTAAAATTTCAAAATTATAGGGCGTTACGTTTAGAAATGTTTAATCGGAAGAAGCCAAGAATTTTACAATTTCTGTTTGATCAAATTCCCGATAAAGATAAAAAAAGTTGTATCATGAAAATTGCAACGATGTTAGGTTTCGATTACGGCGCTACTCGTTTGATATACAGCCAATTTTCTCCTGAGGATGGTTTGGAAATTTTGTTTTTTCAAAATGAACCTCTTAAGCGTGCTCTAGTATGTGGAACTGTTGAGCTTGTGCATTTTATTTTGGATAAATATCCGGATGAAAAAAAAGTGGAGGCGCTGAAGAATCTTGGAGATTCTGTACATATGTGGTATCCAGAAATCTCAAAACTCTTGCTTGCCCATATGCTCCAACTAAATGATAAGCTTTCAGAAGAAGATAAAATTGATATAAATCCATTCTTGTATGGGATGCGAGAAAAACAAAAGGAAATTACACCAACCATTACCACTCAAGAAATTCTTCAAGATGTAAAAGAAAATAAAGATGCCATTTTTGCAATGGCAGAAAAAAGAATGCGCCATTGGGATGATATCCAATTTGCAAAAGAACTTTGCAAAACTCCTGCAGAAGGGAGGTTTATGCAAGGCAAAATGGATTTGATCCCCGAGAATTCTAGCGATAATCCAAATGCTTCTCCTCTTCTTACATTGCCTGAGGAAATTACTCAGCGTATAGAATCTTACAAAAAACTTTATGAGATGGGGTATAAGGGAGAAAATGTTGATAAATTTGTTGATCTCATTGGACCTCGGGGAAAAGTGAACACAGATGAAATTTATTCGCCTAGCAATGTGGTGAGTTTTTTAGAGGGAGTGCGGCAACAAGAAGGCCAATCGCAAAAGCAATTGCCGGCACGTTAGTTATTCGTGCTTTTCGGATTCTTTTTGGCTCTATTTAAAGGCTTTCTTTTCCCATCATATGGGTTCTCGCTCTTCCGAAGCATCAGGCGGATCGGAACGCCGGGAAGGTTAAAACTATCCCGCAGAAGGTTCACCAGGTACCGGACATAGCTTTTGGGCAAATCCTCGGGCTTATTGCTAAAGAGGGTGAAGGTTGGGGGCCTGGTATTGCCCTGAGTGATGTATTTAAGCCGTATGCGTCTCCCATGGCTCCCAATCGGGGCCATATGGCGTTCTTCTGCCCATTTTACCCATTCGTTTAGCTTTGCGGTCGGGATACGCTGGTTCCAAAGGCCATAAATCCCAATCGCAGTGGAAATCAGCTTCGAGAGGTTATTATTATAGAGCGCTGAGAGGGTGACAATCGGTATCCCTTTTACTTGCGGCAAGGATTGTTCTGCCCGCTCACGGATAAGGCGCATGGTCGCATCTTTATCTTCCACCAAGTCCCATTTATTCACGCCAATCACGACTGAACGGCCTTCACTGAGCATCATATCAGCGATAGCGATATCTTGTTTCTCTAAGGGCTGCGTTCCATCGACCAGCAAAATACACACATGCGCATAACGCGCTGCGCGGAAGCAGTCACTCAAAGAAAGCCTCTCGAGTTTCGAGCTGACCTTTGCTTGCCGCCTGATTCCCGCCGTATCAATGAGGCGAATCGCCTGGCCTTGGAATACCCAATCAATCGCAATCGAATCGCGCGTAATCCCCGCTTCAGGGCCTGTTAACACCCGATCCTGGCCGATCAGTGCATTCAGTAAGGTTGATTTCCCAGCATTTGGGCGGCCTACAATCGCAATCTGGAGGGCTTTGGTCGTATCCCCATCTTCTGCAGCCTGCATAAGATCCACATCCAGTTCGCCAAATTCCGTCATATAGGCATCATGATGGGGCTCTAAGGCCTCATAAAGATCGCCCATACCTTCGCCATGTTCTGCCGAAATACACGTTGGTTCGCCTAAGCCCAACCGTATCATTTCTCCAAGGGTGTTGAGCGCGACGTTGCCTTCGCATTTATTAACCACCAGAATCACCGGCCGGCCTTTTTTCCGAAGCCATTGGCCGAAATGCTTATCGAGCGGTGTCAGGCCTGAGCGGGCATCCACGACGAAGAGGGAGATATCCGCTTCCTCGACCGCTTGTTCGGTTTGCTTGAACATTCTGGCTTCAAGCTGCGCACTTGGCGCTTCTTCGAGACCTGCGGTATCAATGATGGAAAACTGCATTGGGCCGATATGCCCCTGGCCGATACGGCGGTCACGGGTTACGCCTGGCGTATCATCCACGAGCGCATGGCGAGTGCCAGTCAAGCGGTTATAAAGGGTGGATTTTCCGACATTCGGACGGCCGATGATCGCAACGGTAAACATGAGTTTAAAACTTCTTGCTGATTTTACGTGTGTTTCCTAGCAGGTTTTGTGGCGAAAGTCCAGCCTTCTACCCTCATCGTGAGAAATAATAAGAAGAAATAGAACGGCTAGAATGAGGTCGTCATCGCGAGGAACGAAGCGATCCAGTATTTTTCTCCTCCTGGATTTCTTTGTCATCGTTTCACTTCTCCTCGCAATGATGACCTCGTTTTTGGGGTTCACCTCTAACATTGGTTGCCTTTAACACTTGGTTTTTACCCCTGGATAGTCTATAACGGCTTAAGTAGAGGGATTTTGTCGTCCTTGAATTGATAAAAACTCAATATATTCAACATGATACAGCCAAAGACGCTTTTAGTTACCGGCGGCGCCGGATTTATTGGTTCTACCTTTGTCGCACAATGCGTGGAGCGCGGGCAGAAGGTTATAGTGCTTGATGCGCTGACTTATGCGGGCCATCGGGAGAACCTCGATTGGATCGCTCAAAATCCTGGCTCCTGGGAGCTGGTGAAGGGCAATATCTGTGATGCGGAACTCGTAGGTTCCCTCCTTCGGAAATACCATGTGGATGCGGTGGTGAATTTTGCGGCGGAATCCCATGTCGATAACTCGATTCATTCTCCAGGTGCGTTCGTCGAGACCAATATCCGCGGGACGTATACGATGCTCGATACCGCACGTCACTACTGGAAAACGCTTCCCGATGCACAAAAATCAGAATTCCGCTTTGTCCAAATTTCGACCGATGAAGTCTATGGATCATTAGGAGAAACCGGGAAGTTTTCGGAAACCTACCCAATGCAGCCGAATTCTCCCTATTCTGCTTCCAAAGCAGCCGGAGATCATCTCGCGCGTGCCTGGTTCCATACTTATGGTTTCCCTGCAATTACAACCAATTGCAGTAACAATTACGGCCCACGGCAATTTACCGAGAAACTTATTCCGCTGATGATTACACGGGCGCTCCAAGATGCAGCATTGCCGGTATATGGCGATGGGAAGAACATCCGCGATTGGATTCATGTAGAAGACCACTGTCAAGGGGTTTATCTCGCTTTAACAAAGGGTAAGCTTGGCGAAACCTATTGTTTCGGCGGCAATGCGGAACGGACGAATAACGAGATTGTGAAAGCCATTTGTGAGAGCTTAGAGGAGCTACAGCCTTCGAAAGAAAAACCCTATGCTTCGTTGATTACCTATGTTCAAGACCGCTTGGGCCATGATCTTCGTTATGCGATTGACGATAGCAAAGCCGTGCACGAATTAGGATTTGTCCGTCACTATGATTTTGCTAAAGGATTACGCCAGACCATCGAGTGGTATCTGGCGAATATGGCTTGGTGCAAGGCGGTGGCGAGTGAAAATAAAGATCAGCAATGCGTTGCGTACAGAAGGTAAGCTATGAAAGGCATTTTACTTGCAGGTGGATCGGGAACCAGGCTCGCTCCGATGACCCGTACTATCAGCAAACAATTACTTCCCGTTTACGATAAACCAATGGTGTATTATCCCTTATCCACCCTCATGCAGGCGGGGATCCGGGATATTCTGATCATCAGCACGCCGCGTGATTTGCCGCATATTGAGCAGCTCTTGGGCGATGGGAGTGAGCTTGGTATCACGCTTTCCTATAAAGCCCAGCCAAGCCCGGATGGGATTGCGCAGGCCTTTATCTTGGGCGAAGAATTTATCGGCAACAGTCCGGTTTGCCTGATTTTGGGAGATAATATCTATTACGGTCAGAACCTGTCTAATACCCTTAAAGAAACCGCAGAAACCACGGCACAAGGCGGATGTGTGTTCGCTTATCATGTGAAAGACCCAGAGCGTTACGGTGTGGTTGAATTTGATGAGGCGGGAGCTGTTTTAAGTATTGAAGAAAAGCCGCTAAATCCGCGTTCTTCCTGGGCGGTGACAGGAATTTATTTCTATGATTCTTCCGTTGTGGAAATCGCGAAGGCGCTGAAACCTTCTGCGCGTGGAGAGCTTGAAATCACGGATGTGAATAAGGAATATTTGAAGCGTGGTAAGTTGCGGGTTGAGTGTATTGGACGCGGCACGGCGTGGTTAGACACCGGAACTCCGGCGTCATTGCTGGCTGCTGCGCAGTTTATCGAGACGATCGAAGAGCGCCAGGGCTGGAAGATCGCATGTATTGAAGAAGTCGCCTTCCGCGAAGGATTTATCGATGCAGTTCAGGTACTTAAAATTGCTGAGAGCTACGGAAAGCCCGGAAAAAATAACTATGGCGATTACTTGCGACATATCGTGGATGAATCACGGTTCCTGATCGAGAAAAAAATACCTGCATTACAGGCAGTTAAAGGGTAGTTATATGGAGCGCCGGCCTATCTTCGTATTGGGAGCAGAAGGGCAGGTGGGCAGCGCGCTGATGCAGCTGTTGGGCGATAAGGGAATCGGATTTTCCCGAGCGCAAGCAGACCTTACTCAAGCCGATGCAATTATAGCGTTAATTCAACAACATAACCCAGAAGCGGTAATCAATGCGGCGGCCTATACAGCCGTCGATAAAGCAGAGTCCGAGCCAGAACTCGCGCGGATAATCAACGCGACAACGCCTGGGAAAATCGCCGAATATTGCAGCGCTCAAGGTATAATCTTTATTCATTATTCCACCGACTATGTCTTCTCAGGGAAGGGCGACCGCCCCTGGAAAGAAGATGATGCAACAGCGCCGTTAAATACCTATGGAAAGACGAAACGTGAAGGCGAAGAGCTTATCGAAAGAACGGGCGGGAACTATCTGATTTTCCGCACTTCTTGGGTCTATGATGGTTTTCGGAAAAACTTCCTGACCACCATGCTGAACTTGGGAAAAGATCGGGAAGCCCTAAAGGTGGTTAATGACCAATTTGGCGCGCCGACGTATGCTCCCCATCTGGCCGAGGCGACACTTGAAGCGCTTGAAAATGCTAAAGAATCTTCTCCATTCCCCAGCGGAATTTATCACCTTTGCGGGGGCGGGATAACGAACTGGCATGAATTTGCGTGCGAGATCTTTGCTAAGGCAAAAGAGAACTATATTTCGCTAAAAATCAATCAGTTAGCAGGCATTTCTTCCACGGAATATCCAACGCCAGCAGCACGTCCCCCCAATTCCCGGATGGATTGCTCCCGCGCCTTCGCGCTTTTGGGCGTTCAGCTCCCATCCTGGCAAGAAGGGTTAACTGCATGCTTTAAAGCATTGTATGAAAAGGATTCTTTACTCAAAAAGAGCGTGCTTAGTTGGTGGGGGTAACGGGTTTCGGATTAGGGCAGACAAACACTTCTCGCACCGCATCCAACAGCCCTTTATAGGCTTCATTGTTTATATCTTCGGGATGGGTTTTGACCCAGTGCTGATACGCAAGCGCCACATGGTCACTGTTCATGCTGTCCGGGATGCACGCAATTTGTGCATGTTTTTCCGATTTCCCATCCTGATACCCTAGCTGATACCCATTTAAAATCCCATACATTAACCCCTTGCATAAGCCGGTATCAAATCCATCTTTCGCATTCGGAGAGCGTTCTTTGGGCTTTTTGGAGAAGGTGAGGTAGGTTGCGCAGTAACGGACCATATCCTGATTCGTAAAGCCTTCAGCCCATGCACCAACAGGTAAGGCCATCAAAATGAATAATAAAACACACCGTCGCATAATAATCTCCCTATTTAAAATATATACCATTATGGTAAAGAAGCCCCTAAGCTTGAGCATAAAATCCGTATAATTAGAGGGTTTATAGCCAAATAGAAAAGCAACCGGGAATTGCCATTTTGTAAAATCCCTTGAGAACCCACCGCTTTTTTCTGAGGGTTATGCAATTGTTAATACTTATCGTGTTTACTGGTAATAGTAGGGCGTGAACGGATGGTTAAAGACTAAGGAATATGACAAATTTTCTCGATCCAAAACGGCAGTTTACGTTAGGTGCACAAGGGACGCAGGATTTCTTGCGCGAAGAGGTGATTTCCAAGCATCTGACGCGCGGGCATATGGATCTCTTCCGTATTATGCAGGAAACGGGATTTGATCCCAAAACTCCCCTAAATTTCGAGGGCATTGATCCTACAATACTGAATCAAATGAATTTCCGTTTTATCCCACTTGAGGGCAAGCAATTTTCTGAAGAACAATTGCCTGTGCTGGTTGAGAAATTGCATAATGGAGAGGTGGTTCTAGAAGGACTTAACTTCGGAGATGCTACGATTGGAGAGCAGGGAGTTAGCTTGGATTTTAAAGGGTGTGTTTTCAAAGAATGTGATTTTTCCAAAGTGAAATTTATCAATGTGGATCTTAGGGATACTATTTTTGAGAAATGCAAACTCCCGCCTGCACGAAATTTTTCAAATGTGGCGATAGGCGGAGATACCTTCCCCGATACGAAAGTCGGGAAGGAATTGAATCGTGCGCTCCAAGGGCGTTCAAGCGGGGAAGAAAGAACGATCTAGGTGGTGTCGCCTCAATGATCCCGATTAATGATTCCGTGTGCAAGTTTAATAAGGTGTTTTGTCTTGCTTATCTTTCCATAAAGCGAAGGATTTGACAGCTTCTTCACAAGGAAGAGCATAAAAGGGCAACAAACGCTTTTCCATGGGCAAAGCCAATTCCTGGTAAATCTCTTTATCATTAAAACCAATATTAGCGGCATCTTCTCGCGTATTGGCATAATAAACCGCATCCAGATGCGACCAGTATATAGCACCTAAGCACATCGGACAGGGTTCACAGGATGTATAGAGTATACAACCTTTCAGGTGGAATGTTCCCAATGTTTTAGAGGCATGCCGAATTGCTGTTATTTCGGCATGAGCAGTAGGATCGGAACTGGCAATCACGCGGTTCCAGCCCTCAGCAATAATTTTTCCATCTTTCACTATAACGGCTCCGAAAGGTCCGCCTTCGCCTCGTTCCATATATTTAATGGCTAAGCTTGATGCATGTTTAAGAAAGTTTTGATGATCCATGACCTATACCAAGGATTATTACCCTTTATAATCCATATTAAATAATCGCTTATGCTCTTCAATTGCAAAACGATCGGTCATGCCTGCAATAAAATGGGCGATGGTTTCTGCGCGTGCTTCTGCCGTTTTGGCCGCGATTGCTTTATTCCGCCATTCGGTGGGTAGGCACTCAGGCTTCTCAAAAAGTCGGGTAAAGATTTCCTGGACAACGCTGCTCGCCTTGGTGGTCATCCGGCAAATACGGTAATGGCGATACATATGCTCCATCAGAAAGCTTTTGATCTCCAGGTTTTGCTTATGCAATTTTGCAGAGAAGCTCACCAACGCATGCGGCAGCGCGCGCACATCATCGGCATGCGAAATTTTCGTGGCTTTCGCACGGCGCGTGGTTTCTTGGATCACGTCATGGATCATGCGGCTGATCATCCGACGGATTGCCTCATGAATAATGCGGTCACGTTCAAGATTCGGATAGGCCTGCTTCACTTCGCGGAAAATTTCACCCACAAACGGTAGCGGATAAAGATCCTCTAATGTAAATAATCCTGCGCGAAGTCCATCATCCAAATCATGATTATTATAGGCGATATCATCTGCAATGGCGGCGACCTGCGCTTCTGCGGAAGGAAAACGATCCAGCGCCAAATCGAATTTTTTATTATACACTGCAATCGCTTTGGGCAATTTTCCCGAATAGCGTTTAATATCGCGATTCTTGCCCGTCAGAGGCCCATTATGCTTAAGTACGCCCTCAAGCGTTTCCCAGGTGAGGTTTAACCCATCGAAATGCGCGTAATGCTGTTCTAGCTGCGTAATCACGACAAGGGTTTGCGCGTTATGATCAAAGCCGCCATAAAGTTCCATCGCGGTATCGAGCGCTTCTTCGCCCGCATGGCCAAACGGCGGATGGCCAAGATCATGTGCAAGCGCTAAGCCTTCCGTTAAATCTTCATCCAGCCGGAGCAATCGTGCAATGGAGCGCGCAATCTGTGCGACCTCTAAACTATGGGTTAGCCGTGTGCGGTAATGATCGCCTTCATGGTTCACAAATACTTGGGTTTTATATTCCAAACGACGGAACGCCGTGCTGTGGATGATCCGGTCGCAATCCCTGCGGAAAGCCGAGCGATGCGTATCTTCTTTCTCTTTATGCACACGCCCGCGGGTGTCGCACGCGCGCGAAGCATAAGAAACCAGTCCCTGTTCTAAAACAGGAGCCGGTTCCTTGGAAAATGAAGTACGTTGGGTGGTAGTGGTTTGTGGTTTTTTTGCGGTACGTGTAGAGGGCATAATGCGGTTATACTTCCTCCGGGAAGGTAAATGTACGTCGCGGTTCAGGCGAAGTTCCTGTCCGCCCTAATGCTGCAATACGCTCAATTTGTTCTACGGCATGCGCATAACGGAAAGCGGAATAACCCGGCTCTTCCTGCTGTTGGTGAAGCGAAAGCACCGCTTCACCTGAAAGGAGCGGTACATCGCGCGGAAGGTCATTGCGCCCGCGAGTAGGCAAACGCATTACATTCGCATCATCCACAAAAAGTGGCATGCGCTGGTTGTTTTCTTGGCGTGGGCGTTTTTTGGATTGATCGGCATCAGTGCCAGTCATGGGATTCGGAGCATCAACAAGCATAGGGGCACCTCCGGTTTTAATAGTTCATAAACGTATATTAACTATTGCTTTACATCCTAGCAGCTTATACAAAAAAATGCAACTAGAGATCTCAAAAGAAATAAGGAGGAAGCTATCATGAAAATGTCCCCTGAACGTATTGAACGCGTAGCAGAAGATATTATGCAAAAAGCGGGTTTTACGCTGGAGCAGTATTTTTACAAGCATCGTCAAGATGCCGATGCCGTGCGGGCGAATTTGGTTGAGAAACTGACATTCGCGATTGAAGAAATGCATGAGGCAGGGGAGGCGATTTCGCAGGTGTTCGAGCCGATGATGAAAGTTTTGAGCGTAATTGTGGAGGACGAAAAAGGCTCTCCAAGCCTCTCCTTAAGCTATGAGGCGGTTCGGAAAATCATCTATTCCCACCAGGCGGCCTATGTGAACAGTGAGGGGTTCTTCGAGGAACACCGCAGGCTTTACGAGAATGTCTCCGCCCGCACCCAGGAGCTTATCACCAAGAAAATGGTGCAACAGCTTGTCCGCGATACGGTATTTTTGAAGAAGAAATTTCGGATTTTGGAGCGGGTGGTCTAGAATTATCTATTGATTCTTAGCGATGCCAACTTCCGCCTGTTGCTTTTGGTCCTTCTTCAAAACGTGCCCGAATTGTGGCGAGCTTTTTCTTCTGTTCATCTTGAGGTGGATGTTGAGCGAAAGATGCCTCTGTTTTCTGATGGGGATGAGCTATGAAGGAAACCTCTTCATATGAAGACATTAGTGTACGTTCAGTTTGTGGGCTCTTTAGGTTAATATCACTTCTACGCTGTATTACTACGGTAGGCTTTGATGGCTTTTGCTCCTGCTCAATAGGTTTTGAGGGTAACGCTTGTGATGCTGCTGGAACCATAGAAAGAATTTGAGCAGTTTTAAATCAGGACCGACTGATACTAATATGTCAATTAATAACAGCCTATCATCACGGATGTTCTAGATTATAAAAGAGATTTCACTAGGACATACTCCCAGAATATGATAAAATCGCCTATCCCTTTGCAATAGCAAAGGAAAATCAATAGGTTGACCATGTCCGCAGTGTTAAAGAAATTAGAGCTTATGCCCCACGACCTTTCCCATGAGAAAGCCGATATTGCGGCCGGCCGTGCCGTTCTTGCCAAAGAAATCGAGGGATTACAGGCACTAAGCGATGCGTTGGATGGTAAATTCTCCGCCTTTGTGGATTTGCTCTACCAGGCAAAAGGCAAAGTCATCGTCAGCGGTATGGGAAAAAGCGGCCATATTGCGCGGAAAATCGCAGCAACCCTGGCTTCTACCGGAACTCCCGCCTTCTTTATCCACCCAGGCGAAGCAAGCCACGGGGATTTGGGCATGCTCTCTAAAGATGACGTCGTTATTCTCCTCTCTAATTCCGGGGAAACTGCGGAACTTCGCGATATCATGAACTTCACCCGCCGTTTTGGCATTCCGCTGGTCGGGATGGCGCGGCGCAAGAGTTCGGCATTGGTCGAGGCGGCTGATATTGGGATTGTACTGCCGGAGATTCCGGAAGCTTCTCCCGTAGGCGCTCCTACGACCTCTACCACCATGATGCTCGCTTTAGGCGATGCGGTGGCGATGGCACTATTGGAGCGCAAAGGCTTCACGAAAGCGGATTTTGGGGACCTCCACCCAGGTGGAAAGCTCGGCCAGGCGTTCACTAAAGTTGAAAATCTGATGCATAGCGGAAAGGAACTGCCGCTTGTATCCGAATCTACCGTGATGTCCGAGGTGCTGTTGGAAATAACCTCTAAGCGCTTTGGTTGTACGGGGGTGGTGGATGCGAAGGGAGTGCTTGTGGGTATCATCACAGATGGTGACTTGCGCCGCCATATGGGCAAGGATTTACTGACCACTGCTGCATCCGACGTGATGACCAAAAATCCGCGTACCGTTTCTTCCCATGCGCTTGCATCATTGGCGCTGAATATCATGCAGGAAAAAACGATTACGAGCTTGCTAGTGGTGGATGAAAAAAACACTCCGCAGGGTATATTGCATATTCATGATATTTTGCGGGCTGGAGTTATTTAACTCCTTGTTCTGATCTTAAGAAGATTTATGGCCAATCGCTCTCTTTATCCTGCTGCTTTGCTCTCTCGTGCCCGTGCGATTGCACGGCTGAAATGGAGCTTGGTGGGATTTGCAGGTTTGTTGCTATTAGCACTCGTGCTGTGGCCCCTCATTAATCGTACAGGCGACGATGCAAGCACGCGCCTAACCTTCACAAGCATTGTGCCTTCGGATGTTGATTCAGAAAAACCCGGATCGGTAATGTTAAATCCCCACTTCCAGGGCGTTGATAAGCGTAACCGTCCGTTTAATGTGATGGCAGAGCGCGCCTATCAAGAGGGCGAAGACAAAGTGCTGTTAAGCAGCATGAAAGCGAAAATGGTTGCCGATAATAAAGGCTGGTATACACTGGAAGCCGATACCGCGCATTTTTATATTTCCCGCAAAACGATGGATGTGATGGGCGCGGTGCATATTGCATCGGATACGAACATGGAATTAAACACGGAATCCCTTCATGTAAATATGGAGAATGGGACGATATCCGGTGTTGAACTGATAACAATTAAATCTCCCGATGGTAAGTTGACAGCGCAAGGTGTTTCTGTCGAACGCGAAGCGAGCAAAATCCGTTTTGATGGCCGGGTGGAGCTCGTTTTATATCCTCCAAATCAGAAAAACAAAAAGCAATAATACCGTAGTATTCGCCGGTAATTCGTGGTAGAAAATAAGAAGCCACTCACTTATAAAGAAAGTATCATGAGGAAACTTCTTCTTTTTTCTGCGCTCGGATTGATCCTTATTTTGGGGTCGAGTACCGTTTCGCTTGCAGCTCCAACAGAAGATCTTGTCACGCATGATTCATCACAGCCCTTGCATGTTGCAGCGGATAATCTCGTCGTATTACAAGAAAATAGCCGCGCCGTATTCACCGGGAATGTCGTTGCTTCCCAAGGGGAAATGGTTCTTAAGTCCGATAAGATGACCGTTTTTTATCGCAATGCCCAAGAGAGAAAAGCCGGACAGAATGCGATTGCCCGCGTGGATGTAGCCGGAAACGTATTGCTCACCACACCAAAAGAAAAAGCTTCTGGGAATCAGGGCTATTATGATGTCGATGGCAGCACCGTGAAACTCATGGGCGATGTGGTGTTAAGCCAGGGAGAGACCGTGATTCGCGGGCAGGATTTGGTGTATAACGTCAAAACACGCCAAAGCAGTATTCAATCCGCTAAAGCGCCGCAAGGCCAGGTGAAACAAGGCAAAGACGGACGTGTCGAGATGTATATACCGAATGTCGAAGCGCTTGATAAAGATAAAAACAAGAAAAAACTGTAACAACGATGCCAATAAAACAACCAGTCAAAGGCGGATTTGTTCCCCTCGTGTTGGAAGGGAAGGGTGGACTTATTGCCCAAAACCTTGGTAAGCGCTATGGCGGAAGACCTGTCTTACGCGATATCAGCATATCGGTGCAGCGGGGTGAAGCGGTCGGGCTGTTAGGGCCAAACGGTGCGGGGAAAACTACAAGCTTCTATATCATCACCGGTCTGATTGCTCCTGATATGGGAGAAATTACGCTTGATGGGCAAGATATCACGGAACTCCCGATGTATCGCCGCGCGCGGCTGGGCGTGGGTTACCTTCCGCAGGAATCCTCTATCTTCCGTGGCTTAAATGTTGAGCAAAATATCCTGGCGGTACTGGAAGTGGTTGAAACTGACCCTGAGCGCCGCGCAATACGATTAGAAGAACTGCTTGCCGAATTCTCCGTTACCCATTTGCGTAAGACGCCAGCAATTGCACTTTCGGGAGGGGAACGTCGCCGCGTGGAAATTGCCCGTGCGCTTGCTTCTAATCCCTCTTTTATGCTTCTCGATGAGCCACTTGCAGGGATTGACCCCATTGCGGTCGGCGATATCCGTCAGCTGATTTCTCAGCTCAAAGATCGCAATATTGGGGTGCTAATCACGGACCATAACGTTCGCGAGACGCTCGAGATTGTCGATCGCGCGTATATCATCCACGAAGGAAAAGTGCTGATGGAAGGATCGCCCAAAGAGATCGTGGGCAACCAGGATGTGCGGCGTGTTTACCTAGGCGAGAAGTTCAGTTTGTAAGCGTAGTTAATCTACGTGCGCAGCCGCGAGTCTGAAGTACAACAATGCGTACGATCAAATGGGAAATGCTCTAGGACTTATTCCCCAACTGCTCCACAAGCGCTGCAAAATCTTTCACTTCTCGGAAATCACGATACACCGACGCAAAGCGGATATAAGCTACTTTATCAAGCTCCGCAAGCGCATCCATGACTTCTTTCCCGATACGTTCCGTTGGGATTTCTGTCTCGCCTAAGCTCTCAAGATTCCGCACGACATTATTGACAAGCATTTCCACTTGTTCCGGGGTCACAGGGCGTTTACGCACCGCAGTATTCACCGAACGCACGAGCTTATCGCGATCAAACGGACGGCGTTCACCGGTTTTCTTCACCACAATCAATTCACGCAACTGGACGCGTTCAAACGTGGTAAAGCGGGAATCACAGGAAGGGCAGAAACGACGGCGGCGAATGGCCGCATTATCCTCGGTCGGACGTGAGTCCTTCACTTGGGTATCGTCATTTCCACAAAAGGGACAGCGCATCGCTCTGCTTTCCTATATCCAAGACTAACGATAGATCGGGAACTGAACACACAAAGCTTTCACAGCCTCGCGCGCTTTTGCTTCCGCTGCACTATTATTCTCTTTGTTTTTCTGCAAGCCGTCAAGCACGTCCCCTATCAGGTTCCCAACGGTGCGGAATTCCGCCACGCCGAAGCCACGGGTCGTTCCTGCTGGTGTACCTAAACGCACGCCAGAGGTCACAAAAGGAGGTTGCGGATCGAAAGGAATCGCATTTTTGTTGCAGGTGAGGCCAGCGCGCTCAAGTGATTCTTCCGTCTCTTTACCGGTCAGGTTTTTCGGACGAAGATCAACAAGCACCACGTGGCTGTCAGTACCGCCAGTCACGATATCCACACCGCGTGAAATCAATGTATCCGCCAGCGCTCTCGCGTTCTCAACAACGGCTTTACCATAATCTTTGAAATCAGGCTGCAATGCTTCACCAAACGATACTGCTTTACCTGCGATCACATGCATCAATGGACCACCTTGGATCCCTGGGAAGATCGCAGAGTTAATCGCGTTCGCGAGCGTCACATCCGCACCTGATGGGGTTTTGCGCACCACCAAATCCGGCTGGCAGGAAAGAATCATACCACCGCGAGGACCACGTAAGGTTTTATGCGTAGTCGTGGTAACCACATGCGCATGCGGCAATGGGCTTGGGTAAACACCCGCAGCAACGAGGCCTGCGAAATGCGCCATATCCACCATGAAGAACGCGCCGACTTTATCGGCAATCGCACGGAATTTTGCGAAATCTAAGGTGCGAGGATAAGCAGACCAACCCGCGATTAGCAGCTTTGGTTTATGTTCAACAGCCAAGCGCTCCACTTCTGCGTAATCCACCAATCCATCTTCTTTGCGAACGCCATATTGGATCGCATTAAACCATTTGCCCGATTGGTTCGGCGCAGCACCGTGAGTCAAGTGACCACCGGATGCAAGCGATAGTCCCAGAATCGTATCACCTGGTTTGATCAGTGCGTTAAACACACCTTGGTTCGCTTGAGAACCCGAATTTGGCTGCACGTTGATGTAAGTACAGTTAAACAGCTTTTTCGCACGCTCAATGGCGATGCTTTCCACCTGATCCGCAAATTCACAACCGCCATAATAACGTTTACCAGGATAGCCTTCCGCGTATTTGTTGGTAAGCACCGAGCCTTGCGCATCCAAGACCGCACGGCTTACGATATTTTCAGAAGCAATCAGCTCAATCCCATCTTGCTCGCGCTTGAGTTCACCGGCAAGTGCAGCGGTGATTTCTTTATCCGTCTCGGCAACCGATGCGGTAAAGAAGCGGGTGGTTGACGGGCTGTTTTCCTTTTTAGCAGCTAGTGATGACATGGGTCAGTTCCTTTTTATTATTTAAATTATAACAAGGTAGTAGCTCCAGAAGAGGTAGTCATTCCCGCGTAGGCGGGAATCCATTGTTCTTCAGTTTATACTTCTACCTTCAAAATAACCTGGCAGTGGATCCCCGCCTACGCGGGGATGACCTCACCGAGTAATTCTATATCTTCTCCGACAACTTCTTTACGCGGCCCTCGTGACGGCCTCCGGCAAATTTCGTATCAAGAAAAGCAGTTAAAGCAGATTTCGCGGTGGTGTCGTCCACCATTCGTGCGCCTAATACCAAGACATTAGCATCATTATGCTCGCGTGCAAGTGTCGCAATTTCGGCGTTATGGCAAAGAGCTGCGCGGATAAACGGATGACGGTTGGCAGCAATGGAGATGCCCACCCCAGACCCGCAAATCAGTACACCACGTGTGGCTTTGCCTTCTTTCATCGAGGCAGCCAAAGCATTTGCAAAATCGGGATAATCGACGGAAGCATCGTTGTTGGTTCCAAGATCGATCGCCTTATAGCCTTTGGCTTCAAGCACGGCGATAAGCGAGGTCTTTAAGGATACCCCTGCGTGGTCGGAAGCGATGGCTATTGTTTCGGTGGTCATGATACCGGAAGTCCGTTAGGGGCCCTTAAGGCCTACTTATACAGTCCGGCACAAAGGCTGTTGATTTCAGTAGCGAAAGACTCACATATGGTAACGCTGCTAGCGCCCGTACAAGTCAGATTCGTCCCGCTTAGGTTCTTTACCACATTCTCTGCCATCTGACAATTAGAAAAGGAGGGAATCGTACCCATATCGGCAATGATTTGCCATTTCTCGCTATAGCTCACAATATCGTCAAACGCCGCGGTAGGCTCCTTCTGGACGAATTGGGCATCAAAACTGGTCGTAGCGCCTGTCGAGTCCACATGGGCGTTTTCCTGCTCATCTGCATTCATGGAAGCGGTCGTAATCCGTGTAGTGCTTCCATTGGCCGGGTAAGCGCCATAGCCATTTGCGCCATAGCTAATGAGTACATAGGCTGCCGTGGTGGTTATGCTGGTATCATTGGCGACAATCCCAACACTGATCCCTCCGGAGGGAGTATAGGTAAAGCAGTTGATCGTGCCAACTCCATCGCAGACGGGGGTTGTCCAGTCCGCAATTGAGCTGATGAAGTTATTATCGACCACATAGACTATCCGGCGTCCCCATCCATCAAAGCCGACATCATTGGGTAATTCAAGAGCACGCACGGGAACAGTGCCTGCAATGATATTACCGCTCGTACCCCAGTAGGTATCGTTACAGGTCCGTTTCGCAATTCCTGAAACCGAACTGCTATCTACCGCCCCAAATTGGGCAGCATTAAGCGCATCTCCTCCTGAATCTGGGCAAGGGAGCCTTCCGTTCTCATAGACATAATCTGCCATGGCACGTTTGATTTGCTCCATCCGCTGTTGGGTCTGAGCTATCCGGTCTCGCTTCTCTTTATTGCCAGCGATCGTGAGTAAGGTCCCGGTGGTAATCGCCATAACGGTAAGGACGATAGAAAGCTCGATGAGCGAGAAGCCCTTCTGTGTCATATAAGTACTCCTGAGAGGCTCCCAATGAGGTAGTCATTCCCGCGGAGGCGGGAATTTATTGCCCAACTATGTGGCATATCTTCTCTACAGTTTTGCAGTGGATGCCCGCCTCCGCGGGAATGACACCTCGTATGGGGCTTCGACCTTTTGTTATCTGCCATACTCCCCCTCACTGTAAACACAAATCATAGACAGTGACTGCCATCGTACGGCATCCTTCCGCATTAGCTGCGCCAACACAGTTAGAAGCAGTACCTTTTACCTCGTTCTCAGCATCTTGGCACAACTGGCCTTGTGATACTTTCCCTGCCTCCCGGATGAGCTGTTTACGGGTTCTAAACTCAACAATATCGTCAAAAGTGGCGGTAGGATATTTCTGCGTGAATTCGCCGTCATAGCTTGTAATCGTGGCCGCTGCTGTCATATGGTTATTTTCGAACTCATCCGTATCTGCGCCAGAAAGCCATATCTGGCTCCCGCCATTCCTGAGCCACGCGCCATAGCCGTTCTTCCCATGGCTGACCAAAACATAAGCAGCTCTAGCCGTCTGCATCGATCCAGGAAACGCGGCTTTTATGTCAAGATACGATTCATTCATGCCCGTGACATTGATAAAGTTTGTGGTTTGCGAAGGATCGCGCGCCATGTAGCCGTTAACCGCATAAGTAATCCGGTTTCCCCAGCCATCGAGCATGAAACTATCGGGGAGTTGTAAGGTACGAATTGGCACAACACCTCCTACCACCCGGCCAGATGTGGTATAATAAGGAGAAGTATCATCGCAAGTGACGCCTGCTTTCTGTTCTAAGCCAAAGCTTGCATGATTTAACGCAAGCGTGCCACTGGCAGGGCAGGGCAGCCTGCGATTGATCGCAACGAATCCCGCAAGCGCTTCTTCAATCGCTTGCATCTTCATTTGTGTCTGGGTGAGTTTTACCGGGTCATCCTGATTAACCGCAATCGAGATAGCGCTTCCCAGGATTACCGATATAATCACAAGAACGGCCGATAATTCAACAAGCGAGAACCCTCTGCTTTGTAAGGTATTGGGGCGTAGGGCAATAGAAAGCGCTGGCCAGCTTCGTGCTTTGGCCAGGAAAGTAATGATCGCACTATCCCTTTGTTTCTCTTTGTACATTTTTACTGTTTCTTGTCAGTATCTAGTGTAATTAATTATACCATAGGCCTGATGTAGAGAGAGTTAACATGTTGGAAATAATCGAAGCTAGCTGGATCAAAAATGCGCTTTTCCCCATGTTTGGATTGCTCCTTGGGAGCTTTATCACGGCTGTCAGCTACCGGTTGCCCAAGGGAGAGGATATTATCCGCGCACGTTCCCGCTGCCCAGGATGCGGCCATACGCTAACGGTGCTAGATTTAGTGCCGGTTTTCTCCTGGATATTCTCCCTTGGAAAATGCCGCCATTGCGCCAAACGTATTAGCATTCGCTATCCCCTCATTGAGGTTATCACCGCGCTCTATTTCTTAGGTGTATATCACTATAGCCTTTCCACGGGAGGTATAACCCTCCAGACGGCAATGCTCTTAGGCCTGGGCGTGTGCCTGATGATGTTCTTGGTGATGGATATCGAATACCGATTTATCTCCGATCCGCTGCTGATGGTGACACTTTATATTGGCCTAGCCTATGGACTGATTGCGGGGACACCGACCTTGTTTGACATGCTAATCGGTGGACTGACTGCCGGGGGAATCGGTTATGCGATACGGCTTTTTCTCATCTGGTGGAAAGGTGCGGAAGCCTTACGGATGGGTGAGGTAAAGTTCCTGCTGGTCGCCGGAATTTATCTGGGCTATGCGTCACTGCCGGTGTTCTTTCTCGCCACGCTTATATTAGGACTAGCGCTGAAACTCGTAAGCAGCATCAGGAAGAAATCATTCTCCCTGATTCCGGCGTTGGCCGTGGCGCTGCTAGGTGTCCTACTTTTTAGATTCTAGGCACGTTTCCCTGTTGCTTTTCTTCTTGGCCTGAAGAACGCTCTTTTAAGATGGCTTCCGTATGAGGCCCCAATCCCGCTGCTGCACGATTAACAGGAACCGCTCGTTGCGCTGCAAGAGGGTCTAAAGCGGCCATATATGCAGCGATTTCATTAGGCAAAGACACAGTACGGTCATTGCCGTCTTCCTCTTTAACAACGACACCACCAGAGAGGACAGCAATCATCGCACGTTCTTGAGCAGCTTGGTTTTCTGGAAGTGACAATAAGTATTCCAAGCGAAGCGGTAATTTTTGAATAATCGCATCACTCTTTTCTTTATCAAAGAAAAAAGGAATATCTCTTATGCACAAACCAGTAAAAGCCATTTCATACTTCTCTAGAAATGCCTTAAGTTTTACATTATTCGCAAGCAAATAAGCAAACGGTACTTCAGGTTCCTCTGCCCGAACTTCCTTCAATATGCCGCTAAATAAGCTCGAAAATTCCTCAACGCAATCCGAAAAATCATAAATCCGCTCAATCGGATGGTGTTTCAAAAATTCAGGTAATGCGGCAAGACGCATAATAGCGTCAGGTCTATTTTCATTAAAAATTTCCTGTTTTTTTGAGGCTGCATCGTGAGCAGGATCGGTATAAATTTCTCTCTCTAGGTCTATATTACGCCACAACGCAAAGCACAGCGGAAATGCATTCCGGAACTCAGGGAGATCCAGTTCTTGCGGAACAAAGCCATGTTTTGTTAGTAAGTTGGAGACTCTCGCAGCCTCGCGTTCTTCTTCCGGCGTAGTTTCCGAGAAAAATGTTCCGGCGGCGTCGCTGGTAATATGCTTTGGAGAATTAAGCACAGTACGAATGCGGATATGATGAGAAGACGGTCCAGCTATCTGAGAAAGCGTAATATTTACTCTAGTTATATATTCAAACGGTTGTTCGAAAAAATTAGGAGAGCTTTCGATCAATGTCTTAAGCAGGGGAAGATTTAATCTTCCAACATGTTCTCCATTTTTTAGAAGAAGATCGTTTATTTTTACCGCCGGAGTATGATTTTCTACCCAAGGAGTAGGGACCCATATTACGGGATAGTCATCCGCTTCTCCCGAAAAACTACTTTCAGTGTCTGAATAGCTGTTTTCTCCGTCCGAAAGGCTCTCTTCAAAAGAAGAACTTTCTTGTTCACTGTCGTAAGATGAAGATGATTTTGACATTGCCGTTCTCCTAGTGTGTGTTTAAATTGTGAGGAATTATACATTAATATGTTAATTTTATCAACTTAAAGAACGCTCAACGGCAGATAGAAAATCTCTCTCCAAAATGAAATCATTGTAAATTAAGTAAATCTTCACCTTTATCCTCTATAACTCGTGGGTATGAGAGAGAATTTCTGTGCTCTCTTATTGTCCAATATCCCTTATGGGACACTATTTGTAAGGTAACACGAGGCCTATGTACGGTACCAAGACAAATATATCATTAGGTATTCTTACTCTCGTCCTTTGGTACGGGCTGCTCACCGGCTGTACGCCTTCTCAAAGTATGTTGGACGCGGCAAAGGCTACTGCTACCCCTCAAAAGATACATAATATACACGATATCCCGGATTATATTGATCCTGCGATGAAACTGAATCGGGATGATTTTACAAATATACTCCTGCCGGAAAAGAAATCGGAGACTGCGGTAAAGCCAAGTCTTCCTGAAATTATGCCAATCCTCTCAACACCCAAACCTACACCGATTGGTAATGGCAAGCTGGTAACGCTTTCGGTAACGGAAGATATTCCGCTTAAAGATGTGTTGATTGAGCTTAGCCATCAGGCAGATATTGACATGGAGCTTGATCCGAGGATTTCCGGTGGGATTATCTTACGTGTGACAAATAAGCCGGTAGAGGAAGTGATCGAGCGTATCGCACGATTGGGACAATTGCGTTATATGGTAAAAGACGGTGTGCTTCGCATACAACAGGATGACGCGTATACTGTCAATTATTCTGCATCGTTCCTCAATCTTTCCCGTTCTAATACAGGAAGTGTCTCTATTTCGACAGAAGTTTTGGGGGGTGGTGTCGGAGGCGGAAGTGGCTCTGAGAGCGGCAGTAATAGTAATAGTAGTAGCAGTAATAGCAGTAGTGGGTCAGGTAGTTCAAGCGGTGGTGGTGGTGCTGGTTTAACCTCAGGCTCACAAAATAGTATTACATCCGAGTATAATGGTGATTTATGGGCGGCGATCGCAAGCGGTGTGGGAGATATTCTTGCGCAAAGTAATGGTGAAACAGCGATGGGTGCGACGCAAATGAGCATGGGGCAGCCAACCCCTCTTGCTGATCCTACAACACCTGCAGCAACGGTTTCTGCAAATCAGAATGTTTCCGTGAATCGCCAGGCAGGTCTCATTAGCGTAATGGCAAACGGCCGTACACATGAAAAAATAGCGGAATATCTGGAGAAGGTGAAACGCTCTGTATCGGCGCAAGTCCTAATCGAAGCCAAAGTATTGGAAGTGACGCTTAATGACGAATATCGTTCAGGGATTAACTGGAGCTTTACCGACGATAACCTCCAACTTTCGACCGCAGGAAGCTTTGTTGATTCTCTCGGAGGGCAAACAAGTTTATTCACGCTCTCTGGGCTTTCTAAAACACCGGCAGGGAATTTAGAGGCGGCGATCAATTTCACGCAGAAATTTGGTACTTCGCGTACGCTCTCAAGTCCGCGTGTACTTGCAACCAACAACCAACAGGCCGTTTTGACCTTTGCGGAAAACCAAGTGTTCTTTACCCTGACTTTGCAGGAGCAAGAAGAAGAGAACACGACAGGTAGTACGCAGAATACACTGACCGTAGAAAGCGAGATGCATAGTGTGCCGATTGGGGTGATCCTATCGCTTCAGCCATCCATTGACCTCGATAACAACGAAATCACGATGAATGTCCGTCCGACCCTTTCCCGGATTACGGAACATGTGACAGATCCAGGAACAAGCTTAATTGCGCGTCGTAATAACGTTTCGGATATCAGCAGCGAAGTGCCGATTGTGGAAGTGCGTGAGATGGATTCCGTCCTCAAAATCAAAAACGGTCAAGTGATGGTGATCGGTGGGTTGATGGAAGAGCGCAGTGTGAACGAGGATAAAGGTATCCCTGGCATCAGCAAAATTCCCGCCATTGGCAACTTATTTAAATCCGTTGAAAAAACCAACGAAGTCGTAGAAACCGTGATTCTGATTAAAGCTACAATCGTCCCAGGTTACGGGGTAGGCGAGCATGACCAGAAATTGTTCAAGACCTTTACTCACGATCCGCGCCCGGCTGCCTTTTAGAAACTACCCTGTCTTGCTGCAAATGCGATTTTCTTTGCTCCGATGCGCACGTACATGTGAGTACGCTTATACTTCGGTGCTCGAAAAAATCACCTTTGCGCTGACGACATGCTAGTTTCTCATCATTATGAGTTCTCCAATATCTTCCCATCTTCCAACTCCACCACCCGATCTGCCATATCCAAGATTCGGTAATCGTGTGTCACAAGAAGAATGGTCGTGCCACGTTCACGGGCAAGGTTCTTGAGGATTTCCACTGCATCATGTCCGCTTTGTTTATCAAGCGACGCGGTTGGTTCGTCTGCAAGAACGATACTCGGATTTCTCACAAGCGCCCGTGCAATCGAAACGCGTTGTTTTTGCCCACCCGATAATGCATTGGGCATATAATGCAATTTATCCCCAAGCCCTACGGCTTTAAGCATTTCGGTGGAGCGATAGTGGCGTTCGTTTTCGGTTAAATTATCTTCCAGCTCAAGTGCCATGCAGACATTTTGCAATGCCGTTAAACTCTCAAGCAAATTATGTTGTTGGAAAATAAAACCAATATGTTGGCGTAAATCAACGCGCGCATCTTCCGTGGCTCCGACCATGGATTTCCCGAGTACATTCACGGTTCCATCTTCTGCTGCGCGTAAAGCGCCGATGAGGGTAAGTAATGTGGTTTTCCCTGAACCCGAAGGGCCGGTGAGGATCACAATCTCGCCAGGATAAATGCTAAGCGACACATCCTTTAGTACCTGGATTTTCAGTTCTCCGGTGCCGTAAGAAAAATTCAAGCGCCGGACATCAATTGCGGGAAGCTTTGCATGAGCCGGAGTAGGGACTTTTTCAGGCATGGTTAAAATATATCCGCAGGGTTGGCTGAACGCATTTTGCGCATCCTAATTACATATAATAAAACTCAAACCTGGCGCAGGGCCGATCCCCAGCAAGGGTTTGTCAAAATTTCACCATGGAAAAGTACACCGAAGCGAAGCGGAGGGACTTTTTCATGAACGCTCAAAACATATTCGCAGGGTTGGCCGAACGCATTTTACGCATCGCAAGGGAACCAGAAATTGTACACATCCCCAATATCAAACTAAACACATAAAGTACTTTCGTAAATGGCATCGGCATCGGAATATAGGTCACCGATTCCGCCATCTTATACAAGCCAAACGAGAGCGCAGCACCCGGAATAAATCCAATCACCGCCAAAATCAGCGATGATGCAAACACGACAAGAATAAGGTAACGGTGCGAATAGCCCAGCGCCTTTAATGTCGCATATTCATGCAAGTGGTTGGTGATATCAGTAAACAGAATTTGGTACACGATCACCATCCCCACGACCAGCCCCATAATCATGCCGAATCCAAAGATAAATCCGATCGGTGCACTATTTGCCCAATAGCCCATTTCAAACGCAACAAATTCCTTGTGCGTAAAGAGATTCACATCCTCACTTAACAGTCCGCGCAGCTCTTCTTGTACCTTCTTCACATCGCTTCCGATTTTCAAACGAATCACGCCAATATCAATTTGCTCAACATTCCGAAGCGGGAAAATACGTTGGAAATTCTGATCGCTGATGATCATATTCCCGTCCGCGGCAAATGAAATCCCCATCTTGAATGTGCCGATCACCTCGATGCGCCGATCGTTGAGTTCCGTAAACACCCGGCCTTTTTGCAGCATCGTCGTAAGCGGTCCAAATTCCGGGCGCGACATCATATCAAAAATCGCGGTATCGGGGAGGGTAAGCGCATCCTGATACGCTACAATATCGGGATGATTAAATACTTTTGCTTCCGGCGCATAGCCAAACACCATTAAGGTGCGTTTGGTGCGTTTTTCTGGATTCTTAAAGGGCGCCTGCGCCACATACAGCGGATAGACTTCTGCCACATTGGGATTTCCCCACACGCGCATCAGCTCGCTGCGCGAGAAAATCTGCGTTCGCCAAATCGCTTCCGTTTGGCGGTGAACGAGGAACAAATCCCCATCCATTTTATGCGGCAAGATGCCCGTACTATAATAAAGCGAATCACGAAATCCGAGCTGCATGAAGACCAGCACGCAGGCAAAGAGCACTCCCAAAATCGCGGCAATCAATTTTGCCCGTTCAAAGGTAAGTTGCCGCCAGGAAAGGCGTGCGGCGAAGTAAAAGCTTTTATCCAGCCTCATGATTTCAGCCTTACATTCACCCGCATATAAATTAAATGCTGCAATTGCTCTGCTGCTTCTTTAGGCAAACTCAACCGCACTTCAATCACGCGACTGTCGCGATCGGCCAATGGATCGGTACTGTTAAGATCATTTTTCATCACGAGGAATCCCAGCTCGCGCACTTCGGCGGCGAAATTATCACTGAATCCCGGCACGACGACTTCCGCTTTCTGCCCGACTTGAACGCGCGGCATGTCGCGCTCATAGATTTCGGCAACGACATCAAGATCCGAGAGATCCGCAATACGCACCACACCGCGATCCCCGACACGTTCGCCTGGCCGCACAAGGATTTTCAGCACCGTTCCATCAATCGGGGAAAGCAGTACACTTTGCTTTAACTCTTCTTCTGCCAACTGCATTTGCGTGGTGGCGGTATCAAGCTCCGCCAGGAGCGCATCGAGGGTCGATTGCGATTGCTTATAATTGCGCGTTGTTTCATCTTGCTTGGCTTGCGAGGCATAGTTTTTCTCTACAAGCTTCGTGTAACGGTTATATTCTTTTTCCACGTACGTGAGATTGGTGCGTTCCGCTTTTAATCGCGCTTGAATCATCGCAACGCCTGAGCGCGCAATCGCGAGCTTGGCTTTCTTGCGGTCATTATCACTAAAAATTGCAATCTGGTCGCCTTCTTTAACCAACTGGCCTTCCGTGACAAGAAGCTTCTGAATGCGCGCACCTTCCGGCCCTGCATCATGCGAAAGCTGTATCACACGGGAACGTGGTTCGATGGTGCCAAGTGCACCGATGCCATCACCGCTGATAATGCTTGACGCTGGTTTGGAGTGCGAAGGAGCGGCGGCAGTGACTGTGGAAGCTGTAGTAGTATTTGTATCCGATGCTGCGCAATAGCTGATCCCGAGGCCCACGATAGCTAAACTCACCAAGGTTACTGCGAGTATTTTGGGCTGTTTTATGCGAAGAAAAAGGTCTTTCATTATGTGTGCTCATATAAAACATAGAGCCTATGATAATAAAGAAGCCAGGCTCTGTTGTTGCTGCCTTTTTTCTTGTTTTACCGCAATCAGCATTACGGATTCTAGTAACTTCTGATCGTCTGCTCTTTGCGTTGCGCTTTTGGGTTGTTCCAGAGGATTAATGGTATTATTAATCCTCAATAGCATATTTAGTACAGTATTCGCATCACGTTCTGGAAGAGTAATGGCGTTGATACTCTGCTTCAGTGACATATCTGCAACTTTATAAGGAGTGCAAGCAAGTCCTAATAAGTACTGTACTTCCTCCAAAGAGCGATTTGCAAGTACTTTAATCCCCTCTTTAAAAACAGGATGATTCTGGAGTGACGGAGCCATCTTTTGGGCTCTGGTCTGTGCTGTAGTATCTAGTTGATCCAGTAGCTTATTTGTGTAGTGTTGGAATCGAAGAAAATCCCTTAATGTATTCGATCCCGATGAAGATGAAGCAACTTTCGTTACGAAGCTAGAGGATGATACGGAAGGAGAGGGTGCTCTAGAAGATACTGGCTGGGATTGTGAAGAAATCACAGAAGGTTTCGGTGTCGTAGTTTTTTCGACTTCTGTATCTTTCGGTAATTCAAAAGAAGCACCAAGCTCCGTAAGTTCTTTTTCTATGCGATTGTTGAATTCCACGAGATCATAAATTGCATGATTGTTATACCTTATATCATTCTTTAAAAGAGGATCCAAAGTACCTTCTGCAATAGCATGATGAAGATGTTGAAGAAGGTTAATGTAATGAGTTCTATTTGAGGGATTGATAATCGCTGTAGGAGGAGTTAATTTGGATATTGTACGCCAAACATTTTGAGATTGGTTGCCTAAGTCAAAGGCAGCGGTTTGCGCTGCCTCGGAATGATTGCCCGCCTGAGAGATTGCTTCCTGAACATCACTCATTGACGCGCCATTCACCTCTAATAAGTTCGTGAAAAAGCTTGCAAAATAACCACCTTGACCTAGCAATCTCATAGGTATTGCTATGTGTGAAATTTGTGCACCGATTGGATCGTCTTCTCCTATAAATTTTTTATATTGGATAACATTAACTTCTCTAAGAGCTGCAAAGGCGGAGTCAGAAACCTGTTTAATTTCTGTATTCAACTGCTCAAAAGAATCCACAATTTTTTCCGTAACATCGGATAAATAAATGATAAATTCATCGATCTTTTCATCTTTTTGGTCAGAGTCTAATAGATTGTTAGCTAGATCCTGAAGAGATTCAATCTCACTAAGAAAATGTTTGAATTTGTTTAAAAACGGATTTTTAGGGTCTCTCAACGCCTTTCGACATTCTTTCAGTTTATTTTCTAATTGGCGGAACTCATCTGATTCTTTATCAGCTTTAAATTTGGGATCAAGGCATCTTTTAGCTTTTCCTCGATACTGATCTGAAATATCGCGAAGATTTCTAATATCTTCGTGGACAACCTTCGTAGCAGTTTCAGCCTCGCTCATGAGACGTTTTAGTTTCTTATAGTCATTTTCCGATATATTTTTCATTACTTAATCCTTGCTTATTTACTCGCAGTAAAGTAGCACAATTGGGTCCAGAATAGTAGTAAAAATCGCCTTAGATATTAACCGTTGGTAAGATATCCACAGCTAAGAAACTGAAAGCTGAAAATGGTGATCGTCTTGACAACCACGCCATAAATATGCCTATAGTAGGCTCCATGAAAACAGTCATTCGCTATGTCTTGCTTACCGCTTCCAGGGACTGGTTGTTCCTAGGGCTTTTTATTGCCAATTTCTCCGCGATTGCGCTTTCTGCCTTCTTGGGAAATACCGCGATTGCAGAAGAGCAAGCGATGACGATTTCGTATATCGCCGGATCCGTCCGAACGGTGATGGTGGTGGGACTGATACTCTTTGTCTGCTTTCATGTGCGCCGAGCGTTTGACCACAAAGAAATCGAGCTGATGCTCTCGCGTCCTTTATCGCGTACACAATTTATGCTTTCATACTGGCTTGGATTTATCGCCATTGCTTTAGCCGCATTTATCCCGATTTTTGCAGTTATTTGCGCAATTGGTCTGACTTTTGCGCAAACACAAGTCCAGCCGATTGCTCTTATTTATTGGGGAGCAAGCATCGCAGCGGAAGTTGCGGTGATGGTGGGGTGTGCGCTCTTAAGCTCTCTTATTTTACGAAGCGCGGTGAGCTCCGTGATGTTCTGTTTCGGTTTTTATATCCTCTCGCGGATGATGGGCTTCTTTATTGCCGCAAGCTACTCTACACATAATCTTGCTGCGGGTCTTATGGATAAGGCGATGGAGTTTATTCTCCTTGGGATTTCGATTGCACTCCCGCGCCTTGATCTCTTCGGGAAAAGCGAATGGCTTCTGTATGGCATTGATAAAGCTGCCGATACCTGGATATACCAAAGCATCATCTATATCCCACTTCTTTTGGCCGTGGCGGTCACTGATTTCCGGCGCAAACAATTCTAGTGGGGAAGGGATGTCACGACTATTCCGCTATCCCTCTGATGCACTGGTTGCAGCCTTATTATCGATTCAAGCATTATTCTGGTTCGGCGTTCCCTCTTTTTGGGAAGGGACTCGCCATATTTTACCGCATATGGAGATTGTGCCGGATGTGCCGTCCGATGTTGCGGTGAAAGCGCTTTCGCTTGGGGATGCCCAATTTTTCTTCCGCACGCTTGCCTTTGAGATACAAAATGCCGGAGATTCCTTCGGGCGTTTTACCCCGCTCAAAGATTATGATTACCCGAAACTCAAACGTTGGTTTGAACTGCTGGATCGCCTCGACAGTCGCTCGAATTTCGTGCCGTCACTCGCTGCCTATTTATTTAGCCAAAGCCAACGTGCTGAGGATACGCGCTATATTGTGGAGTATCTGGATGAGCACGCATCACGCGATATGGAAAACAAATGGTGGTGGATGTATCAGGCAACATACTTGGCAAATCATCGATTAAACGATAAACAACTTGCACTGAAGTTAGCCTATAAACTTGCCGCAACACCGAAGAAAGATGTGCCGATTTGGGTGCGTCAGATGCCCGCACTTATTCATGAAGAATTAGGGGAGAAAGAAGAGGCGCTTGCGATTATTTATGGGATCGGCGAAAAAGTGGATAACCTTTCCGAAGGCGAAATGAACTATATGCGTTACTTCATTACCGAGCGTTTAGGGCTCATGCAGGACAAGGTTAAGGAACTCGAGAGTATACGTGTCGCCAAAGAGAAAAAAGAAAAAGAGGGAAAATAAGCCCTCTTTTTCTTGTTATATAATGGGATTAGAAATACGTCCTAAAACCAACCTCAAACCCATGGGAATCGTAGTCCAGTCGACCGCGGTCGCGGGTGCCAAGACTGGTGGTATAACTATAGCTTGGGCCTTTTGGCACCGAGAAATAACGATAGCCGGCATAAAACTGGCTTTGTTCGCTGACATTCCATGCAAGACCTGCCATTCCCTGATACGCAAATTTCGTTCCCGGATCCAAATAGCTTAGCCCCAGACCCGCGCCTAAATAGGGAACTACCGGAGAATTCATGAAATTATTGAAGTCGTAATAGACGTTGCCCATTAAAGAGAGGCTGTTTTGTTTAAGCTTGAATGGGGAATGAAAGCGATTACGGCGGCCCGTAAGTTCAAATTCTGGGCGCAGTCCTCGCATACTATAACCTGTTGAAAGACCAAGCATCGGGCCTGTTTTGGAACCATCGAAATGGGTTCCTCCTGCATTAAAGGAGAAATAGCCTCCTTCGCGCACTTTATCAGGTTCTGCGGAAGCGAATGTTGGAACAAGAATGGCTGCTAATACTAAAAATGTTGGGATGCTGTATTTCGTTGGGATGCTGTATTTCATGGCCGTGTCTCCTGATTTATTACCTCACATCAAGACCCCATAATAAGGGATCTCTGCATAAAAAATCGACACGTCTACAGCGCGCTACACATAAAAAAAGGAGAGCCGAAGCTCTCCTTTTTCATTTAATTCTATGCTATGCATGATTAGAAGAAGTTCCGGAAACCGATTTCCAATGCATGTGCATTATAATCCATTGTCGCACCTGGTGCTAAATCAACGCCGCCTGGTACAGAGAAATAACGGTAACCCGTGTATACCTGGCTTTGTTCGCCGACATTCATTGCAACACCGGTCATGAGTTGGTAAGAAAACTCGGTGCTGATTCCATCAACATCCGTTACGCCAAGACCACCGCCCACGTATGGAACGAAAGTCGCGCCTTCTGCGTAGTTGATGTCGTAGTATACGTTAGCCATATACGCCATGCTGTCTACGTCACCGGTTGCCTTGAATCCTGGGATTACAGGAGAGGTTACTTCAAAATCATTGAAACGGTACGCAAGTTCAAGCTCTGCGCGAAGACCGTTACCAAAACCATAACCACCTGCAAGGCCGATTCCAACGCCTGGATCGAATTCTTGGTTCAGTGCAGGGCCAAGATTCGTATCTTCAAAGAAGACCCCTTGACCGTTAATGCCAACATACATACCTTCGCGTTCTGCAAACGCCGCCATAGGAGCAGCGGTTACCGCCAGTGTCAATGCAAGTGCTTTTAAAGTATTGGTCATATCGTCGCCCTTTAGAATTATATAACTGTTTCTGGAGAAGCCTCTTTTCCAGAAGAGCCGTGTTTATAGGTTATTTATATGAACGTGTCAATGATTCCGGGGGGCTAGGTAAGGGAGGAAGGGGCTTTAGTAAACAGCGAGAAGAAATTGCGCGTTGTGGTTTTCGCTACTTCCTCGAAAGAAACACTCTTCAAATTCGCTAAAAATTCAGCGGTATAGCGTGTATAAGATGGTTCGTTCGTCTGGCCGCGTTTGGGGACGGGCGCAAGGTAAGGTGCGTCTGTTTCAACCAAAAGCTTCTCGAGCGGAAGCTTGCGAATAATCTCCTGTAACGCTTCGGCTTTCTTGAAGGTCACAATGCCAGAGACAGAGATATAAAGTCCTAACTCAATCGCTTTCCAGGCCAAGGCTTCGCTTGAGCTAAAGCAATGAATGAGGCCAGGGAAGGCGCCTTTCACCATTTCTTCTTCCAGAATATCCAGCGTGTCTTGATCCGCGTCGCGCGTATGCACAATCAGCGGCAGCCCGGTTTCTCTGGCGGCGGCAATATGAATGCGGAAAGATTCCTGCTGGAGTGCGCGTGGGCTGTGTTCGTAATAATAATCCAGGCCCGTCTCGCCAATCCCAATGACTTTCGGATGTTTTGTTTCTTTTAGCAGGTCTTCAAGCGTAATTTTCGGCTGATGTTCCACCTCATGCGGATGGATGCCCACCGAGCAATAGACCTGTTTATAACGCTCCGCAACGGCAAGAACCTGGGGGAATTCGGTGATCTTCGTGGAGATTGTCTGCATCAACCCAACGCCATTTTCCATTGCCCGTGCGATAAAGCTATCCGGATCCGTTTGGAACTGCGGATAATCTAAATGACAGTGGGAATCGACAAGGAGGGGGAGAGTCATAATTTATCCTAAAGAGATTATCGCTACGCACGTTAGCAAAAAAATCTCGTAAGTGCTATGGCTTTGCTGTTAGGGTTTGGTGGGGAATAACTCAATATGCTGGTCACCGTTGCGTCCACAATAAATGACTTTCTTGCCGGTAATGAACACTTCATAATGCGAGCACCCAGCCTTCATAATCCGCGAAAGGAATGCCTGGTATTTGATACGCCCCTGCTGTGAATCGGTAATGGCGGATTTGACCGCTGTTGCATCGAATGCCTCTGCAACATCATTGTTATGCAACGTAATCGCCTCATGATAGGTCATGCCATCAAGGCTGTAGCTTGATTTAGATTGTCCCACTAAATCAACCATATAACGCTCGACTCCAGTGGCAGCCAAGCGTGCTACCACTTCTGGAAAAGAGATTTGCTCGGCCAGTGACAGTGCGGTGCATTCTTCGATAACGTGGATATCCATAAATTCTCCTATTTCATGCGGTGTTTGCCATGTGTTGTTATATCCCAGTCATTCGAAACCATAAGCCGTTGAATGGTAGCAAGTAGATCACGTTTTTCATTGCGCGAAAGCGAGTGAAAAAACGCTTCATCATTCTTATCCGCCTCTTTGGCCAGAAGGGGTACTAATCGTTTTCCCTCCGCTGTTAGCGCTAAATGTAGCATCCGGCGGTCAGAGCCGTTTTTACGGCTGATAAAGCCTTTGTGCACGAGCCGCTCTACCATGCGCGACAGCGAACTTTTATCGACGCCCACCATGGCTGCTGCTTCACTGAGGGTAAGCGGTTTTTGTTCATATAAATGACGCAACACCATCCATTGCGCGACAGAGACATCGTGCGCGCCCAGTCTCTGTGCGAAACTATGCGACACAAGGTTGGAAAGGCAGCGCAGCCAATAACCAAGATGATCTTCTAAATTACTAGGGTATTTTGTGCTCATGATGGGGAATATAAGTTGCATATGCAACAATTGTCAATGCAATAATTTGCAAAAAAGGAAATGAAACGATATTACAGAACTAAGAAATTGTTCTAAGGATTTTATCTGTGCCTGTTATTAAATCTTCAACCTGCTCGGCGGTAGGTTCTTTCTTTTATTGTGGTCGCAAAGATTGCGAAGATCAGCAAGCATAGAAATAAATCGCCATTGTGAAACCTCAGTGACAAAATTTGCTTTTAGGAGTTCATTTAAATCGCCAATGCCAGGATTTTTCTTTGTTACTGTTATAGAGTGGTCATCACAAACTTGATGCTTGATATAGGTTCAAACCTGATAAGCTGTAATGGAAAATTACACGACAATAAAGGGGGGGAAGCCATTAAAATGGCGGGAGTGACGGGACTCGAACCCGCGACCTCTGCCGTGACAGGGCAGCGCTCTAACCAACTGAGCTACACCCCCATAAAGGGGAGATTGAAGGGAAAGCTTAGTACCCGATAATACGCGTTTAAGCAACCCTTTATTTCTACTTCCAGCTATCAATCAAGAAATGGTGGGCGAGGAGAGACTCGAACTCCCGACCCTCTGGGTGTAAACCAGATGCTCTAACCAACTGAGCTACTCGCCCATTTCTTAAAATTCCCTGCAAAGCAGGCGTACACATATAGAGGAACGATTTTTGTTTGGCAAGCAGAAAAATAGGGAGTTTTCGAGGAAATGGTAAGGGATTGAAAGAGGGGAGAAAGTGGCGTCCTGATAACCGTTTCCCCTCACATCCTAATGCCCAAAATCAATCACCCATGTCTCTTTTTTCCCTGCCTCAACCCATTCTTTCACATGCGGATGCGCCAAAATCGCCTTCACATAGTCATTGGAAGCAGGGCGAAGTGCAACCGCATAACTCACAAACCGTAAGACAATCGGCGCATAAAACATATCGGCGATTGACCAATCGCCAAACAGGAACGGTTTATCCGTCTTTGCGCCAAATGCTTTGCGCGTATCGGCCCATAATTCTTGAATACGGTCAATTTCCTTCTGTGTTTCAGGAACAGGCGCTGCCGCCACATCCGCCTGGTGCCGTATATCCATATGATAGGCTTTCCTGACCCGGATAAAGCCCGAATGCATTTCCGCCACAATCGAACGCGCAAGCGCCCGTGCTGCTTTGTCTTTTGGCCACAGCCCAGGAAACTGTTCTGCGAGATATTCCGCAATCGCTAGCGAATCCCATACGGTGATATCCCCATCTTTCAGCACGGGAACTTTACCCGTCGGGGAATAGGCAAGTGCTTTGGCTTTATAACCTTCTTGCGCCAGCACAATGAGTTCCTCTTTGAAATCCGCGCCCGTGGCTTTCATGGCAAGCCACGCCCTTAAGGACCAGGAAGAATAATTTTTGTTCCCAACAACGAGTGTAAAAGCGGACATAGGCTCTCCTTTCCTTTGCTTTTTAGGACTTGAAAGATATAGTAGCGAAAAGTTATGTGTAATCAATAGTGCTTCCTATGCCGTATAAAGAATTTCTTTCCCCCATTACAGATATCATTGAAGACGCCCGAAACGGCCGGATGTTTATTCTGGTCGATGACGAAGACCGCGAGAATGAAGGCGATCTTGTGATCCCGGCTTCCATGGCGACGCCCGATGCCATCAACTTTATGGCGAAATACGGCAGAGGCCTCATCTGTCTTCCGATGACCGTTGACCGCGTGCGGCACTTAGGTTTGCCGCTCATGGCACAATATAATGGCTCGCGCCACCAAACGGCCTTTACCGTCGCGATTGAAGCGCGGGAAGGGGTAACCACCGGAATTTCCGCCGCTGACCGTGCGCGGACGATTGCCGTTGCCATTGATCCTTCCAAAGGTCCTTCGGATATTGCATCGCCTGGCCACGTTTTCCCATTAATGGCGCGCGATGGTGGGGTATTAGTGCGAGCAGGGCACACGGAAGCATCGGTCGATATTGCTCGCCTTGCGGGATTAAACCCGAGTGCAGTGATCTGCGAAATCATGAAAGACGATGGCACAATGGCGCGCCTTCCCGATCTCATCGAGTTCGCCAAAATCCATAACCTAAAAATTGCTACGATTGCGGATCTAATCGCCTACCGCCGTCGTCATGATATTTTAGTCCGCAAGGAAGTTGAGACCACGCTGGATTCGATCTATGGCGGGGAGTGGAAGATGATGGTTTATGTGAATACGGTGGAATATGCGGAGCATATCGCGCTGGTTAAAGGCGATATCTCTTCCGATAAGAAGGTGTTGGTGCGGATGCATGCCTCCGACATTCTCCATGATAGCTTAGGTGATCGTTATGGCCAGAAAACGGGCGAACTCCAAAAGGCAATGGAAATCATCGGCAAGGAAGGGGCGGGCGTCGTTGTCCTGCTGCGTGAGCCGCGCAAAAACAGCGTAAGCGGCGTGATCAAAGCGCGCCTGGGCCACGAAGTCCCCAATTCCACCCATTTGCGTGATTATGGTATTGGTGCACAAATACTGCTGGATTTAGGCGTCCGCCGGATGGAACTTCTCACTAATACGAAACGTGGCGTGATTGGATTAGAAGGCTACGGATTAACCATTGAAAGCTATAGAGAAATCTCTGCATGAAAATTAAACGATTCATTGCGGCTGCCTTAGATTATAAGCCTAAGCCGGTTTTTCAGGTAACTTCTTCCACGTTAGCCCCTATCGTGCGAGAGAAGAAGGAAGAATATCAAGATGTGGGTGAAAAGAAATTATTGGCCCGTAATTTGTTCAAACAACATCGCCAGACAATAGAAAGGTATGAGGGGGCATATCCTTACGCACATTTGGCCAAAGAACAAAAACCGTGGGGACTGTGGCTTCAGTGCGGTGATTCTCGTATGCAGCCATTGATAAACTTAAATCTAACGCCAGGCAAGCTGCTCAAAGATGTAGCTGCTGGGAATATTGTACAGAAATTCCATGAAGGTATTGTTGATAGTGCCTGGGCCATTATTCATCTGGGATTGCAGCGGAATGTGTCACATATTTTCCTGGTGGGACATACAGGCTGTGGGGCAATTCAGGCATTGATGGAAGATTCTGGGGAAAAGAATCCCCTTAATAACTGGGTACAATTAGCGAAAGGCTCAAAGGAAAAAGTGCTAAAACGCTTTCCACATGCTTCACTTGAAGTGAAGTTGCGTGCCTGTGAGGATCAAAATATTCTGGATTCTGCAAAGAATCTGCTAACTCACCCAGAAATAAAGAAAAGAGTAGAAGAGAAAACTCTTTTTATTCATGCGGTTCGAGAGAATCTTGAAACTGGGATGTTAGATGTATGGGATGGAAAGAACGAGAAATTCGTACCCGCCCAAGGGCTTCCTATAATAGAGAGTAGAGTTGCGGCAACACACCAAAACGGTTGGAAGTTGTAAATCTATTATATAAGAAATGGCGTTTAAGCTATTGAAAAGGGTGGAATGCATGAAAGAAGTTTTAAAATGCCTTGTGGTGGATGATAATGAAGATAACCGCTTCATTCTTGCCCGTCTTTTGTCCGATCTTGGAGCTGCAACAGACGAGGTGACGGACGGTAAAAGCGCCTTAAAATATCTGCAAGACCATACGCCCCATATCGTATTTCTCGATTGGAAAATGCCGGGCATGAATGGGCTTGAAGTATTTCTGGCAATGCGCTCTAATTATAAAGAGCAGGCAAAAGAGATGCCTGTGGTGATCCTTTGCACAGCGGTGAATGAGAAGGGTGCGCTTGAAACGGCGCTCGAAGAAGGAATCAATGGCTTATTGCTTAAGCCTTTTGACGAGGAAAATATAGTGCAGTGCCTGAAGCAAGTGGGGATTTTCCTAAACTAGGCTTTCTTAAGGAGTCGGTATGCTAAACAATGTTTTGGAAAGACTCTTAGCTGGCGAGTGGATTGATCCGAAGACTCAAAACCCCTTCGTGTTTCCGCTTAAACATATCGTTATTAACGAAGAAATACATAAGTCTCCCGAAAGCTACCTGCTGCCGCTGGGGCTGGGAAAGACGCTTGCGATTATCAGTGATGAGCGGACTTGGGAAGTATTGGGTAAGGCAGTGGAATCGGCGATCGGTGGGCAGGTAAGGCTCGTTTCGGTTAGGCTTCCTGGAATTCCTAAAGCAGATGAAGCTACTGTACAAAAGATTCGTGCTGCCACCGAAAAAGCCGATGCGCTGGTTGCGGTGGGGAGTGGGACGATCAACGACCTCTGCAAATACGCCTCCTTCCAGGATAAAAAGCCCTATGTGGTGTTTGGAACGGCGCCTTCAATGAATGGCTATGTCTCCAGCAATGCGGCAATTACCATTAAAGATCATAAAAAATCTGTGGCTGCGCACTTGCCTGCGGCCGTATTTCTTGACCTTAAAATACTGTCCGAAGCGCCGCTGCGTTTGATTAGGAGCGGGGTAGGGGATATGCTCTGTCGACCAACCGCCCAGGCCGATTGGCTGCTTTCTCACCTCCTTTTAGGCACGCATTATACTGAAACCCCTTTCTTATTATTAGAAGAAAGCGAGGGCGAGCTTTTTGCTTCCGTAAAAGGATTGCTTGCAAAAGACAAATCCGTCATGGCAGCGCTGGCAAACGCGCTGCTACTCTCAGGCATTGGGATGTATTACGCGGGAGCGAGTTATCCCGCAAGCCAGGGCGAGCATATGTTGGCCCACACCATGGAAATGGTGTATGGCGAGGAAATTCCGCCAACCTATCATGGTGAGCAGATCGGTGTGACGACCCTTGCAATGGTTCAGCTCCAGCAGGAGGCCTTAAAAACCCGCCCGTATTTTACACCTACAGCGCTGGATGATGCTGTGCTCTTAGCTTATTTTGGCAAAAAGCGGGGTGCAGAATGTATTGAAGAATATAAGAAAAAGCGCTTAAGCCCGGAAGCTTGCGAGCGCCTAAACACCCGCCTTGAAACCGAATGGGATAGTATCCGTGAACGCATCGAAGCGGTGATGATGCCTTATACTATATTATATAAGGTATTAGAAACCATCGGCGCGCCGACAACACCCGGTGCGCTTGGTTGGAGTGATGCTAAATTCGCGGAAGTCATGACCTACGCCCGCTATACCAGGGATCGGTTTACTTTCTTAGATATAACGGGTGAACTTAGGCAATGAAGACGCCATACCATTACCCCACCTGTAATTTCCTTTAGAAAAAATACAAATTTCGCTTGACGCATAGTAGGCAGGTCAGTAGTATGCGCCACTCACCGGCATAGCGTCCGGTTGAGGATATCTATTTCTTGTTGTAAAACGTAGAGGGTTTTTAGCCCTTAGAGTTGATGTTTCTGGGCCTGATTTAAGCCAGATAATGGCGGGTTCGGAAGTGATGTTGGGAATTTGGAGAATTTAGCATGCCTACCATAAACCAGTTGGTGAGAAAGCCGAGACAGTCACGGCGTAAGATCAATAAAGTTCCTGCGATGGAAGGATGCCCACAGAAACGTGGGGTTTGTACTCGTGTATATACAACGACTCCGAAAAAGCCGAACTCGGCGCTTCGTAAAGTAGCGCGTCTTCGTTTGACCAACGGTTTTGAAGTAATCAGTTATATCCCAGGTGAGGGCCATAACCTTCAGGAGCACAGCGTTGTGTTGCAAAGAGGTGGACGGGTAAAAGACTTACCAGGGGTGCGTTACCACATTATCCGTGGTGTATTGGATACCCAAGGTGTTAAAGATAGAAAGAAATCGCGCTCGAAATATGGCGCTAAACGTCCTAAGTAAGCAAAGAAATAAGGTAGAAGAGTTATGTCTAGACGTCACGCAGCGCAGCCACGGGAAGTTTTTCCAGACCCTAAGTATGGCAATGTGCTTTTGAGCAAATTCATGAACATGCTGATGCTTGATGGGAAGAAATCCGTCGCAGAGAGCATTGTATATGATGCTTTGGATCTTGTTACGAAATTCGAGAAGCGTGATGCGCTCGAAGTATTCGTAGAGGCAATTGAGAATGTGGAGCCTCCGGTTGAGGTGCGTTCTCGCCGTGTTGGTGGTGCTACCTATCAGGTGCCGGTTGAGGTGCGTGAGAAACGTAAAAAGACCTTGGCAATTCGCTGGTTGATTAACACTGCGCGTGGCCGTTCTGAAAAAGAAATGGCGCAACGTCTTGCAAAAGAAATTATCGATGCCTCACACAAGCGTGGAAGCACGTTTAAGAAACGTGAAGATACTATCAAAATGGCGGAAGCAAATAAAGCATTCTCGCATTACCGTTGGTAGTTTTATAAATGCGCCTCGGACATGTGTCAGGGGCAGGGTATAGAAATAGAAGTTCTTTAGGGTTTGATTATGGCACGTTCCACTCCACTCACTCGGTACCGTAATATTGGTATCTGCGCTCATATCGACGCAGGTAAAACTACGACCACTGAGCGTATTCTTTATTATACCGGGAAGTCCCACAAAATTGGTGAAGTGCACGAAGGTGCTGCAACGATGGATTGGATGGAGCAGGAGCAGGAGCGGGGTATCACTATTACCTCAGCGGCAACTACCTGTTATTGGAATGATCACCGGATTAACATCATTGATACACCAGGCCACGTAGACTTCACGATTGAAGTAGAGCGTTCGCTTCGCGTACTTGATGGAGCTGTTGCAGTATTTGATGGTGTGGCAGGGGTTGAGCCTCAGTCTGAAACCGTATGGCGTCAAGCAGATAAATATGGCGTACCACGTATGTGCTTCGTCAATAAGCTTGACCGTATGGGTGCGAATTTCTACCGTTGCGTCGATATGATCAAAACTCGCCTGGGTGCGGTGCCATTGGTACTCCAGCTCCCGATTGGTGAAGAAGAAAATTTCGTAGGTGTGGTTGATCTCGTTAAAATGCAGTCCATTATCTGGAAAGACGAATCGCTGGGCGCGGAATTCACCTATGGCCCGATTCCTGCAGACCTCAAGGCGAAGGCCGATGAATATCATCAGCAACTCGTTGAATTGGCGGTTGAAGTAGATGATGCCGCAATGGAATCCTATTTGGGTGGCGAGACGCTCTCTGAAGAGAAGCTGAAAGCCTGCATCCGTAAAGGTACAATCAATGGTAGCTTCGTTCCTGTCGTAACTGGAAGTGCCTTCAAAAACAAAGGGGTGCAGCCTCTTCTTGATGCGGTGGTTGATTATCTTCCTGCGCCGATTGACGTACCTGATATCAAGGGTGTTAAAGTTGATAGCGAAGAAGCTATTACCCGTAAGAGTTCTGATACAGAGCCTTTGAGCGTACTGGCATTCAAAATTATGAATGACCCATTCGTTGGTTCTTTGACCTTCGTGCGTGTTTATTCGGGTATCCTGAAAACCGGCGAAACTTTGATCAACAGCACCAAAGGCCATAAAGAGCGTATCGGTCGGATGCTTCTGATGCATGCGAACAGCCGTGAAGACGTAAAAGAAGCTTATGCGGGTGACATTGTTGCGCTGGCGGGTCTCAAAAATACGACGACAGGGGATACGTTGTGCGATCCTGCACATGCGGTGATCCTGGAGCGTATGGAGTTCCCAGAGCCGGTGATCGAGGTGGCTGTTGAGCCAAAATCTAAAGGTGACCAGGAGAAAATGGGCGTTGCGATTTCCCGTCTCGTGGCAGAAGATCCATCGCTTCGCGTTGCAACCGATGAAGAAACCGGTCAGACCGTGCTTAAAGGAATGGGTGAACTTCACTTGGAAATTATTATCGACCGTATGCGTCGTGAATTCAAAGTAGAAGCAAATATCGGTGCGCCACAGGTAGCATACCGTGAAACCATTACCAAAAAGACCGAAGTGGATTATACCCACAAAAAGCAAAGCGGTGGTGCGGGTCAGTTTGCGCGTATCAAAATTATTTTCGAGCCATTGCCGCCAGGTGGTGGATTCGAATTCGAGAACAAGGTGGTTGGCGGTAACGTTCCGCGTGAATATGTTCCAGGCGTTGAGAAAGGCCTTGAAAATATCTGCTCAAACGGTATTATTGCTGGCTTCCCAATGATTGACTTCAAAGCAACGCTGATTGATGGTGCATACCACGATGTAGACTCAAGCGTGTTAGCGTTTGAAATTGCTGCAAAAGGTGCGTTCCGTGAAGGAATGCCAAAAGCGTCTCCTGTGTTGCTTGAGCCAATCATGAAAGTGGAAGTGATTACCCCAGACGACTACATGGGTGATATCATTGGTGACTTGAACAGTCGCCGTGGTCAGATCAGTGGGATGGAGACGCGTGGTAATGCCCAGGTGATTAGTGCGACCGTTCCGCTTGCCAACATGTTTGGTTACGTGAATACGTTGCGCTCAATGTCTCAAGGGCGTGCGCAATATTCAATGCAATTCTCACACTATGAGCAGGTACCTGCTCAGGTGGCAGATGAAATTAAGGCAAAAGTTGCCTAAGGTTTTGTAAGTTTAACATTAGTTATTAATTGAAAAAGGTAGGGTGTTTTCATGGCCAAAGGAAAGTTTGAGAGAACGAAGCCGCACTGTAATATTGGAACGATTGGTCACGTTGACCATGGTAAGACGAGTTTGACGGCTGCGATTACG
>JAJNBL010000003.1 GCA_021156175.1 Rickettsiales bacterium
AAATTCTTTTTCAATAATAGAGACTCCCATGAAAGCACACGAACAACGTATTCCTGCTATCACTCCTCAAGTTGTTGCCGAGCATGGCTTGACGACGGACGAATATGATCGCGTCTTAAAAATCATGGGGCGCGAGCCAAACCTTACCGAGCTTGGGATTTTTTCGGTGATGTGGAGTGAGCATTGCTCTTATAAAACTACCCGAATTCACTTGAAGAAACTCCATACCACGGCACCTTGGGTGATTTGCGGACCAGGTGAGAATGCTGGCGTGATCGATATTGGCGATGGCCAAGCGGCGATTTTCAAAATGGAAAGCCATAACCATCCTTCATTCATCGAGCCTTTTCAAGGTGCGGCAACGGGGGTTGGCGGGATCATGCGTGACGTGTTCACGATGGGTGCGCGCCCTGTAGCGAATTTGAATGCGCTGCGTTTTGGCGCGATTGATAATCCAAAAACCAAGCGTCTGCTTTCGGGCGTTGTTGCAGGAATTGGCGGTTACGGCAACTGTATGGGTGTGCCAACGGTGGCAGGCGAATGTATTTTCCATCCATCTTATAACGGCAATATCCTTGTAAATGCAATGACGGTCGGGATTGCGCCTGCGGATAAGATTTTCTATTCGGCTGCGGGAGCTGTGGGCAGTCCGGTCGTGTATATCGGTTCGAAAACCGGACGTGATGGTATCCATGGCGCGACAATGGCCTCTGCCGAATTCGATGATGAGAGTGAAGAGAAGCGCCCAACCGTACAGGTCGGCGATCCATTTGCTGAAAAATTATTGCTCGAAGCCTGCCTCGAATTGATGGCTACCGATGCGATTATCGCGATCCAGGATATGGGTGCTGCGGGCTTGACCTGTTCCTCACTTGAGATGGCGGATAAAGGCGGTGCAGGGATTGAACTCGAGCTTGATAAAGTTCCGATGCGCGAAGAAGGCATGACGCCTTACGAGATTATGCTGTCTGAAAGCCAGGAGCGGATGCTCATGGTGATTAAGCCGGAGAAGGAAGTACTTGCGCGCGCCGTGTTTGAGAAATGGGAGCTGGATTTTGCGGTGATTGGAACGATTACCAATACCGGAAAAATGATCCTGAAATATCATGGCGAGCAAGTTGCGGAACTTCCGGTGAAACCGCTTTCCGACCAAGCGCCAGTCTATGATCGTCCGTGGGTGAAAACGCCTGGGCGGGCCGAAGTCAAAGCGGAAAGCTTAAAAGCGCCAACGTCACTGAATGCTGTCCTTAAACAACTTCTCGTAACACCGGATTTGGCAAGCAAGCGGTGGATATGGCAGCAATATGACCGTCAGGTGATGAATAACACGGTGAGCATTCCTGGTGGCGATGCCGCGGTGGTGCGTATTGATGGAACGAACAAAGGTTTGGCACTGACTTCCGATGTGACGCCGCGTTATTGCGAAGCGGATCCTGTGGAAGGCGGTAAGCAGGCGGTTGCGGAAACCTATCGGAATATTTGCGCAGTCGGTGGTACACCGCTCGCGATTACGAATTGTCTCAACTTCGGCAATCCACAAAAGCCTGAAGTGATGGGCCAGATCGTGGGATGTTTAGAAGGGATGACAGAAGCGTGTAAAGCGCTCGATTATCCGGTGATTTCTGGGAACGTGTCGCTTTATAACGAAACCAACGGCAAAGGCGTACAGCCGACCCCAAGCATCGGTGGCGTGGGAATCCTGCATGATGTGGAGAAACATGTCGGCAATCGTTTTAAGAAAACGGGCGATACGATTTATGTAATCGGGAAAACGGCAGGTCATATCGGCGCATCCATTTATTTACGCGAGATAGAAAAGCGCGAAGAAGGCACACCGCCATCCGTTGATTTGAGCTTAGAGCGCAAGCATGGCGAGTTTGTTCGCGGCCAGATTGAAGCGGGAACTTTAAGTGCGTGCCATGACGTATCTGACGGCGGATTATATGTCGCAATCGCAGAAATGGCGATGGCATCCGGCCTTGGAGCGGAAATCAGCTTGCACGGTGCAATCCCGGCATTCGCACTTGCATTTGCTGAAGACCAGGCGCGCTATGTGGTCACGGTGGCGTCTGATAAAGCGGCGACATTCGAGAATGCAGTAAAGCAAGCGGGCGTGGATTTCACACGGCTTGGAACAGTGAAAGGTTCTGACTTGATCGTGAATGGCGATTCCGTTTCTGTTGCTGAAATAACCGAACTTAATGAGGCGGTATTGCCAAAATTAATGGCATAGAAACTCTATGCGCCTCTCTCGCCAGAACATCGAATCCCGCATTCCTCATAAAGGTACGATGTGTCTGTTGGAGGAAGTGCTGCACTGGGATGAAACTTCCATCCGTTGTCACGCCATAAATCTTACCGATCCCGCCCATCCTCTTCGCCATAATGGCGTTCTTTCTTCCGTATGCGGTATTGAATATGGTGCGCAGGCGATGGCGATTCATGGAAGTCTGCTCGATAATAAAGCGCAGAAGGAGGGCTATCTCGTTGCGCTTCGGAATGTACTGCTGCATGTGCCGCGTTTAGATGTGAGAAGCGACACGCTGGATATCGAAGCTACGAAACTTCATCATGGCGATGAGAGTTCGCTTTATCGATTTGTGCTTACATCGGGTGAGAAAATAGTGGTAGAAGGCCAGGCGACTGTGATGATAAGAGAAAGAGCCTAAGCGCTCTGTGCCATTGCTTCTGCCTCAATCACACGACGAATCGGTGCGAAGCTCCTGCGATGATGCGGGGTAATGCCAAAACGTGTAATGGCTTCTTGATGCCATGGCGTGCCATATCCTGCATTGCGATCCCAACCATAATGTGGGAATTCAAGCGAGAGTGCCTGCATCATCCGATCGCGCGTGACTTTTGCAATAATGGATGCTGCGCCGATTGAAAGGCTTGAAGCATCACCTTCCACAATACTTTGCGTTTCATAAGTAAGCTCTTTCATTCCCGGTGGAACGCGATTTCCGTCGATGAGTAGTGCTTGTGGGCATAATTTTAATTTTGCAACGGATTCAATCATTCCTTTGTCTGTGGCTTTCAGAATATTGATACTGTCGATCATCTCGACGTCAATGATCGCAATGCCCACATCGGCACATGCTATGATCTGATCAAAGAGTCCATCACGGCGCGTGGCATTGAGTTTCTTAGAATCATTAATCCCCTTCGGGATAGCATCAATCGTACGGAAGCGCACAGCGGCAACGACCAATGGTCCAGCCCAAGGACCCCGTCCCGCTTCATCCACACCGGCGACAGCTTTTCCCTGTTGGATATAGGTCATCTCGGCTGAAAAATCAGGCATAGGATTACCGTCCATGTTTATGGATAAAATCGATAATCGTGGGCACAATATGCTCGCGGAAACGCCGTCCGTTGAATAATCCGTAATGCCCCACGCCTTTTTGTAAGTGATAATGCTTCATGGCATCGGGCAAGTTTTTGCACAAAGGAATTGCCGCGCGGGTTTGGCCTACACCGGAAATATCATCGAGTTCTCCTTCGATCGCAAGAAGCGGTATATCCGTGATCGCGTGTGGATCAACAAGCTCTTCGCGCCACATCATTTTTCTGCGCGGCAGAAGATATTCATGGAATACAGTCTCAATCGTCTGGAGGTAAAATTCTGCCGGTAGGTCCATTACAGCGAGGTATTCATTATAGAAGCGTTTGTGCTCTGAGGCGCTTAGGCCATCTCCTGCCACCAAATGCTGGAATAGCTTCATATGCTCACCGACATGGCGGTTCAGATTCATCGCCATGAATCCGGCAAGCTGGATAAATCCGGGATAAACTGAGCGCATATAGCCATCAAATTTATACGGCACGCGGGTGATGAAATTGCGCTCTAGCCACATGATGGATTTTTCTATCGCGAAATCATTCACAGGCGTCGGGCTTTTTCGGGCGTCAATCGGCCCTCCGATCAAGGTCATGCTGGCGGGACGTTTGGGATCTTTGTTCGCGGACATCAATGATGCAGCGGCAAGTACAGGAACTGCAGGCTGGCACACGGCCAGCATATGGACATCCGGCCCTAGCTCTCTTGTAAATTCGAGCACGTAATCAATATAGTCATCGAGGTTAAAGGAGCCTTTAAATACTGGGATATCGCGCGCATTCAACCATTCGGTAATGTAGACATCCGCGTACGGCAGAAGGTCGCGTACCGTTCCCCGCAAAAGTGTAGGATAATGCCCTGACAGTGGTGCTACGATAAGGATTTTCGGCTGGGATTTGGCGTCGTTATCGTTTTTCTTAAAATGGACGAGATTGCCGAAGTCTTTTTCAATAATCGTTTTCGGGGTGACTTTGACTTTATGCCCACGCATAACGGTCTCTTCAATTTCCCATGCAGGTCTTGGATAGTCGCGGGTAATGCGCTCAACTACCTCGAGGCTTGCCGTAATAGAGCGTCCCCACTCGGTGGTCGCAATGGGATTGAAGTTATGTCCGTAAAATTCTTTGGCCGCCATCATCATCATCCGCGCCGGTGCAATTGATGCGTGTTGAAGCTCTTTTATCTCATAAAGCGGATTATAGCCAAAAACTGCCTGTAACATATCAAAAAACCTCTCCATACTCTTGTATTACTCCACCTTTGGGAGAAAAGCAAAACGTTCCTTTAGCTTATATTTGAAGCGAAAGTTCTCAAACTCTTTATCTTTCAAGAACCCCCCGCATACGCGATTCTTTCAGCCACCCCGCATCCCGGTATAAGGTCAGCGAAAGGGTTGGATCGGCCAAATGGTCGAGTAAGCGCGAGATACTTTGTATAATTTGTACGATTGCAGCTTGGTCGGGCAAAGTGCCATCGGGAGTTACGTGGGCCATCAGTGCCAAACGGACGGTCGCAAAGCGGATTGCCATGATCATCGCGCGCTCAGAAAGTGTATTCCCAAAACCGGAAAACGGGAACATCGCAAGTGCTAGCTGGCTTTGGATGTAACGTCTAAGGATTGATGCGCATGCGGTTGCTGCCGTGCTCTCCCAGCGTTGCTTTAACGTATCATAGGCAGAAAGATCGCTCGCATTATTGCGTATCTCGAGGCTCTTCCAATCCATAGTGACATTCAGTGCCCGTTCGATTGTATCTACCGTTTCCTGTAGCCGTGGGCGGCCTACGATTTTCGCAGCGGCAATTAGCGCGCAAAGATTCTGGAAGAGGCGATAAGGATCACTTTGTTGTGTTTCACCAGGAATAAGCCGCGCATCGGCGGTGCGTAGATAAAAAGGCACGGCCTCTGGCCATTGCTCAGGTTTCATATATTCCAAGGATTTGGAGATACTGATCAGGCGGAGCATAATATGTTCAGGAGTCGCAGAGGTATCTTCTGCGGCCTTCAAGAAGGCTTGAATAATCTCCAGTGATTGTTCCGAGGAAAGCACCTCGGGCATATAATCGGCGATCGAGTGCGGCACGCGGGGGATATCGACTTTCCGGATGGAAAAGGGATCATTCCCAAATAATGCGAGCCGTGTGATTTCCGGGCAGGAGAGGGTGGCTCCCATCAGCGCATTATTATCGCCTAGCTGCCGTGTCGCCCTGGGATAAAAATTACAAGCATCGCCTAAAAACGCTTCGCCATATTCTTGATGTATCCCGCAGAGGCCGTTACTGAATTTGACGCAGAAACCGGTTTTCGGATCGCGCTTCATGATGATATCGGCCTCACCAGTATCGAGGGCTTCCAGCAATTCTGGTGCTTTTTGGGCGTAGAGCTCCTTATGCGGCGCATCCACCTGCATGCCCCAGCCTTTACAGCAGGTATCTTCGCATGTGTCCCCTAAGCATTGGAATGTCTGCAACATGCCAAACTGGTGGATAGAGTAGTTGTCTTGGTTATTTTTCTTCATGCCTTCATGGTATGCGCAGTTTCTTCTTTGCACAAGCTAGGATGAGGAGGGTTAAGATAGCGTTAAGGGGAGGAAGAAAAAGGGGGGGAGTAACCTATAACCTAGTCTCGCATCGAACTTTTATGCCAGACTATGCTTTTATAATACGGTGTTATTTCTTTTTAATTCACCATAGGAGCACGTGTTATGTTTATTAATGATACCTTAGAAGGTTTTGGCATCAAGGATTTAGGACATTTTGATTTTTCCAAAGTAAAATTGCCCGAAATAACTAACGACAATACATCCCCTGACAGCACCGGTATTATTGTGCATGCCACTAACGATGGTAAAGTTATCCATACCGCCAACGGTACAGTCATCGACACCAGCGATTCCGCCAATGATCATACGAATGATCACACCAAGGATACCTCCCCGACCCAGGAGCCTGATATGGACTGGGACGTTAATCATGCGGATGTTTATGTCCCTATAACGGTTTACATTGTCTGGCAAACATGTCTACCACAATGGGGTCATCTTTTTGGATAAGAAACTCCCTCATTTCAACCATTGCGTTATTGCAAGCAAGGGTCTGGTTTTCAGACCCTTTGCTTTTTGCCGCGTGGAGTTACGGTAGGAATAAGAGCTTTTTTATAGAGGTTCCGCACTTCCCGCATCGCATTTTAATGCCCGTCATGGTGTTATTTCCTTACGAGATTTCTTTCACGTTAATCATGTACAGGAGTACTCATTATGCTTGCAACTAAAGACGCTGCTTCCATTATATCGGGGCACACATTTACCGGAACCGTCGAGAAACCTACTACGGTGGGGTATTCCTTCGAGAATAGGTTCTATGGTGGTATGGAAATGAACAATGAACAAAGAGCCGCTGTGCGCGATACTTTGCAGCACTTCTCAAATGTGGCGGATATTGAATTTAAGGAAATACCGCCGCTTCCTGGTTTTAGACCAGCGCCAACGCAAGAGGGATTTGAGCTTGCATTTGCGCATTCTGTTTATCAAAACGGTCAGGGAGGGGCTGGTCGGTATGTAGTGGAAAGCCAGACCAAGATTACCAATGCGCAAGTGAATATCGATACGTTCACCAAAGACTTCCAAGAAGGAGGAGAGGGGCATACAACGCTGCTTTACCATATTGGTAGCGTTATCGGATTGAAAGATCCAGACCCAAAGAAAAGTCCGATCTACACCGCATCTGAGGATAATAAAGAGGGTGGGGTTGTTGTAAAGTCACCTTCATCCCAACCAACAACAACGCCTACACCAACCAAATTACCTAGCACTCCAGAACCAACGCCAGCACCAAAGACAGAGGAAAAGACAGAGGATAAGTCGGAGGAGTCATTCTTGTCTGACTTGGGAAGCAAAATTGGTTCTACGGTGGGACAATTCCTTGATCATTTTCCAGGCACTAAAGGGTATGGAGAAATGCTGCATAATGCAGGGCAAGCGGTGGGGCTAATCGATAAGAGCACTACTAATACAGGCAGTAAAACATCTGATACGCATGCGATTACCAGTGAGACAACGCATAAAGCCGCACTGAATGAAAAACCCGCCGTGTTACCAGAAGCCCTCGATAAACCTGAGTTTACGATTATGTCGACGAAAGAAGGAAATTATAAAGACCTGAATCCCTCCGGTCCGATGATTCTTGATATCGCGGCGTTGCAGCATCTTTATGGTGTGAATTATGAGTATCATGCAGGGGATGACGTTTATAAATACGATGGTGGGAAGTTGCTGACCACAATCTGGGATGGTGGCGGACATGATACAATCGATACCACTCCTTACAAAGGAAACGTGATTTTGGATCTTCGTGAAAGTACCGATTACGCAACCCATTTAGGCGATAGTCATATCTGGAATGCGTTTGGCGCCAATATCGAGAACGGTGTTACCGGTAATGGTGATGATGTGCTCAACGGTAATGAGCTCGGCAACCGTTTGGTAGGTAATGGAGGGAACGATACCATCCATGGTAACGGCGGCGATGATGTGATTCTTGGTGGTTCCGGGAATGATGTACTCGAGGGTGGTGAAGGGAATGACACCATTTTTGGTGGTTCCGAAAATGATGTTATCAAAGGTGATGCCGGGAATGATTTCCTCTATGGCGAAGAAGGCAACGACACAATCAATGGTGGCGATGGCAGCGATTTCATCAACGGCAACCAGGGCAATGATCTCCTTTATGGTGATGCTGGGAATGATACCATCCACGGTGGTCAAGGTGCTGATAAAATCTATGGCGGTAATGGGGATGATCAACTCTTTGGTGATAAAGGGAATGACCTGATCTACGGCGATGCTGGGAATGATACGATCCATGGTGGCCAAGGTGACGACATCATCTATGGCGGAGAGGGAAATGACCTGATCTACGGCGATCGCGGGAATGACCGTATGGAAGGCGGAGCAGGGAATGATGTATTCGTTTTTGGTCCGGATAGCGGTGTCGATATCATTACCGATTTTAGCGGTGCAGGCAAGGATGTGGGGGATGTCTTGAGGATCTCAAGAGAAATCTACAACACGCCTCAAGCTGCACTCTCGCATGTGAATTACCATGACGGCAATGCCACGGTTGATCTGGGGCATGGCAATAGCGTGACCTTGCTCGGTGTTGGGAGTGGGTTAGCGGTAGACGATTTCCAAGTGTTTTAGTCGCCATTTGGGAAATGGTGGGCCCTCGTACTCTCTCCTTAGGGCCCACCAGTATTCAAGCAACCCATTTTATAGGAGTAGATATTATGGCTACAATACCAGAAACAAAATTCATTTTATCGGGCGCTTCATTCACAGGAGCAGAAGGTGAACCAGCTACTATCACCTACTCATTTAAAGATAGATTTTATGAAGGCTCCGATCTTGGTCCAAAAGAAATTGAAGCCGTGCATGGCGTATTACAAACATTATCGGATATCGCCAATATTACATTCACGGAAGTAAAAGCAGGTGAAAAATATGATCTCGCCTTCGCGCAGGCTTCAAATAATGAGCCATCGGAACCATTGTATGGTCTGACTTCAGGTTCGGATAAGGGGATTGGAAAAATTTTTGATGCCCAGGTCAATATTGCTAAGGACAGCGATCTTCAGCCGGGTGGAACGGAATATTTACATTTATTACAAAATATGGAACGGGTGCTGGGGGTAACTGCTCCTGGTGAGCAGATTGTTTTCGAAGATGACGGTGTAAAGCATGAGTCTCTTCCAGCGGAACTTGATAAGCCAGAATTTACGATTATGTCGCACAATGAAGGGGACTATAAGGACATCCATCCTTCTGCTCCAATGACCCTGGATATTGCAGCGCTCCAACAGCTTTACGGTGCAAACCATAATTATCATGCTGGGGATGATGTCTATAAATTTGACGGTAGCAAATTGCTGAAAACCATCTGGGATGGTGGAGGGAATGACACCTTTGATACGAGTCAATACAAAGGAAATGTGACTCTCGATCTTCGCGAAGGCCCCACCCACGCAACGCATGTTGGCGATAGCCATATCTGGAACGCATTTGGAGCGAATATCGAAAACGGCACGGCAGGTGATGGTGATGATGTGATTTTTGGTAACGCGCTTGGGAACAAATTAATAGGCAATGCGGGCAATGATACCATTTATGGTCACGAGGGAGACGACACCATTTATGGTGGTCGGGGGAAGGATTTCCTTTATGGCGATAAAGGAAATGATCTTCTTTATGGCGGAAAAGGCAATGATACCATCCATGGTGGCCAGGGTAACGATACTATCTTCGGCGATGAAGGAGATGATGTTCTCTGGGGAGATCGTGGCAATGACCGTCTCGACGGAGGGTTAGGAAGAGATACCTTCTGTTTTGGTCCAAACAGTGGCGTGGATGTCATTATGGACTTTAACAGTTCAGGCAAGCATGAGGGGGATATTTTGCAAATCTCCAAAGAAATTTTTGCGACACCTCAAGATGCACTCTCCCATGTCAGTTACCATGACGGCAACGCCATCGTTGATTTGGGGCATGGCAATAGTGTGACCTTGCTCGGTATTGAGAGCGGTGAATTGACGGTAGATGATTTCCAAGTGTTCTAGTCACAACAGATTTGCAAAACGATAGGCCCTAGAAGTTCTCTCTAGGGCCTTTTTTACTAATTAGGAAACAAGCCATGCTCCCCGTGCAAGAAGCTGCTGCTGTTATCTCAGATCATGGAACATTAAACGGGACTGTGGGAAGTCCAGCTCTTGTTCAATATACGTTCTATGGTACCTTCTTAAATGGAATGATGCGCTTAAATCTCCAACAACAGGCGGTAGCCAGGGAGGCAATGCAAAGCTTTTCTCATGTCGCAAATATCGAATTTACTCCAGCTCGTTTAAACCAGCCGTATGATCTTGGTTTTGGTGTTATGGATCTCTATAAAGAGGGATTTTCAGGCCTAACCATTGGTGACAGCTTAGAAAACAAAATTATTCCGCCTGTAGAGATTTTTATGGATAGGCTTATTTCGGGGTATAAGTCAGGGGGGGATTGGTACAGTGTCTTGCTCCATGAGTTAGGTCATGCGGTAGGTTTAAAACATAGTGGCGATTACTGGGATGGCGCGGATTCTGGGCCTTTTCTTTCAAAGGAATTAGATAATAACGATGTTACGGTAATGTCCTATAATCCAGGAAAATACGATAATCTCGTTCCTTCCACACCTATGATTCTCGATATCGCAGCGTTACAGCATCTGTATGGTGCAAATCATAACTATAACGCAGGCGATAATATCTATCGATTAGATGGTACTCCGCGTCTGGAAACGTTATGGGATGGCGGCGGGAATGATACGATCAGCACCGTAGAATATAGAGGGAGTGTATCGTTAGATCTCCGTGAAGGTGTCAGTTTCATAACTCATGTAGGAAAAAGCCATATCTGGAATGCGTTTGGGGCAAATATTGAAAATGGCCAGACGGGAAAGGGCAATGATCTTGTGACAGGTAATGACCTTGCGAACCGGTTAGAGGGAAATGGAGGGAATGATACTCTTTATGGCGGCAAGGGCGATGATGTGCTTCAAGGCAATGTCGGGAATGATATACTACATGGTGGACAAGGAAACGATACTCTTTACGGCGGCAAGGGCGATGATGTGCTTTGGGGTGATCGTGGAAATGATGTAATGGTGGGTGGTGCAGGAAATGATGTTTTTGTGTTTCGTCCAGGAAGTGGGAACGACATAATTACCGATTTTACGGGTGAAGCTTCCAAGTCAGGTGACAAAATCCAGTTTTCTCCTCAGATATTTGCTAATACAGAATCCGTACTTGAAAACATTTCTTATCGTGCTGGAGATGCTGTTATTAACTTGGGATCCGGAAGTAGTGTTACGCTGCTCGGGGTTATGAGCGGATTGACGGTTGATGATTTCCTTTTAGCCTAAATTAGGCTTGCCTAGAGTGATCTGGGTATTATAGTGGCTCTCTCATAACATATATAGGGAGATGTTATTTTATGTTTGCCACACCGGAAGCCGCATCTGTTAGTTCAGGTAATACTCTCAGCGGAGCAATTGGTAGCGCCACCTCTGTCCGTTACACCTTTACAGGTACCTTTTGGGGAGGCATCAATCTTTCCGCAGAAGAGCAAGGTTCTGCGCGTCTTGCGATGCAAAACTTTTCTAATGTGGCGAATGTCACTTTTATCCAAGCGGCCACAGGCCAAAATTATACGCTTGCTTTTTCCCAAGCTGATTTAGAACCCGGAATGTTGGGGCTGAACTTATCGACGGTAATCGGCACAAAAATCAATAAGTCTGAAGTGTATATCGATACCGCGGTGAGTGGGTTCCAGTCAGGAGGGGGTGGACACTATGTGATGCTTCATGAACTTGGCCATGGCTTAGGGTTAAAGCATAGCGGTAATGTCAGTGAGAATGAAACGCCACCTTTTTTATCCGCGGCATTGGACACACAAGACTATACGATCATGTCCTATAATCACGGTGCTTATTCAAGCGCAACGGCGCCTTCGACTCCCATGATCCTTGATATTGCAGCACTTCACCATATGTATGGAGCGAACCACGCCTATAATGCGGGAAATAGCACCTATAGCTATAATGGCGGGTCGCTTGTTGCGACTCTCTGGGATGGTGGCGGGAGCGATACAATCAGCAGTGTGGGCTATAGCGGCAACGCGACCATTGATTTGCGCGAGGGCGTAAATTCTGTTTCCCATATTGGAAATACGCATCTTTGGAATGCGTTTGGGGCAAATATTGAAAATGCACAAACGGGTGGAGGCAGTGATACGGTTACGGGGAATGCCCTTGCCAATACCGTTGAAAGCAACGGTGGGAATGATACTGTCAATGGCCGGGCCGGGAATGATGTGCTTTTCGGTGGCGATGGGAATGATTCCGTTCGCGGTGGGAACGACAATGACTTTATCAATGGAAATATGGGCGCTGATCAAGTCTATGGTGATGCGGGGAATGATACTGTCCGCGGTGGAAAAGGTGTCGATGTTGTCTATGGAAACGCGGGCGATGACCAACTATTCGGTGATTTCGATAACGACACGGTGTATGGAGAGGCGGGGAATGATCTCCTTCGTGGTGGAAAGGGCGATGACACCCTAATTGGTGCCGATGGCAATGACATATTCTGGGGTGATCTCGGGAATGACCAGATGCAAGGTGGCGCAGGTAATGATATCTTTGTATTTCTTACGGGAAGTGGTGTGGATAGGATTGCAGATTTCGCGGGTGCGGGGGCTGTCGTGGGGGATAAGATCCTGTTTTCCTCGCAGATCTTTGCCACTACTGCCGCAGCGCTTGCTGCGGTCACTTACAGTGAAGGGAATGCCACGATGAGTTTGGGAAGTGGAAGCACCCTGACGTTGTCCGGTGTAAGTGGCGGCTTAACAGTGGATGATTTTCAAATTATCTAAGCATCGTTATCGTTGGATTTTGGGTCTTCTTTTAACCCGTCGCGCAAGTTGCGGAGGCCTTTGCCCATCTCGCCCATAACGTTTGGCAGTTTTCCTACGCCAAAGATAGCGAACACGATCGTGAGAATCAGTAATAATTTTAATACAGACATCGAACTAACTCCTTAAGAAAAAACCTGATTCTGATTAGCATAGTAGAGATAGTAGAGGAAGGCAAGGGGGTAGGCTTGTAATTTCCGAAAGGTTATGTTTTAATTACAGGCAGCTAGTTCAAGATTAAGGGGATAGGGATGCGCATTATCGGTCCGGGCGGAGTAAATCAGCCGAGCTCCGTGAAAAAGAAGAAAAAAATTTCCGACTCCGAGGATTTTGATTCCTTTCTCAGCAGCGCAGGCGATGTTGATGATGCGGTGTCAGTGTCACAATCCTCTTCCATTTCGGCGATGGATAGCCTTCTTTCCCTTCAGGAAGTGGGGACTCCGCCATCATTGACGGAAGCGGCGACCGAACGAGGCCAGCAACTTATTGATTATTTGGACGATATTCGTCATGGGTTGCTAACCGGTGGCTTGCAAGAAGAGCGTATTCGTTCTTTAAGCACACTAATCGAAAAATCCCGCCCGGATGTTGTCGATCCAGGTTTAAATCAGATACTCGATGAAATTGAAATCCGAGCAGCAGTAGAGCTTGCGAAGCTTAAGCGCGGAAAGAAATAGTTTTTGGCGTTACGCCGCATTCGCTTTTAATGATCCTTGAGAGGCAATCAACGAAGGCACGCTACAACGGTAGCGGGGCTGGGATTGCTTATCCAAATATTGCGTGTATTTTTCGGGCAGCCTTCGAAGGAAATCCCGGTCGGTTTGGGAAGGGGCAAGGTAGGCCAGTAACTGTTGCATTTTCACGATGGCACCCATCGGAGGAACCGGCAAGTTGGTTTCTTCCTTCAACATAAACAATAGCTTGTTTCCACCCGGCTGCACCGTGCAGGCGATAGCAAGGGTTTGGCTGTTTTCTTCGATATTCGTATAGGGAAAAGTATCCCGGAAAGTCACGATGGCATGTTGGCCTGTTATAAAAACAGAATCAATAATGCCATCTAGTGAACTGTTATAATGAGAAAAACTCCGCATCGACATCTCCCTTGTCTAACGATGTTCTGGTTACTTCGTTCCGTGGAGTAAATGTAACAGGGAATGGTTAATAAAGGGTTAACAATATTAAATAAATACAATGAAAACAGTTAATTACACCATGGGTAGAATAAATGAGATTGAGTTGCGTGTGGGGGTGAGGAAAAAGAGCTAATGCTCCTGATAATAGTTGACGTTTAATTATTGTTATATTAATAATTTTCGAAATTTAATTGAGATAAGCCATGTCCAAATCTTCATCTTCAGAACTTAGGGAATTTAATCGCAGTAAATCTGATTCTAAGCAATCTGCGCCTGAATCTGAAGTGCGTCCATTAGCATTACCATTAAAAATTACTCAAAATTCTCCTTTACTAACACTTCGGAGGATAAATTTGAATGACGTATTTAAAAGTACTAAAGATTTTGAAAAAACTGAATTCAAAAAGGGGGAAACTTACGGCTCTGTAATGGAAAAAGAGCAGAACATTCAGGCTTTTGTCAAAGGAACAAGTCTCTTTTCTAGAAGCAACGTTTATACAGAATCTACTGCTGGGAAAAGAGGTGCTGTTGGCGCTACTCTGGTAAAAGCACTAGTTGCTGTAACACTATGTTCGTTTCCTGGCGGGATGTTTTATCTCACTGGAAGTTATGTCTGGTTAATTTCTGGTGGTGTTACATCTCTTGCGGTATTAGGAGCAGTAGAAGGATATTCTTTTCTTCTACAAAAATTATACCCTCCTGTCCTTCCACTTGATTTACATGCTGGTATCAATCGTACACGAACGCTAGAAAAAGAATTAGGAACAACATATTTCGAATCAATTCCCAAAGTTTATGCTTTAGAAAAAGGAGTTGATAAATTTTATTTTGAAACGGTTAAAGACCTCTTTAATCAGGCATCTGCATCAGACCAAGTCAAATCCATAGCACAAAATGGGCTTACTTTTATGAAAGCTTCTGTGCTGTTTTCAAAAGAGCGTGCACGGTTTTCTCACTGTAAATGGCATTATATTTGTAAGCCTGCTTCCGCTGAGGCTTATTATCCATATTTTATGAAAATGCCTGGTGACATGCAAAAGGAAATACTTCAACGAGTTGAAGTTGATAATAATGGCAAAGGAGTATCGCTTGGAGATGATATAGAACGTTATATCCACTCTTATTATATACTCCCTAAAAGAGGAAAAAACCAGGAAGCGCAGCTTGATATTATTCAAAGTGTGGCTGAACGTGCTATACAAACATGGGTGGGAACGCTTCCATTAAACCAAAAACTTATGCTTTGGGAAAATCTCGCGCCGCAATCTAAGCCTAGCAAATTTCCGATAATTACCGATATAGCCAAACAATGTCTTCTCAGTGCGCTTTATGATCTGGAGGTAAGAAATACTCTTGCTACTCACAAAGTGAAAGAATTTTTTGGTGAAGACGGCACTCGAAATTTGCAAGTAGGGTGGAAAGAAACACTGAATTATATAAATGCTATTCCTACAGACTTTGAAGAGAAGAAGCGCTTACTTAAAGATATTTGTGATGGCACAAAGGCCACGATCGACGGTGACAAGAGTCGGCTTGTATTAAACAAAATTACAACTGATCGTGAAGATCGTCTTGATTTTACTCTTCAGGTATTTGCGAAACTTGCTAAAAAAGCTTTGGAGCCACAAGCTGATCAAGGTTTGACGTCGAGGAGAAAGTAAGCAAGTATCACTGATACTGCCATCCCAATGTCGTCATCACCCGATGGTTGTCATAGGCATAGTTTTCAATATTAGAATCCACATGCTTATATTGATATCCTAAGCTCATCGTAAGGCCCAGGGCAAGTTTCTTGCCGATGCTAATATCGTTTGTCCAGTTTTCATCTTCCCGGATAGTAGAGGGATCAATGAAGCTGTCGATCCCATCATATTCCACCCATTGATAGGCGCTGCTAAGGCTTAAGAAGCTATCCCAGGGTAATACGCGGATATAGCCCCCCGCCACCTCAATATAGTGGTTATCGTAATATTCCTGTCGCGTTCCTTCTTCCCGATAGGCGAAACTGCCGCTTAAGATATCATTTTGAGTAAGGAGGTATTTTGCTCCCAGCTTGCTTTGCCAAGCGTTCCCGGTTCGATCGGTATAGGTAAAGACGGTCGGGGAGTTCACGAAATGGCGATGCTCAAACGTTCCTTGGAGTGATAACAGAAGCCGGCTTGTGGGAGTATAATCCACCACAAGTTCGCCTTGAGGGATGCCGAGATATTCATTGCCATCAAGTGTGATATAGCTATAGCTGCCATTGAGGCCGATGCTGGTTTTCAGTTCCTTTAGCTGTAACGTTGGCCCCGTTTTTCCTGAAAGCAATCCAAGATCGAGTTCGTCCAGGTTGGTTTGTTGAGTTCCGTAAACGATGAGATTTGTGTTCCAGCGTAGACCATATTCCGGCGTATCCAGTTCTGCAATCCGGTAAGAATGCCCTACCACCGCACTTGCAATCATTTGGGTATCATCGTCTTCTTGGGAATCGGCGGTCAAGGGAACGCTAATCCCTCCTACCTTCACTTGATCCGTGCTCGAAGCGGAGTTTGCATTCGTATCATAGCTGTAACCGACCGTGGCTCCGGCATAAAAACTGTGCGTCTTTAATGATTTTTCCGCAACGGCCAGAAGCTGCTGAATGTTAGTTACGACCTCTTCCGGGGGATTGTGCGAAAGTACAGTCTCAAGTAACTTTTTTCCTTCTGCATATTCGCCGGTTTGGATCGAAAGGAGCGCTAAATCCAGACGAACACGATCCAGCGAAGGGTTGGCTTTGAGCATGGCTTTATAGGCGCGTTTGGCGCGGTTGAACTCTTCCAGGACCGTTGCCATCTGGGCATATTCAAAATAGTAGTCCAGGTTATGGGGTTGGTCGGCGATACGGTGTTCCAGGATCACCAGGTTATCATAGGAAGGGGAGAGAGGGTCAGCTTTGGCTTGAGAGGCAAGGGAGACGAACGTAATCGTAAACGCTCCCATGAGCCAAAAGAATTTCCTCAAGCCGTGCTGCATCTAGCGTTTTCCTACGAATACACCTTTATTGGCTTCTGTGCCGCTCGTGTTTTGAATGCTGTAATTACCCCCGATACCCTCTGCATTCTTGCCAAAGAATGCACCATTCATAGTGCCGTTTACGCTAGCGCCGGTTACAGCACCGCCAAATGTGGCAGCTCCTGTGCCCTGAATGGTCTGTTGATAGCCTGAGTTAAACTGTAACTGGGTATTGTCACTTCGGATAATGGTTCCGGTGAATTCTGTTAGTTTACGGTTGGCTACATCAATTGTAGAGGTGAATGTTCCTTGGGTGCCTTGTATGGATGTGCCATCATAGGAACGTCCAACGAGGTTGCCACTGTAGAAAGCTTTTCCGTTGTTATCCACCGGTATTTGAGGTGCAATGCTGTCGAAGTTCTGAGTAATCTCGCCCGTCACTACCAAGGGAACAGCTCCTTTTTCTGCAATATCAGCATAAGGAGAAGTGGGGCTGAGTCCTGCCGCGTCTAAGTCTTTCTGCCACACTCCCCAATTGGCATAGCCGCAAGCAGAGCAAGTCGGTGCGCCAGCGATATTGGGACTTGTTATTAATCCGCCTCTGCTTGGTACGGCATCTTGTATGGCTCTAGGCATCCCGTCTACCCCTAAGAATTGGCCGGTAGTAAGGCCTACGGTTGGAGGAGGATTGGTCGTTCCAGCGGTAGTCCCGCCTGTGGTTTCACCTGTCGTCCCACTCGTTGTTCCGCCAGTGGTTCCACCTATTGTTCCTGTAGGTGGAGGATTGGTTCCAGAAGGAGGTGGCGGGCATGCATTGGGGCCATCTTTAGTGCAATCTTTGATTGGGTCACGGGGTGGTATTACAGGAGGAAAGGGCATAGGAGGTCTACGCTCACTAGTTCCCGTTGGTGTTTTTAGAGGAGCTAAAGGAGGAGGATTTGTTCTATCCCCTTTTCCTTCAACGTTTTTGCCTGGTTCTCTACCGTTTGGTTCATTATTCGGGCCGCCGTTTGGGGTGTTGACATCACCTTGTTTCTCTTGTCCGTTCGAACCATTTTGCTTATTCCCTTGCTCACTGGGAGCAGCCGCACCATCGCCGGAAGTGCTATTGGTGCCGCTATCGGGAAGCGGTGCTAGGCTCTTATTGACCGTTCCTTCTTGTGGTACAATACGTGCGCCTCCGGTTTGTCCTTCCTTGCTTTCCATCGCGTTCAAGGTCGGCATGAGCCCTGCTGCATCGACTTTCACAGGAATGCTAGGAGGTGTTGTTCCATTGAGTACGCCGACTTGAAAACCGGGATTGGTCACCCGTTCCGTTTGTCCAGCTAAGTTGGTGATTGTCATTTCTTTCCCATAAACGAAGGTTGCGTTGGTCGCGCCCGTATCGGGATTAATATCGACAAGCACGATCCCCCCGCGGATACCGATCGTGGAAACAGGGGTTTTGATTTTTACCGCGTTTTCTTTACTTAAGGCTCCACCGATAAAGCGGAACGCACCTTTCGCACCTTTAATCACAAGTTCCCCGCCGGAGCGCGAAGGGTCATAGACAAATTCATCAATGGTTACTGAGGCATTATTCCCGACCGTCAATGCGGATTTATCCAGGAACAGCAATTGTGCGGTACCTTTTGCGTCGGTACTAATCGTTTCTTTGAAATAAATTTCATTTCCAATGGTGAGTGCGCGGGGATTGGTGCCATCTTTAATAGACACGTTTGGGTTTACCGCTCCCATGACGCCCACTTGTACTTTATCCGCAGCCTCGGCTGCGGATGTATAACAGATAGTCAAGCCAAGTAACGTGTAGAAACCGATTGACGATATGCGTGACATATTCTTACCTCAGTTGCTTTATTCTGTTCAGGTAATCATTTGCTCGTGCTTTTTGTTCCGGTGATGTCGCTTTGGATGTGGCAACTTCTGTCAGATAGGTCGAAGCCATATCAAAAGATTTCAGGTTAAAATAGAGTGCTCCCACCTGGAGCCGTACCTCGTGCAGGGAAGGGTTAAACAGTAATACGCGCTCCATGGCGGGTATCGCTGCTTCATAGTCTTTCAGTTCAATGGCGAGATTGGCATAGTGCAAAGTGGTATCGATGTTTGAAGGATCCTTCATCATCTTATGGAACGTTTCTTCAAACTGTTTGCGAACCCCTGGATCTTCTGCTTCTGCAGGCATAATGCCTCCAAGAACAAAAGGAACATAGACCAATACCAATACAAAGACTGGTATAAGCAAAATACGGCAAGCCGTTTTGCGGAACCCTCTATATCCCATAATCGTACCCTCCAGAGTATAGGTGCAATAATAGTTAACATATTATACACCGGCTTGTGCTGCAGGTGCAATATTTCCTATTATTATCGAAATATCATTAATTTAGGGTTACTTTGGATATAAAGAAATAGTGCCAGGAGTATGGTTATGTCTGAACGGGGATCCGAACGATGAATCAGCGCGAAGCTGGGCGGAATGGAAAAAATTAGCGCCTATGCGCGTTCTGCAAACGGCACAATATTATTATGCAGCCGCTGGAAGGCAACATTCAACGCTTCCACTAACTGATCCATCATCGCATCGGTATGTACCGGGGAAGGGGTGATGCGTAGACGTTCAGTTCCCCGTGGAACGGTTGGGTAATTGATATGCTGTACGAAAATCCCATATTCTTCCATCAGGATGCGAGAAATTTCCCGGCAGATTTCAGGGTCTCCAATCTTTACAGGAACGATATGACTTTCATTAGAAATAACGGGTAGTCCTGCTTCGCGCAGACGTTTGCGTAAAGTGGCCGCGCGCTCTTGTTGTTTTTCACGCTCTAATGAACTTGCTTTTAAGTGTCGAACACTTGCGAGCGCTCCATTAGCAAGCGAGGGCGGCATGGCAGTCGTGAAAATAAATCCACTGCCGTAGCTACGTATCACATCCACCAATTGTGCGGAAGCGGCGATATAGCCTCCCATCACGCCAAAGGCTTTAGCCAGTGTGCCTTGCAGCACCGTCACACGATCGAGCAACCCGTCGCGCTCGGCGATTCCACCACCGCGTGGGCCATACATCCCAACCGCATGAACTTCATCCAAATAGGTAATTGCATTATATTTATCCGCTAAATCGCAAATGCCTTCGATCGGCGCGATATCACCATCCATCGAATAGACGGATTCAAATGCAATGATTTTTGGACGTGCAGGGTCAGAGGCAGCAAGAAGTTCTTCCAAGTGCTTCAAGTTGCTGTGACGAAAAATTTGTTTTTCCACCCGAGAAAGACGCATTCCCTGAATCATGGAATTATGATTTTTCTCATCCGAATACATAATGCAGTTCGGGAGAATGGTCGAAAGCGTGCTTAAAGTCGTCTCATTTGCAAGATATCCGCACACAAATACCAGCGCGGCGTCTTTTCCATGAAGATCTGCAAGTTCGGCCTCAAGTTCCACAAGTGGATGGTTTGTGCCGGAGATATTCCGTGTGCCACCCGCTCCTGCGCCCATTGTTTGAGCGGCTTGCATCATCGCAGAAATAACGGAAGGGTGTTGCCCCATGCCTAAATAGTCGTTGCTGCACCATACGGTGACGGGTTTTCCGCCATTGCTGTTATTGATAGCTACCGGAAAATCACCCACTTTACGGCTTAAATCCGTAAATTCGCGATACCGTCCCTCGTCCTTAAGACGTTGGATTGCTTCAGCAAATATGACTTCGTACTGGTACATCAGGAGTTTTGCCTCTGTGGTGTATCTTATGCATACAACCTATAATATAATCCTCTAAACCCATCATAGACAATTTCAAGGCTTTGCAGAACTGTGTGGCCTGTATAACATATTCCTATTAATGAATAAAGCGATACTAAATAAAAGTAGTGCCCCCATTTGATGGGCGGAAGCTAAGGCTACGGGAACCTCATGGGTTAATGTTGCGATTCCTAATCCAACTTGCAGGAAAAGCGCCAGAACAAGCAGGTATACCGGGGTTCTGAGCCTATAGTGGCGGATGCTAAAAGCGAGAACCGTCAATGTAACGATAAGTGCAATAACCCTATGTAAGAACTGCACGGAGACGGGATCGTGGAGTATTCCGTCCAAGCCAACATTACTAAAGCTGTTGTAAAGCTCCTGAGGAATCCAAACTCCACCCATTTTCGGGAATTCGTTATAGACCAATCCGGCATCGAGTCCCGCCACAAAGGCGCCGAAGATGGTTTGCAGTAAGATAAGCGCCGTGAGTGCTAGTGAAAAACGGTAGCCGGGGAGGGGTGTGCGAGTTCCGGGTTTCTGTACCTCAAGCCCATACCAAAAGAGCATTCCGTAAATCACGAACGCAAAAGTAAGATGAAGTGCCAAGCGGAAATGGCTTACGTGAGGGTCATCAACTAATCCGCTTTTGACCATATACCACCCAATCACTCCCTGGCAGAGGCCTAAAGCAAAGATGAGTGCGAGGCGTTTACCTAATGCAAAGGGAATATGTTTCTTGAATGCAAAGAAGAGGAGCGGGAGAAGGAAAATAGCGCCGGCGATACGCCCCACCAAACGGTGGATGTATTCGAGTGCGAAAATGCTTTTGAATTCGTCCAACAGCATGCCGTGATTGATTTTTAGGTATTCCGGGCTTTGTTGGTATTTCGCAAACTCTTCCATCCATTCGGATTCATTAAGCGGTGGGATCACGCCATGAATAGGATTCCATTCAACGATGGATAAGCCAGAGTTGGTGAGTCTCGTCAATCCGCCAATCAGCACCATGAGTGCAACCATAGTGCAGCAGGTGAAAAGCCAGAAAGCAAGAGAACGAGAGTGGGGCATAGTTACCCAAAGATCTGTCACAAAAATCCCTTCCTTCCTACCCCCTTTCTCCACACTTGGCAAGCAGGATCGGCTGTAGTATCCTTGTTTTATGAAAATGACGCCCTCACTTTTTTCTACCAATACGCCCGCCCCTTCGCCGCTTGCAGATAGGTTGCGGCCATCTACGTTTGAAGGTGTGGTGGGGCAGGAGCATTTGTTAGGCTCGGAAGGGTTACTCACACGTCTCCTTGCTTCTGGGCATATTCCCTCCGTCATACTATGGGGTCCGCCGGGATGCGGAAAAACGACGATTGCCAAAATCATGGCACGGACAAGTGGTTGCCATTTTGATATCGTCTCAGCGGTGTCGAGCGGTACTGCGGATTTGAAGAAACTTTTCGAGCAGGCGGAATTCCGCCAACAGCAAGGCATCCGTACGCTTTTATTGGTGGATGAAATCCATCGTTTTAATCGCGCGCAGCAGGATGTATTTTTACCATTTATTGAGAATGGAACGATTGTGCTCGTCGGTGCGACCACAGAAAATCCTTCGTTTGAGCTGAATCCGGCGCTGCTTTCACGGTGCAAAGTATTGGTGCTGCATCGTTTGGATGAGGAGGCATTGCTCCATTTAATCGAACGCGTGGAAGAATCTTCCGGCAAGAAATTACCTTTGACGGAAGAAGCGAAGCTTGCCTTATGTGCGATGGCGGATGGCGATGGGCGTTATTTTTTGGGTATGTGCGAAGAGTTGCTGGCACTATCAACTCCCGAAAAACTTCTGGATACGGCTGCATTGGCGGGCATCATCCAGCAACGCATGCCGCTGTATGATAAGGGGCAGGATAGTCACTATAATTTGATCAGTGCGCTGCATAAATCGCTTCGCGGTTCGGATGTGGATGCAGGTCTGTATTGGCTTGCGCGGATGTTAGAAGGTGGCGAGAATCCACTTTATATTATACGAAGGCTGGTGCGGTTTGCGGTGGAAGATATCGGTTTGGCGGATCCCGAAGCGGTGCATCAGGCGTTGGCTGCGAAGGATACCTATGATTTTTTAGGCTCGCCAGAAGGAGAACTAGCGATTGCGCAGGCCGTGATTTATTTAGCAACAGCGCCAAAATCGAATGCTGCGTATATGGCCTATAAGGCTTCACGTAAAGATGCGAAAGCGTCCGGTTCGCATATGCCGCCGAAGCATATTTTAAATGCTCCCACCAAGATGATGAAAGAGCAGGGTTACGGGCAGGGGTATAACTACGATCACGATACGGCAGAAGGTTTTTCCGGTCAGGATTATTTCCCCGAGAGTCTAGGGCGGCGTCAGTATTATCAGCCGCCGGAGCGGGGTTTTGAGCGGGAGATCGTCAAGCGCTTGGCTTATTGGGATAAGTTGAGAAAGGAAAAAGTGTAGTAAGTAGAGCGGCTAGAAGAGGTCGTCATCGCGAGGAACGAAGCGATCCAGTTTTTCTTTTTTAGGTCTGGATTGCTTCGTCGCTTCACTCCTCGCAATGACGACCTCGTGTGAGGCTTCTACCTCTTGTTATAAAAATGATGAGGAATAATCATGATGCTCTTGTATGTCGGTGTAGGCGGTGCGTTGGGGGCAATGTCCCGTTATGTGATGGCGGGTTATATCGCGCGATTTGCGGGAGTGAATTTTCCCTATGGAACGATTTGCATTAACGTGCTGGGATCTTTTTTGATGGGCGTGCTGATTGAAGTGCTGGCGCGGATTAATGTCCCTGTATCCCAGGAAATACGAGCATTTTTTGCGGTCGGAGTGCTTGGGGGCTTCACCACTTTCTCGAGCTTCTCGCTCGATGCATTGACGCTTTATCAAGCGGGAAGGTTAGGGGAGGCGGGGCTTTATGTAGTGACTTCCGTGCTCTTCTCTTTAGCTGGTATTATCGCGGGATTGCTCGTTGTGCGGAATATCGTATAGAGCATTTGCATGAAAGCAGCTTGATCTGTATAATGCGCGTTTTTATAAAACAGGGCACCATTATGGCGGGCGTAAAGAATATCCGAGTGAAAGAAGAAGATGCGGGCATACGGCTTGACCGATGGTTCCGTCGCCATTTTCCCAATGTATCCCAAGGACAATTACAAAAACTGCTGCGCAGTAAGCAAGTGAAAGTCGATGGCGCGCGCGCAGAAGCTAGTCAGCGTCTGCATACGGGGCAGGAGATACGCGTCCCTCCGATTAAAACAGAAGAAAAGAAACGCGGGCAAATTTCAAAACGTCGCGATGAGCGGATGGTGAAAGATATTCTCGAGGCCATCATTTATCAGGACAAAGACATCATCGCGATCAACAAACCTTCAGGGCTTGCCGCGCAAGGTGGAAGCAAAGTGCAAGAAAGCGTTGATAGTTTGCTTGGTGCATTGCGTTTGGATGAGGAAGAAAATCCAAAATTGGTCCATCGGTTGGATAAAGATACGAGCGGTGTGTTGCTGCTTGCGCGGCGTACTTCCGTTGCAGCAAAATTGACGGAAGCATTCCGAAACAAAGATGTGAAGAAATGTTATTGGGCGCTTGTGGCCGGTGTTCCTTCCTTAAAACGCGGAACGATTGAACTTCCCCTGGGTACGCGTGGTGGACCTGGCAATGAGAAAGTGATTATCGATGAAGAAGGCGGGCAATCAGCGATCACGCATTATGAAGTGCTCGAGACCGCAGGAAAAACATTATCGTGGGTCGCGCTTTATCCGGTGACGGGACGTAAACATCAACTGCGTGTGCATATGTCTGCGATTGGACATCCGATTATCGGTGATGGAAAATATGGTGGGGCAGAAGCATTCATCAATGGCGTAGAAGGCAGGCTCCATCTGCATGCGCGGGAAGTTGTGATTCCGAATTTCAATGGTCGTAATGTTGAAATAACCGCCGATCTTCCGCCGCATATAGAAGAGAGTTTTACATTCTTCGGCTTCGTGTGGTAAATATTCTACTGTCACGACCTGCGAACACTGAATTTTAAAACTTCCGCTGCTCACGTACCCTAAAGTACGCTGTGCTACGACTTTTTAAAATCCACCATTCTCGGCACGTATCAGCGAATATTATTACACCCTCAGTTTTAACTACTTCCGCTTGTCTTTCTCCAGCAGCCGCTCAATAAACGGGATATTCGTATCGGGCATGGGGTAATCGACAAGCTTGTCAAAGCTTACCCATGCGGTTTCCTGACCTTCTTTTCCATGTGCAGTTCCTTGCCATTGTGTGCAAGTATACAGGAGCAAAAGAAGCTGGAAATCACCTTGTATCGAGGAAGTAAAAGTAAAGGGGAGCAGGTGATCGGGCTTTGTCTGGATGCCGAGTTCCTCATGCAGTTCACGGGCAAGTGCTTGTTCTGGAGTTTCTCCTATTTCAATTTTTCCGCCAGGAAATTCCCATAGTCCTGCAAGCGGTTTTCCGGGAGGACGACGAGCAATAAAAACCCTGTTTTCCTCACTTAATAATGCTGCGCAAACAATAATACGCACCTGCATAAGCGCCTCCTTTTGTTCTGGAATTAGGAAAAAAAGAAATAATTTTCTATAAAAAACCTGATTACACAGGGGGTGATACTATTAAATTCCTCTCTCTTCCAGAGAAAAAGGAGGTTTTTTCAATTTTTCCGTGCGAGAACTGTTGCAGGAGCGAAAGTTCCATGCTAACCTCCCCTTTACGACTGGGCACAACACTAGGAGGGGCGCTGCTTGAAGCGGCAAATTTCCGGTAAATTGAGTAAGAGTGATCAGTCGAGATGTGGTTCGATAACAATACAGCGAACAGCTCTTCCCCAAGATTTCTAGGGAGGAATGTTCAAACAGAATGTAGAAAGTTTCTTGTTGTGATCTTTGTGTCACAGTAATATAAGCCTCTCTTTTTGTTTGTAGTTGTCGGGTGGTTTTTTGGCTAGGATATTAATAAAATTAAGGGTAAGACCATGAATAAGTCTGAACTGATTGATGCTATTGCTAAAGAAGCTGGTTTGACAAAGACAGATGCTGAAAAAGCAATTAATGCTTTTGCTGCAACTGTTACCAAATCTCTCAAAAAAGGTGAGAAAATCAGCATCACTGGTTTCTTGACCATCGAGAAAAGCAAGCGTAAAGCTCGCACGGGTCGTAACCCACAGACTGGCAAAGAAATCAAAATTCCTGCGAAAAACGTTGCTAAATTCCGTCCAGGTAAAACCTTGGACGAAGCTATCAATTAGTTTTCGTTTCGGTATTTTATACCAAAAAGAGGGGCAACAGCGGTTGCCCCTCTTTTTTAATGCCTTACCGAAAGCCGATTCTTCTGGTACTTTTTACAAACTTCCTCGTCTTTCAGCGCCTCTTTTTTATACTGCTTTATGCTCCAGCGTTTCCTCGTTATTCTCTTCGCTGAACATAACAATATAGGCCTTCGGGTTGAATGTTATGATTTTCTCTAGCACCTGAAAGCCTGACATATCAGACCGATGGATATCCAGAAATACAATGTTCGTAGACTCTGTGATGTATTTTTTGACGGCTTCTTTCCCTGTGCTGCGTAACTACATTCGTAGTTCGCAAGCGAGGATCCACGAGCTGATGGAAGAAGTGCATATCATCCACAATTAATGCTTTAGGAGGAGTATCCTTCTGTATTTGCACGTCCATGGTGTGTCTTCTGGGTTTTTTTTAAGTGCAAAAAAATCTTCAAGAAACAGTTAGATATTATAAATTCCATAAAGAGGGGGTGGTTTTTTCTATCCATGAGAGAAAATTATCTCGACAATAACGGGAGAGTGGTGCAAATTCGATGGGACACTTTTTCTGCCTTTAAGGAATCCGGGGTTTTGGAAGCTTTAAAAGCGGCATAGTAATTTGAATAGGAGTTCTGTCTATGTCTTACTCTACCTCGACCGAATGGAAATTTTTCGGTATCACCATGTGGCAACAAGTTTTGATAGCTCTGGTTGCCGGCGTATTGGTTGGGCATTTCTTTGGAGAACAAGCCGCGGGATTAAAAATCCTCGGAACGGTGTTTATCAAATTTATCAAAATGGTCGTGGCGCCGCTGATTTTCTTTGCATTGATTGCAGGGATTACGAGCCTGTCGGAATCTCATCATTTTAGAGGAATGGCTATTAAAGGGGTATTTGCTTATCTCATGACTGCTATGATGGCGGTAGCTTTTGGGTTGTTCTTAGGCACGATGTTTAATCCAGGTTTGGGTGTTCCTCAGCCTCCAACGGATCTTCCTGCGGCCGTGACTGTCACGCCCCCTACAATTCAGGATTTCTTGCTTGGTCTGATACCGTCAAATATTATTCATGCGATGGCGGATGATTATTATCTCCAAGTCGTAGTATTTGCGATTTTTACTGGGATTGTAATGAACAATATTCGCGGAAATACCTCGAAGGTAAAAGAGCTTAACCAGGAGCTTGCGCATATTACCTTTAAAATGATTGAGTGGATTGTCCGTCTTGCGCCTCTGGCTGTGTTTGGCTATATGGCGTCTATGGTTGGTACTACTGGAATGGATGTGATTACAAGTCTCATGCGTTTGGTAGTTCTGGTACTTGTTGCTTGCATCTTGCAATATCTGTTCTTTGGTCTGTTGATTTTTGCATTTGGAGGATTGTCTCCTTTGCCATTCTTCAGAAAAATGATTGATACACAGGTCATGGCTTTCTCGACCAGCAGCAGTAAAGCGACTTTGACAACTGCAATGCGCGAGTTACAAGAGAAAATGGGCGTTTCCCGTGCCTCTAGTAACTTCATGATGCCGCTTGGTGCTTCCATCAATATGGATGGTACAGCGATTTATCTGGGGATTTGCGCAGTATTTTTTGCACAAATGTATGGTATTCCGCTCGGTGCTTCGGATTACTTGATGCTGATGCTTACCTGTACGCTCGGTTCTATGGGCGCTGCAGGGGTTCCAAGCGGTTCCATCATCTTTATGGGGATGGTACTGACTTCCGTAGGAATTCCGATGGAAGGCATTGGTATTATCCTTGGTGTTGACCGTATCCTTGATATGTTCCGTACGACTGTGAACATTACCGGTGATGCTGCGATTACTTTGATTGTGGATAGCAGTGAAAACCAGCTTAACCGCGAAGAATATTACTCTTAATCCCGGTTAGCGACTGTAAATACAAAAACCCCCGTCCTTAAAGGCGGGGGTTTTTTCTTGGGGAGAGTTGGTGTCTATGTCTTTCCCTCTCCCTCTCCCTCTCCCTCTCCCTCTCCCTCTGTAATGCCCTTAAGAAGCTTTGTTGTGGTGGATTGTGAGTAAAGGGAAAGGAAGGGGCGAAGAGAGTAGGAGTTCCTATAGGCTACGCGTTCCCATTCAGTTTTGTTAGAGGTGAGATAAAAGCTTTCCTGAGTGTTATGTGTTTTTCCGTGTGCAGTGGTGGAGTGTTCTGGCCGCACCATACAGTCCTAAACGCAATATGGAATTGTGAGATTGTCATCCCTGCGTAGGCAGGGATTCATTGTGGCATATCTATATAATAATGGAGAGGCAGTGGATTCCCGCCTATGCGGGGATGCCCTTATCTGGAATTACCGCGACTTCACCGTATATTTCGGATGTGGTGCGACGAACAGTTTTTTATCGAGTGCGCTGCCATAATTAAGTTCAGAGAAGGCAACGCTTGTCACTTGGCCCATCGCATCGGTAGCTTCCATTTGCATAAGTTGGACTGGGTTCTCTTTCAATATCAAGGTCAGGCCGCCTTCTTCCGGCTTTTCGGTTTGCATAAGCGTTACGCGTATAACGCCAGCTTCATTGCTCACCGCAACGACCAACACGCCCGCATCAAAGAAATTGATATTCTTTTTCGTAAGGAACGAAGCTAAGGAATCCGGCACGTTTAGATAGGTGATTTCTTCTAATTCATAGTCGAGATAGGTGATTGAATCGCCATTCCCCACGATCAGAATCGGCATGGGAGGCGCATATTCCCAACGGAATTTTCCCGGGCGGGAGAGGTAAAACTTTCCTTCCGACGGCGTGCCATCGGGCGCGAATTGCTCAAAACGCGCAACGAGGGTGGTGAGGCTGTTTAAGTAATCCGAGACGCGGGTTAAGGTCTCACGGTTTTTTTCTTTGAGTGCTTTGCTGGCTTCCGGCGAAATTTCGCTGGGGAAATCTTCGCGAAGTGCGGTGGGGAAGCGTGATTCATCGATGACAGGCTTTGCCATTGCAGGCGACGAAAGGAGTAAGAGAAGGGAGAGTAGTCCGAATTTTTTTAGCATCATGATATGGTTCCATCATTGTTTAGTAATCCAACGGCTGCAGTACCTTCCAACAGTAACTTCGGTGTAGCATTCTTGACGCGTTTCTGCACTTGTTTGATATGCTCGGCCGGTAGAATAGTTTCCGGTAAATCGCCACCGATACGTTCAATTGCTGCGCGTACTTCCTTGCCTACTTCTTCGTGCGTACGAATTGCCTGTGATTGGCTTGTAATGCCTTCACGTGTGAGCTTATCGCGCGTTTGCGTCATGCGGAATTGGTTAGCTGCAAGCTCCGTTGCATTCATTCGGTCCATTAGGTTTTCTTTTTCCGGAATGCCCTTATGTTTCTTGATTGCTTCCGTGCGGAGTCCACCATATAGCCCCTTATACCCGGCATCATGGAAAACCCCAAACATCCGGTTTTCTACTCCTGCCTGGCGCGCTGCTCCGGAAAGCGCCTTGAATTCCTCTGCTGTCTGTTTACGAAGTTCGAGCCTCTCCCGAACGGCTGCATATTCATCAGAGAGTTCTTGACGCCGTGTTTGGATAGCAAAATATTTCTGTGCGGCGGCAATTTCAGGTTTTCGTGGATCACCATTCTGTGCAATCAAATAACAGGCAAAACGGGAGAGGTGATAGTCTTCAACTTCTCTTTGAATTCCGCTGCCGATATCAACCATTTTGCCGGCGCCGGCAAAATGGTTTTCTGATTTATTTCCAGAGGCTTCGCAGGATTCTATCGCTTTTTTGATGGCATTTTCAAAACGTCGCCATTGGTTATACCCGAGCAAAGTTTGGAGATCCCGTGCACTCCAATATTCCGCGCCATAATTATTGATCTTTTTTCCCTCTTCGAATGAGGCAAGTCCAAGCGTTGCGAGTTCTGTTTCTTCCATATAATTCTCCCTCGTAGCAAAAAACGACTATACTCTAATCACGCATTCTCCACCAATACTTCACGTTTACCGGCATGATTCGGTGCGCTGATAACGCCTTCTTCTTCCATTTTTTCAATCAGCATGGCCGCGCGGTTATAGCCAATACGGAGTTTGCGTTGCACATAGCTGGTGCTGGCTTTTTTGTCTCGCAGAACAACCGAAACGGCTTGATCATAAAGCGCTTCGTCGCTGCCTTCTTCGGCACCGCCCGCCCCGCCATAACCTGCAAGAGGATCGGCACCGCTTTGAGAATCTTCCGTAATATCTTCGATATAATCCGGAGATGCTTGTGTTTTGAGGTAAGAGACGATGTTCTCAACTTCTTTATCATCCACAAATGCGCCATGCACACGCGTCGTCTTCGTGCCGCCGGCCATATAAAGCATGTCGCCCATTCCGAGCAATTGTTCCGCGCCCATTTCGCCCAAGATCGTGCGGCTATCGATCCGTGAAGTCACTTGGAAGCTGATACGGGTCGGGAAGTTTGCTTTGATTACTCCCGTGATCACATCCACCGATGGACGCTGTGTTGCCATCACGATATGGATACCTGCCGCTCGCGCCATCTGTGCGAGGCGCTGAATCGTTCCTTCGATTTCCTTGCCCGCAACCAACATAAGGTCAGCCATTTCATCCACGATCACGACGATGAATGGCATTTTCTTCATCTCAAGCGGAACTGTCTCATAAATGGGTTTGCCAGTATCGGCATCAAAGCCGGTTTGGACGGTGCGCTCTAACACTTCGCCTTTTTTCAGCGATTCTTCAATGCGTTTGTTGTAGCTCGAGATATTACGCACACCAAAGCCCGACATCAGCCGATAACGGTTTTCCATCTCTTTGGTGGTCCATTTGAGCGCAACGACGGCTTTGCCAGGCTCGGTGACTACCGGCGAAAGCAGATGTGGAATGCCATCATACACAGAGAGTTCCAGCATTTTTGGGTCAATCATGATGAAGCGGCACTCATCCGGTGTCATGCGGTACAGAAGTGATACGATCATCGCGTTGATCGCAACGGATTTACCCGAGCCGGTGGTTCCTGCGACGAGCACGTGCGGCATTTTGGAAAGATCCGCAACAACGGTGTCACCGCCAATGTCTTTACCCAGTGCGAGAGGGAGTTTGCAGTTTTTGTCTTTGAAGACTTCGCTCTCAAGCATTTCGCGCAAGAAGACGGTTTCGCGGGTGGTGTTTGGAAGTTCGATACCAATGGCATTGCGACCTGGGATAACGGCAATCCGTGCGGAGATGGCGCTCATCGAGCGGGCGATATCATCGGCCAAGCCAATTACGCGAGAGGATTTTGTTCCTGCCGAGGGTTCGAGTTCATAGAGGGTTACGACCGGGCCTGGGCGGACTTTGGTGATTTCGCCTTGAATCCCGAAATCCGAAAGCACTTTCTCTAAGAGTCGTGCATTTTGGGCAAGTGCGCTTTCGTTTAGTGTGTTTTTCTTCGTTTTCGGCGGCGCTTTTAAGAATTCAATATCGGGAAGTTCGATATGGCCATCCGAAAGCTGCAATGAAGTCTGACGTGGAGGAGGTTGTTTACGTTGCAGAGTTTCTGCAGGCTCTTCTTTCTTAAGCTCTACGATCTTCTCGCGCTTTTTCTTGAGTTCCGCTGCGTCCGGTTTTACTTCAGGCTCTTTTCTCTGGATTTTTAAGATAGCCCAGTGAATGCCTCGTGCGGTATAAATACTGGCGATTTTTATGCCTTTCCACATCATGCGTAAGGTAAAAAGCGTACCTTTGGCAATCGCGATAACTTCTTTGCGGGTCAAGCCCAGCGAGAGGATCAAGCTTGCGCAGAGGAGGGGAAGCGCAATTGCAAGGAGTCCGATAACGGTGAGGTAAATCGAAAGCTCAACTTTTACATATTCACCAATAAATCCGCCAAAGGAAAGGAATGGCCAAATTGCCGGTTTGGGGATGGTGGCTAGCAAGGCGGCGCTGGAAATAAGCAGGAAAGGAACGGTCGAGCATTTTACCCACAGGAGGGAGAGTTTTCGCTCAGTGAAAAGCCGGATGCTCCATACGAGTGGCACGATCGAGAGGAAAAATGCTGATATTCCAAGGAATTGATAAAGCGGGTCGGCTAAGTATGCTCCGAAACTACCGCCCAAATTTTCGACTGGATTGCTCACTGCGTGGTTTGGCGAAGGATCTGCGCCATGATAGGTCAGTAGGGCGGTTGCGATATACAGCGCCAGTAACGTGCCGAGTACCCCGATTGGGTAGGCAAGTTTTCGTGGGAGAGGATAAGAATTGTGGGTACGGCGTGTCATAAAGCTCTTCGTTAGCCTAACGGCGGTATGATATACGGAAGGTGGGCAAGGGACAATAGGAAAGTGATACATTTAGAAAGGTGGAACGACCGGAAGAGGTCGTCATTGCGAGAAGGCCTTAAGCCGATGAAGCAATCCAGTTTTGTATAAGCTGGATTGCTTCGTCGTTTCACTCCTCGCAATGACGACCTCTTGTGTTGCTTCTACCATTGCTTTTCTTTAAAATTCTAGCTCATCCCCCCATCCACTGCAATGACTTGTCCGGTGATATAGCTTGCTTTCTCGGATGCGAGGAAGGCCACAAGATTCGCCACTTCTTCCGCTTTTCCTTTCCGTCGCATCGGGATAAGCTGGCGGATGGTAGCATCGTCATAGTCATTCGTCGAAGGGGAATCAATCACTCCAGGCGCTACGACATTCGCAGTGATTCCGCGGCTGGCATATTCCCGGGAAAGCGATTTAGTGGCGCCGTGCAAGCCTGCTTTGGCTGCGGCATAATTCACTTGTCCCTTATTTCCCATGATCCCTGAAATCGAGGAAATGCTGATAATCCGCCCAAACCGTGCGCCCAGCATCGGCATAAGGAGCGGTTGGGTCACATGAAAGAATCCGTTTAATGTCACATCCAGCACGCGCTGCCATTGGTCTTTAGTCATGGAGGCCATGAGTCCGTCATCATGGATTCCGGCGTTATTCACGAGTATCGAGATTGTGCCCTGCTCAAGCAGTCCGGCAATGGTGGTTTCGGTGGCTTTGGCATCGGTAACATCAAAAGAAACGGCTTCGGCGCTTCCGCCTGCTTTTTGAATATCATTCACAACGCCTTCCGCCTGTTCGCGTGAGCGGTTTGCATGGACATAAACATGATGCCCATCTTGGCTAAGGGCATGGGCAATCGCACTTCCGATAATACCACTCCCTCCGGTAACAATAGCGCGCATGGGCTTTCCTTTATCCGGCATAACGTGCGAGATAGCCAGGGACAATGGCTTCTAAAGCGGTTGGGCTGATATTGAGATCGTCAAAGGTAAGAGCATCGTCATGGACAACGTTATCCACTTTCAGCATCTGTACCTGGTCGCGCGTGAGTGGCGGTTTCGGTAAATGTTCAAGAAATGCGGCTTCCAGCATAGCAAACGAAAAGGGGATCGGCATCAGCAGGCGTTCGCGCTTTATTTGAGTGAGCAGATACTCCATCAGCTCCTTGAAACTGTAAGTGTGTGGGCCGCCGAGTTCGTAAGTCTTGCCTTCGCAGTCAGAATGCTCCAATGCATAAACAATCGCGCGTGCTACATCGGCTACATAAACGGGCTGCATGCGTGTATCCCCTCCACCGATCAACGGGAGCATAGGAGAAAAGGAAGTAAACTGTGCGAAGCGGTTAAAGAAGCTGTCTTCGGCTCCAAACATGATAGAAGGGCGGAAAATGGTGGCAGCAGGGAAGGCTGCGCGTACGGCTTTCTCGCCTGTCAATTTTGTGCGTGCATAAAGCGACTTCGTGTGGGCATCGGCTCCCAATGCAGAAATGTGAATGAATTTGGATACTCCGGCTTCTTGTGCTGCTTTAGCCAGGTTTTCTGGGCCTTGGGCATGTAGTGCGCTAAAAGTTTGCGGTTTCTTCTCGAAAAGTATTCCCACCAGATTTATCACCGCATAGGCACCTTTCACAAGCTTCTGGACAGATTCTTTGGAGGTAATATTGCCCGGAACCGTCACGATTTGGCCAACGGTGCCGCTGGGTTTAACATCGTCAGCGCGTCCTGGGTGGCGTGAAACGATTTTGATAGGTCTGCCGGTGCGCGCAACTTCACGTGCGACATAGTGGCCAAGAAATCCTGATCCTCCAAAGATTACAACGGGTTGTTGTTTCATAAAAGCGCTTTCCTTATGCCTATTCAAATAGCTTAAACGAGGAGGGCTGGATGTCAAACGGTTTTGTAACTATCTGCGCTAACTCGTGCTAGCCTGAGCGCATGAGACAGGCTATAGAAGTAGTGCGAGATTAACTACGAGGTTACGTAATGCGCGATCCTTATCAGGCCATACAGGAATTGCTGGGTCCTAAAGCATGTTTCACCGATGCGCAGGATAAAGCGCCGTTTGAAACTCCGTGGCGTGGTGGTGCGGCAGGCAAGGCGGCGCTCGTGTGTTTCCCGGAGTCGACTGCGCAGGTCGCGGCACTTGTGAAATTATGTACAGAATCTCGTATCCCTATCGTCCCGCAAGGCGGAAATACGGGTTTAGTGCGTGGCTCAACGCCAGATGATAGCGGAAAAGAGGTGGTGATTAATCTCTCGCGGATGAAGGCGATTCGTGCGTTTGATCCAATTGCGCGTAGCGTGACGGTCGAGGCCGGATGTGTGCTGGCGAGCCTAAAAGAGCAGGTTGAGGCAAAAGGGTTATTATTTCCGCTTGGGATGGCGTCCGAAGGTAGTGCCGAGATTGGCGGATGTATTTCAACGAATGCGGGCGGTACGGCGGTACTGCGCTACGGAAATATGCGCGAGCTGGTCGCGGGGTTGGAGGTAGTACTTCCGAATGGGGAGATATTCAATTGCCTGCAAGCGCTTAAAAAAGATAATACTGGTTATGATTTAAAGCAATTGTTCATGGGGGCGGAAGGGACGCTCGGGATTATCACTGCCGCAACCTTAAAATTATTTCCACTTCCAACTTCTACCGAGACAGCTTTCCTTCAACTTGCGAATCTCCAAGCCTCCTTGCCACTACTGTCCTTGTTTCAGGAAAAGTCATCGGGGACTTTAACCGCATTTGAGCTTCTGCCTTCGTTAGGTATCCAATTGACAGAGAAACATATTCCCGGAGTAAAGAATCCTCTTGCAGGGTTAGGTAAAGGTGATTATGCGGTGCTGGTTGAGTTATCAGGTGATGATGCGGGGGCTTTGCGTTTGCGTCTGGAAGGAATGCTCGAGGTGGGGTTACAAAAAGGCTGGATTACGGATGGGGTTATTGCAGAAAATGGCAATAAACGCAAAGGGTTATGGCAAATTCGTGAGAACCTAAGTGAAGCGCAAAAGAAGGAAGGAGCAACGATCAATTTCGATGTTACGGTCCCGATTGCTTCCGTCCCGGTGTTCATTGAAGAAGGTTTGGCGGCGATTGCGAAATTGGTACCAGGAATCCGGGCAGTGCCGTTTGGGCATTTGGGCGATGGGAATATCCATTTTAATCTCCTTCAGCCAGAAGCGCTTACGCCAGAAGAATTTTTGGCTAAGAAGGGTGATGTAAAAGATAAAGTGTATGGTATAGTGCATTGTTATAATGGAAGTATTAGTGCGGAGCATGGGGTTGGTATGGAGCGTCGGAATGAGCTCTTAAAGTATAAATCGCCTGTCGCATTATCATTGATGCGGAGCATTAAGAAATCTATCGATCCGCACTTGATTATGAATCCTGGAAGAGTTTTTGAGGTCTAATGGTACAACGTCCAAACCGCAAAGGCTCAGCTAAACCGTTGACCCCGATTCAGGAAATATCCTTGGAAATCAATGAGCTTGGTGGCTTGGGCGATGGAATTGGCCTGTATGAAGGGCGTAGAGTGTATGTGCCTGGTGGTTTGCCGGGCGATCTTTTGACGGTGGGCTTGTATTCGGTAACAAAAGACTCCGCCAAGGGAAATATCATTGAAATTCAAAAACCTAGTCCGGATCGTGTTCACCCCTTCTGTCTGCATTATACAGAATGTGGGGGGTGCAGCCTCCAGCATTTGTCGGAATCACTCTATTACCAATTCAAGGAAGATCGCTTAAAGCGTGCGGTACGTGACGCAGGTTTTTCGGAAGATTTGGTCGAATCTTGTGTGAAAATCGGGAAATTTTCACGTCGTCGGGCAGTTTTTAAGGTAAAACGAGAGAAAAATAACGTTATTCTCGGGTATTTTAAAGAAAATTCGCATCTTTTATTCAATCTGAGCGCATGTGATGTGCTTTCTCCGGAAATTTTGAATCTTACTCTAGCTCTTAAGAAAGATATTCAAAGTAACAGATATCTTGCTGATATAGAAGAACTTTGTGTATCTATCCTCGATTCGGGGATGGATGTTATAATACAGGGAAGGAATGTTCCAGAACTTATTGATATAGAAGGGCTTGTTGCATTTTCTAAAGGGAAAAATATTGCCCGTATTGTTTGGAAAACAGAAAAGGAAATTATTCCCATTTTCCAACTAGGAGTTACCGCTGCGCGCATGGGCGAGATTGCTGTGCCGCTCCCCGTGGGAACCTTCCTTCAAGCGACCAAAACCGGTGAAACGGTGATGGCAGAGGCCATTCTTGAGATGGCAAAGCAATTGCCACAAGCGACTCAAATCATTGATCTTTACGCCGGATGTGGAACCTATAGCTTTCCCTTGGCATCCGCCCTTCCTTACGCCAGAATTCATGCGGTGGAAGGCAGTGAGGCGATGGTTGGTGCGATTAAACAGGCTTCTCGCGCGAATGGATTAGAGGGAAGGGTGACGGCGGAATCTCGGGACTTATTTAAGAAACCTTTTACTCATCAGGAGCTTAAGCGTTTTGATATGGCGGTGATTAACCCGCCGCGCAATGGGGCGGAAACGCAAACACGCGCTTTGGCGGAAAGTAATATAAAGAAAATCGTGATGGTATCGTGTAACCCTGCGACCTTCTCGCGTGATGCTAAGATCCTGAAAGAAAAAGGATTTTCTCTTATGCGAGCGCTGCCGATTGACCAGTTTTATGGCTCAGCGCATTTGGAGCTAGTGGCGGTGTTTGTGCGTTAGTTTGTATTTCATACAGAGGTTAGAAAAGGTAGAACAATCGAAAGAGGTCGTCATTGCGAGGAGGAGTGAAACGACGACGTGGCAATCCAGATAATTTACTGAAATAAAGATCGTTTTTGTTTTAGGCTGGATCGCTTCGTTCCTCGCGATGACGACCTCTTATAATCTCTCTATCTCTTGCTTTGCGGCATACCTTAAAATAGCGGCAATAAAAAAACCCCGGTGAATGACCGGGGTTTTTATTATTAATTGATTGTATTATCTATTGCTTACTTCTACAAGAATCGCATTTTCCAAATTCTTCACCCAGCCGTTATAGTTGCTGTGGATTTTGTTTGAAGTTGGATCGTATTTCAGGTTCTCTGAGCGGTTATAGTCGATAGAGAAAGCCGAGGTGGTGTAGTTTACATCGACAACGGCGGTATGTTTACCGCGGATGTTAATAGTTGCCTGGATTTTGTTTGGCCCTTTCTCGGTTGTACGCCAGCCAAGTCCCGCTGCGGCACGTTTAATACCTTTTGCGACCGCTTCATTGCTTGCGGCAGGCTTATCGAAGCTCACTTTTTGTCCGGTGTAGAGATCAGAAGTCCGGCATGCCGCCATGGTAAATGCTAGCACTACTACGATAGAAAGTTTAATTAATAACGACTTCATGAGAATACCTCAATCAATGGGGGGTTGAAGAAAAACAGCCATGTCCAGATATAAAGAGTTGTGCCACAAAAAGCAATAGGATGCGGTTTATTACGCCGCTTCCACGCTCAGTGCTTCGCTTAGGAAACTATCCAAACGTTCCGAAAACCCGCGTGGATCCGGGATATGCTCGCCCTCGACAATGCATGCGCGCTCGAAAAGTAAGCGTGCAGCATCTTTGGCGCGTGCATCCTCAGGGGATTTTGCGATGGTTTGATAAATCTTCTGAATAATCGGGTGTTTCGGGTTAAGTTCCAATATCTTGGCGCTGGATTTTGGCAGCTGCTTTTGCTCCACCAAGAACCGCTCCATGCGGATATCCATTCCGTATTCTCCGACCGCTAAACATACTGGGCTTGCGGTGAGTTTATTGGAGATGCGCACGTCGGAAATTTTGTCTTTTAAGGTCTCACGGAAGAAGTGGACGAGTTCCTTATCTTCGCTTGAAAGGGATTCCTCTTTCTCTTTGATTTTGTTCTTCTTTTCGTTCACTTTTTCGGAAGTGGTCTTGCCTGCATCTTCTTCTAGTTCAGGTTTATCACCGAGGTTATCAAGGTCAATTCCACTGCGGGTGACTGAGCAAAATCCCTTTTCCTTATAGTCGTTATTGACGTTTACCCAGAAATCATCGACTGCATCGGAAAGCAGCAGGACTTCGATATCTTTGCTTAAGAAGCCCTCGATTTGCGGGCTTTTCATCATGGATTCGATGCTGTCTCCGGTGAGGTAATAAATCTGGTTCTGCCCAGGTTTCATGCGGGCGATGTATTCATCCAGGCTCACTAACGCGCCGTCGGAACGGGTGGTGCGGAAGCGGCAGACATCAAAAATCGCGTCGCGGTCTTCCATGGCATCACACAAACCTTCTTTCATCACGGGGCCAAAATTTTCCCAAAATGCTTTGAATTCTTCTGGTTTATTAGCAGCTTGAGTTTTAAGTTCTCCGTAAACTTTCTTCGCGACTGCTTTTTTGATCCGGTGGATTGTTGCATTATGTTGCAGGCTTTCGCGGCTGATATTCAGCGGAAGATCTTCGGAATCCACGATCCCGCGGATGAAGCGCATGTGGGTGGGGATGAGGTCAATCCCTTCGTCGGTGATATAAACGCGGCGGACATAAAGCTTCACGCGGCGCGCGCGGTCAGGGTGGTAGAGGTCAAACGGCTTCATCGTTGGGATGAAGAGGAGTGTGGTATATTCCAGCGCCCCTTCGGCTTTTTGGTGGATGGTGAGCCATGGTTCGTCACCACTATGGGAGACGTGGCGGTAGAACTCATTATATTGCTCTTGAGTGACGTCCGATTTGGCCCGAGTCCAGAGGGCGGAAGCCTTGTTCAGCGTTTCCTGTTTGTCATCCTCATCAATAAAGAGGATCGGGAGCGAAATATGATCGGAATAAGTGGTTGCAATGTGTTTGATCCGGTGTTTATCGAGGTAATCATCCATATTCTCGCGTAAATGGAGCTCAATACGGGTTCCGCGGGAGAAATCGCCTTCGGCTTCTTGAATCGTAAATTCGCCGGTGCCATCGGATTCCCAAGCGAAGGCTTGAGTTTCTCCGGCTTTACGGCTGATGACTTTCACGCGATCTGCAACCATGAAGGAGGAATAGAATCCCACCCCAAATTGGCCGATCAGCTGGATATCTTTTTTGCTGTCCCCGCTAATATTTTCCACGAAGCGCTGGGTGCCGGAGCGGGCAATCGTGCCGAGCTGGTCGATCAGTTCCTCGCGGTTCATGCCGATGCCGGTATCGGTGATGGTGAGTGTCCGAGCTTTTTTATTAATCTCTAATGTAACGTGCAGTTCCGGTGCATCTGCCAGTAATTCTGGCTTGGTAATGGCTTGATAGCGAAGTTTATCGCAGGCATCCGAGGCGTTGGAAATAAGTTCGCGGAGGAAAATATCTTTATTCGTATAAAGCGAATGGATCATCAGATGGAGGATTTTTCCGACTTCCGCGTCAAATTTCCGGGTTTCAGTCGCGGGTGCTTTCGTTTTAGTGGTCATGAGGGGCTCCATAATTTTTATAGCAATGTGTTGTTCTATGTAAGTGATCTGATCGGAATTTCAAGAGGGGAAAAACTTTTCCTATTTCTCACATGACAATTCCCCTGGATTTTGTACTATCGCTGCCAATCGAAATTTTATATCCGGTACTATGGCCTCTGCTTCTTCGCTCATCACCCATAACCACGACATCCTGGTCATTGGGGCAGGAGGGGCAGGGCTGATGGCGACTCTTTCCGCGATTCGAAGTGCTGAAGAAGCCGGAAAATCTTTTTCCATTGCCTGTATCAGTAAAGTCCCTCCCACGCGAAGCCATACGGTTGCTGCGCAAGGTGGAATCAATGCTGCGCTGGGGAATCTGGGTGAAGACCGGTGGCAGTGGCATATGTATGATACGGTGCGGGGTGGCGATTGGCTGGGTGATCAGGATGCGATTGCTTATATGTGCCAACATGCGGCTGAGGCGGTGCGGACATTAGAGCAATGGGGAGTGCCTTTTTCCCGTGCAGATAATGGCATGATAGATCAGCGGATTTACGGTGGGCAATCGACCCAATATGGCAAGGGAGGATTTGCGCATCGTGCGTGCTATGCGGCGGATCGGACCGGTCAGGCGATCTTGCATACACTTTATCAGCAATCGCTTAAAGGCGGATGCCAATTCTTTGTGGAATACCTTGTGCTCGATCTTCTGATGGATGAAGGCGTGTGCCGTGGTGCGCTTGCCCTTGAGATCGAAACCGGTGTGATCCATGTTTTTCGGGCGCATGCAGTGATCCTTGCGACAGGTGGCTATGGCCAGGTCTATCAGGCAAGTACGAGTTCCAGTATCTGTACGGGCGATGGGAATGCGATGGTGCTTCGTGCAGGTCTACCGCTCCAGGATATGGAATGTGTTCAGTTTCATCCCACGGGATTGCATGGTTCGGGCCTCTTGATTACTGAGGCGGCACGCGGGGAGGGCGGCTATCTGCTCAATAAAGAAGGTGAGCGGTTTATGTATCGCTATGCTCCGTCCTATGGGGAACTTGCCTCTAGGGATATCATCGCGCGGGCGATGGCAACCGAAATTGCACAAAAACGGGGATGTGGCGAGCATGCGGATCATTTGTATCTTTCGCTCACCCATTTGCCCAAGGAAATTTTGGAGAAGAAACTCCCAACGGTTCGCGAGATTGCCAAGAATTTTGCGCGGATTGACCCTGCGCGTGATCCGATTCCTGTGCTCCCAACCGTGCATTACACGATGGGAGGGATTCCCGTAAGCTTACAGGGGCAGGCGCTGGATGCTGAAAATACTCCGGTTCCGGGGCTTTATGCGGCGGGAGAGGCGGCATGTGTTTCGGTACATGGCGCGAATCGACTGGGCTGTAACTCCCTGCTCGATTTGATCGTATTTGGCAAATTGGCAGCACACACGGCGGTGAATGGAATTAATGCGACTTCCCATAAACCCTTGAACGCCTCTTCGTATGAGGGCTCGCTTGGACGGTTAGCGCGTATTCGGACGGCAAAGGGGTATAGTACCGTAGCTTCCCTCAGGAAAGAAATGAAAGACGCAATGGCGGAACATGCGGGCGTATTTAGGACAAAAGCCCTGCTCGAATCGGGCGAGCGCGTGATCCATATGCTGTATCATGCGTTTGATGCCGATTTACTCGTACGTGACCGGGGGATGCACTGGAATACCGAGGTGATTGAGGCGCTCGAGCTTGAAAACCTGCTGCTCCAAAGCATCGTGACACTGGCTTCCGCGCATTCTCGCAAAGAAAGCCGCGGCGCGCATTATCGGGAAGATCATCCAGATCGGAATGATAAAAAATACCTCCACCATATCCTGTGTGGCTTAAACCATAAAGGCGAGCCGCAGCTTACAACCCGGCCTGTGCGGATAGGAGAAGGAGGGGAAGAGGTGCCTTCCTTCCCGCCGGAGAAGCGGGGATATTAAGCTTTGTTATCTCCCCCTTGCCAGTACCTTATCATCTCGTTATACTACCCCGCCTTATGAGCAACATTTCCACACCGTATCGCATCATCCCCACCGGGGGCACTATCGGCATTATTGGCGGAGGCCAGTTAGGCCGCATGACCGCTTTGGCTGCCGCGAATCTGGGATATAAAGTCCATAGCTTTGTTGAGCGCGAGCGCGATCCTGCAACGCAAGTCTCCAATGCGATTACGATTGCCCCATTTACGGATATTGCTGCGATGGAAAAATTCACACAAAGCGTGGATGTGGTGACATTTGAGTTTGAAAATATTCCACATAAACCGCTTCAAGCTATTGATGGGAAGGCGGAGCTTTGCCCCGGTTGGCAGGCGCTGCATATCGCGCAGCACCGTATCCGCGAGAAAGAATTCTTTCAGACACATGCAGTGCCCACGACGCGTTTTGTGCCCGTTTCGGATAGAAATGAACTGATCCAAGCAGTACAAAAAATAGGCCGGCCAAGCGTTTTAAAGACCGCAGAAATGGGCTATGACGGCAAAGGCCAGTTCGTGATCAAGGAATCGACCGATCTGGAGACGCTTTGGAATGTCGTGGAATCAACGATCCTCACAACCAATAGTGCAATGAAGCTGGTGCTCGAGGCGTTTGTGGATTTTGAGCGCGAGATTTCAGTCGTCGTTGCGCGCGCAAAAGATGGAAAGATTGTGCCGTATGCGCCATCGGACAATGTGCATAAGAATGGGATACTCGATACGAGTACCGTGCCTTCGACCGTTGCCTCCTCGATTGCCAAAGAAGCGCAAGGAATTGCCTGCAAAGTGGCGGAAGCGATTGGATTCGTGGGTGTCATGGCGGTGGAGTTTTTCGTAACGCGCGAGGGAAAATTGCTCGTGAATGAAATGGCACCGCGTCCGCATAATTCCGGTCACTGGACGATGGATGGGTGCGTGACCAGCCAGTTTGAGCAACATGTTCGCGCGGTGTGCGGCTTGCCGCTGGGCGATGTGACGATCCGTTCACGCGTTGTAATGCAGAATCTGATTGGTCCCAATATTGCGAAGTGGGAAGAATATATCCGCGAACCGAACGCCAAGCTTCATATTTACGGCAAGAAAGATGCGCGTGAAGGCCGAAAGATGGGGCATGTGAATTTACTGAAGCTGCTTTAAGCTCGGCATCAGAAAACACTTGCTTTTACCCTAGGACTTTCCTAAAAATGAAATCCCTCGTGGGGCTATAGCTCAGCTGGTAGAGCGCTTGCATGGCATGCAAGAGGTCAGCGGTTCGACTCCGCTTAGCTCCACCACTCTTTAGCTCCCGAATATTCGCATCTCAGTTAAATACCATTTTCATATATGCCCTAATAATTTACGTCTATCGCGTAAGTATAGCATTCGCCTGGACACGAAATTCTTTTGGGTTCCTGAATAGCAATAGAGTACGCATTAGAAGAAAGAATCGATTTCTTTATATTTTCAACGTAACGCCTTTGTTCTGCTTCGAGGCCAGGGAATTTGGTAGAAAAATTTTCCTTCGCTGGTGAAAGTTTTTTTGTTTTGGATTTAGCACGTTTTTCTTTGCGTAGTCCCAAGGCTTTTGCAACCCTTCACAGGTATGTACGCCAATTCTTAATTTGGCAGCAAGTTCTTCTTCATGGACATATTCTTCAGAATAATGTCTGTACGCGAAGGCGTATCCCAATTTTACCATTTCCTGGCCGATATCCTTTCCATTAGAAGAACACTTTGAAAGGGATCGACCATACATGTCTGTTTTAGCACTTTTACAGGTTACCTCCTTTGCCCGGAGGAGCTTATCCAAATGTTCTTTTGCTTACTATAACGCAAAGTATGTTCCATAAGAATCTTAATTTTACCATAGATAAGTTAAACTACAGTAACGACTCTTAAGAGAAATATTTTCTAAAGTAAGTTACATGTCTGCGATCCCTGTCCCTGAGAAGGATTTGCTTGAGGAGCTCTCTGCATTCTCTCCCGCCAGGATTGTTCTTCTGCCGGAGCGGAAAGATTCCATCTTTCCCTAAGGGAATCAATTTTTAAAATAATGTCTTTCGGGGCTGGACGCGTAACCGCAAAGCTGCCGGCAGCAAACTTCCCCAGGAGATGATCCTGCAAGGTACCGGTATTCCAAGCCAGTACCTGGCATAACTGCTTCCGATTCTCAAGAGAAATTAGTTCTAAATCAAGTTGTATGTTTGTGATTTTGGGATTGTTTTTCAGGAGTTGGAGTAGGACAGCTATGTGTGTATCCCTAAGATTGTTAAATGTAAGGTTAAGCGTTTTGACATGTGTCTCTTGGAGGGTTCTTCCCAGTGCCGTGGATGCTTCGACAGTGTTAATTCCGTTAAAGTGAAGTTCGAGCGAAGTGACATTGGTGCTTTGGAGAGCTGTTCCCAGTGCCGTGCATGCTTTGGCAGTGCTAATTCCGTTACGGCCAAGATTAAGGGAAGTGACATTAGTGCCTTGGAGAGCTGTTCCCAGTGCCGTGCATGCTTCGGCAGTGCTAATGTAGTTATACTGAAGATTAAGGGAAGTAACATTGGTGCCTTGGAGCGCTGTTCCCAGTGCTGTGCATGCTTCGGCAGTGTTAATTTCGTTACGGTCAAGATCAAGCGAAGTGACATTGGTGCCTTGGAGAGCTGTTCCCAGTGCCGAGCATGCTTCGGCAGTGTTAATGTCGTTATTACCTAGTTTAAGGGAAGTGACATTGGTGCCTTGGAGAGCTGTTCCCAGTGCCGTGCATACTTCGGCAGTGTTAATCTTGTTATCACCTAGATTAAGCGAAGTGACATTGGTGCTTTGTAAAGCTGTTCCCAGTGCTGTGCATACTTCGGCAGTGTTAATGTCGTTAGGGCCAAGATTAAGGGAAGTGACATTGGTGCCTTGGAGGGCTGTTCCCAGTGCTGTGCATACTTCGGCAGTGTTAATCTTGTTATCACCTAGATTAAGGGAAGTGACATTGGTGCTTTGTAAAGCTGTTCCCAGTGCTGTGCATACTTCGGCAGTGCTAATGTAGTTATACTGAAGATTAAGGGAAGTGACATTGGTGCTTTGGAGAGCTGTTCCCAGTGCCGTGCATACTTCGGCAGTGTTAATGCTGTTATTACCTAGTTTAAGCGAAGTGACATTGGTGCCTTGGAGGGCTGTTCCCAGTGCCGTGCATGCTTTGGCAGTGTTAATTTCGTTACGGCCAAGATCAAGGGAAGTGACATTGGTGCCTTGGAGAGCTGTTCCCAGTGCAGTGCATGCTTCGGCAGTGTTAATGTTGTTACACTGAAGATCAAGCGAAGTGACATTGGTGCCTTGGAGAGCTGTTCCCAGTGCCGAGCATGCTTCGGCAGTGTTAATCCAATGCCGGTTAAAAGAAAGGTAAGTAGAGTGGGGGTGCCCCCGTTCAAAATATGCCTTAGCCTCTGCGTTTTTTCCAGCTTTAACGAGAGCAACAAATGTTTTTTCTTCCCACACCATATCTAATCCTCTTTATAAAGATTGTACCTGCTGTATTGCAAGAGGCCTATAAAAATCATCTCATAAGGGATAAGACTATTATCTACATAACGTTGTAATGCCGCGATGGCATCTTAAGGCATTTTAGAATTGTAAGTCCATAACCCTTTGCTTACCTCCTCCTGTACCTGTTGAATCTGTCGTATCCGTGACAATGCCAAAGGGTACTTTGGGTTATAGGATTGGACAAGGATCGATAAATAAAGCAGCAGGAGCGAGTTAGGTCAGCCTTCGCTCTTGCTCCTCTCCCCCCATAACCCACTTCGCCCAACTTTCCACTTTCTTTAATCCGCCGGCTTTATAGAAGATAAGATGCATCGTCTAATGAATTAAAGGACTGAAACAACTGGCGGCCACGTTGAGAGTTTGTTGAGCCCATCCCTTTGCAACAGTTCACTCTCCAAAGAGATTCTGCACAAGGCGCAGAAAATAGTACCGGTTATCTTTCCTGAATTTGTGAGACTTCCACAAACCCTGATCAAGCATATTTTAGAACCCAGTGCCGTGGTTATGAGGAGTATTCGCGATGCGGCAATCCAGAGAGCAATGGATTATTTCGTCAGGCTGCCATTTTCCCTTCTAATTAACCTCTCCTACAATCTTTACAAACAGTTGCTTTTCTCGCTGTAGTTGTATATAATTACCGCACCCAAAGGGAGAAACGATAAAAGCTTAAGGGAATCAAGAAGATGCGGTATTTTAATAAAGAACAAGCTTATCAGTTAAGCTTATATTTTCAAGCTAACGCAACTGATTTTGCTCAAGATCTTCATGCTTTTCCACAGCATAAAGCGGTGGTTAAAGAGTTTGATCGGAGATTTGATGATCCTCATCATCCATATTTTACCCCGGATGGATCTCTCGATACTTATAAACTAGGGCAACAGGGCTTGCCGTCGCAAAGAGTTCAGGCTAAGGAAAGATATGTAGTACCATTGATCTAATCGCGTTTTGGGTAGGTGGTAGCCGCCTTTCACCAGATTTAAGAATTCCTTTTCATGCAATTCCTTACTATCCTCCCCGTACCATACTACAAAACGCCATCCAAGAGTTCTCTGCTTTTTCCCGTGTCCGTTTCCGTAACTGGTTGCGGTATGAGGAGGAGTTAAATCCTCCAGTGGCAGGTCATGAAGCGGCGATACGGCAAGCTCTTACAACAGGACAGCCTTACAACATCCAACGCCAACCCAACCTCCGCGAAACAGCTTCCCGTGAGAAACTGGTCGTCTGGATCGAGCAAAAACGCCAGCAGCACAGCGGCAATCGGGAATTGCTAGAACATATCTATGGCAATGAGGGTGCGGTTGATTTTAACTATGACGATTTTTGTACCAGCTCTCTTGACGTCTTACAACTCCTTGAAAGCAACTTGCTTGGTGCAATTGAGAAGCCTACCACGGCAGGGAAAAATCTAAGCCCAGCCGATCAAGCTGCTGCCCATCGGGACTTAGGCGAACTGTGCCAGCTTATCGGTGTTCCAGCACCCACAACCGTTATAGATTTGGCAAACCTCGACCTTACCGAAGCGCTCTATCAAGGTATTAAAGACCCAGCACGTGCAATGCCACTTCTTGCTGCTGCCGCAGCAGCGCCCGCTGCCGGAGCTGCAGCGGCTGTAGCTCCCGCACCACGTCCGCTTGATCCTGCCGCCCTTGCAAACCGCGCAGCCCGGATGTTTACCGCTGCCTATACTCAAGGCCAGTATTACAAAGCGGCAATTAAACAGTTCCTTACCCAGCGTTTTCTCAATGCCAACCCCGGAGGCGCAGCAACGCCTGCGCAACAGGCCGCAGAGGATGCTATCCTCCAATCTGTAACTGATGGGCTTCCTCATCTATTTAGCCATCAGCCGCAAGTGGTGAACCAAATTCAAGCGATACCGCAGGATCAATTAAAGACTATTGTTGAAAATCTACAACCCTCCATAGACTTTCTCAGAAAAAGAACTGAGGGCATCTTTGCAAACAACTTAAGCAAAACTAAGCTTAATGTTCTTGAGCAGCCTCATGATGATAAAAAATATGGCGGGATTGGGGTAGAAGTGAGTTATGCGCCTGGTCAGGGTTTAAAAATTGAAGCCTTTGTGAGCGATACGCTAGCTGATCCTCGGGAAAAAGCTGCAGCAGAAGCCAATCTGCCGGTTGTTAAAGCCGGTTTACAGCGGGGGGATGTTATTGCTTCGATTACACTTAGCGATACGGAATGGCAAGAACTTCAAAGGCTTGCGGCTAATGGGACGTATGATGCCAAAGCCGCATGGGATGCTGCGCAACCTCATCATCGCGCTATATCCCGGAATGGGCAACTTTCTTATTCCATCAATTTAAAACAAATTGATGCCGAAACTGCCGGTATCTTCTTGCGAGGGCTTCCTGGAACCCAACTGCGCTGCACGGTGGAATCTGCGACATCTGTACGGTATGTTGAGGTCGAACGCGAAATCATCAATGCCAAAGGAAAACACCGCTGTGTCCATGACGACATCGCCCATTACCGTGGCGGAAGAGCGGCAAGACCTTTGCCTGCAGCGCCGAGGGGAGGTGGAGGTATTCCTCTTTAATATTCAGCAGAGCTTCAACAGCAATGGGCTGGGATCAGTTCGTGAATCGGCTAATAGCATCTCTACAATACCCTTATGACCATACCTATAAGCTGTCAAAAGAGGTAGCCTTTCCCTGTAAAATTAGAATTTACGCTGTATTTTCCCCCCATATCAGCGTAATACTAAGAGGGGGTTAGTCAATGACGACTCACACCACCAAACCTATCCGAGAGTTACAACCGGGAATTTATTAGCAGGTTTAAGTTCTGAGCAAATTTGATGTCATAATAATAGGCGCTGGTGCGGCGGGTTTGATGTGCGCCATTGAGGCCGGCAAGCGCGGGCGCAAAACGTTACTGCTTGAACATTCAGCCAATATCGCCGAGAAAATCCGCATTTCCGGCGGCGGGCGCTGCAACTTCACTAACCTAACCATCACCCCGCAACATTATATTTCCAATAATCCGCATTTCTGCGTTTCTGCACTTAAGCGCTACACGCAGCAAGATTTCATCAGCCTGATAAAGAAACACAATATCAGTTTCCATGAAAAAACGTTGGGGCAGCTTTTTTGCGATGACTCGTCACAGCAGATTATCAATATGCTGCTTGCTGAATGCGTGGCGGCTCATGTTGAAATCAAAACAAACTCAAAAATAACTAACATTGCGAAGAATGAAAATTTTACAGTGACCGTTGGTTTGGAAACATATCAATCCGCATCGCTTGTGGTTGCGTGCGGTGGGTTATCCATCCCTAAAATTGGCGCAACGGGTTTTGGTTATGAAATTGCGCATCAGTTTGGCCTTAACATAATTCCCACCCGCGCCGGATTAGTACCGCTTGCATTTGCCGAGCACTTGCTTGCCGAAACCAAAGATTTAATCGGCGTTTCATTTAACGGAGCGGCGAGCTGTAACAAAAAAACTTTTTCCGAGGGTATAATTTTTACCCATCGCGGCATCAGCGGCCCAGCGATTTTGCAAATTTCCTCATATTGGCAACCAGGCGATGAGGTAGAACTGAATCTGGCCGGCGACATAAACGCTCTGGAAAAGCTAAAGGAATTGAAAACCGCAAACCCAAAGCAGGAATTAAAAACCGCACTGGCGAACATAATGCCGCGCAAACTTGCTGCATTTGTTTGCAATAACTCTAGCAAGAAAATGGCCGACCATTCAAACGCAAAACTTGCCGAAATCACCACAAAAATTACCAACTGGCCCTTAAAGCCAATCAGCACCGAAGGCTACCGCACTGCCGAAGTTACATTGGGCGGAGTTGATACCGAGGAATTATCCTCAAAAACATTTGAATCTAAAAAACATCCGGGACTATTTTTTATTGGCGAAGTAGTGGACGTAACCGGCTGGTTAGGTGGTTATAACTTCCAGTGGGCATGGTCTTCCGGGCACGCGGCGGGGCAATATGTTTAGGCAATTGATGCTTGAGGACTATAGCTCAATCTCGTAAGATTGTTGATAATTGGTTCGAACTTTTTTGTCCAGTCTATGCTCTAGCGAGCTTCGGCTCGGCAAGCCCAGGCGAAAATTACCATCCCCCTTGCTTTTCTCCCCCGCATCTCCCACTATAACTATAGTCTAACCCTCTAACCACAAAAGGCGCCACATGAAACACATCACCCGTTCGCTGTATTTCTGGGTGTTGGTGGCGATTGTCAGTGGCGGTGTGCTGGGATATCTCAGCCCGGAGGCGGGCATTGCGCTCAAACCCATCGCGGATGGATTTATCGCGCTTATCAAGATGCTCATTGGCCCGGTCATTTTCTGCACTGTGGTGCTGGGAATTGCGGGCTCTGGCTCTATCAAGAAATTGGGAAGAGTGGGCGGGAAGGCACTTCTTTATTTTGAAGTCATCTCGACATTCGCACTTGTCATCGGGTTGCTGGTGGGAAACCTAACGCAGGTGGGCGCGGGGTTGGATATTGATCCTGCGACGCTCGATGCAAGTAAGGTGTCGGGATTTTCCGAAAAAGCGCATGAAATGACGGTGCAGGATTATATTTTGCACATTATCCCCAAAACCTTCGCCGATGCGTTTACTGGGGAGGGGGATCTTTTGCAGATTTTACTGGTGGCGATATTGTTTGGCATCGCGATGACGCATGTGGGGGAGGTCGCAAAACCAGTTATCACGCTGATTGAGTCGCTATCAAAAATATTCTTCAAGATCATCTCTATGGTCATGACGTTAGCGCCAATCGGTGCGGGGGCGGCAATGGCCTATACGATTGGAAAATTTGGTGCGGAATCCTTGCAGCAATTGGCGGGATTCGTGTTCCTGTTTTATGCGACATGTGCCGCTTTTGTGTTCATTGTGTTGGGAGTCCTTGCGCGGATTTGTGGCTTTAGTCTGTTCAAGTTTTTGCGCTACATCAAAACAGAATTAATCACGGTGCTTGGGACATCCTCGAGCGAATCGGTGATCGTTCAACTCATGCATAAATTGGAGAAACTCGGTTGCCATAAAACAGTGATCGGGATTGTCGTGCCGGCGGGCTATTCGTTTAATCTGGATGGGACGAATATTTATTTATCGATGGCGGTGTTGTTTGTTTCGCATGCGGTCGGTATTGACTTGAGTTTACAGGAACAATTGACAATTCTGGCGGTGGCGATGTTGACCTCCAAAGGTGCATCGGGAGTGACGGGATCGGGCTTTATTACGTTGGCGGCGACGCTCGCCGTTGTGCCTTCAGTGCCCGTGACGGCACTCGCGCTCATTTTAGGGATCGATCGTTTCATGAGTGAAGCGCGCGCGGTTACGAATATGATCGGCAATGGCGTTGCGGCGATTGTGATTAGTAAATGGGAGAAGGCGCTCGATGAGGAAAAGTTGCGTGCGGAGTTGGGGTAAGGGCGCTACTCCTCACTTGCATAAACTAACCTCCTTCCTTCTATCCGCCTCGCGCAAGGAGTCAAGGTTGCTTTTTCTATCCTTCCTTTTCCCATAATGTGAAAGACTTGCTTTCCCTCGGTGATAAGGTAATCGGCAATGATCCGACGATGGCATCGCCACCAAACCGCTTCAGCACACATTATCGCACAAGTTTGTTTACGACCAATTTGGCGTAAACGTTTCAATCCACAGCAAAACGGTTCTGTCATCGCATAATCCGCATAGTTCCGAAAGCTTTCATTATGCCAATAGGTATTAGAAGATTCAGGATTTTTTCTTCTGAGGCCGCCTAGTTCTTGGATATGCTCATAGCCTATATCGTGTTTTGCAAGAAAGCTGGGCAGGGTATCTTGATTATATTGCGGATTGGTACGGGAGCGTGGGATATGTCGGACATCAATAACCATCGTAACGCTAACCGATGTGAGCAGTGCTAAAAATTCTTCTAGCGAGCGTGTGGAATGGCCGATGGTGTAAAATGTAGACATATTACGCAGCTTCGCATTGATTTCATATCGGCATCATACCATTATCTACTTTTATCATTATTATACAATGTTATAAAAGGAAATTGTGTCATGAAAAATGCCCTTCTTATTGCGCTGATTGTTGCGCTCCTTCCCCTTACCGCATCGGCGAATGGGTTCACGGAGGATTGTATCCTTCATCCGAATGAGCTTGAATCCACCTTTATTATTACCGATCCTTCGATTAAAGATTCGATCAAAGAGGTGAGTCCCGTGCGGCATGATCGCCATACTCGCCATTTGTCGCATACGATAGAATTTCCATCAGGGGAACGGGTGATTTATTTGGTTGGCGGATGTATGCATTATGGGTTCAGCTACACCTTCACCCGTGTGCCGGTGGTGTTGAAAAAAGATGAAGTATTATTTGATATTATTCGTGATGAAGCCCGGCTATTGCCGATAGGCAAAGGAAGCGAACGCGAGCGCTTAGATAAGATTATTGATACGCTCGAAGTGGCATCAGCCGATAAGCAAAATTGGATCACACCCAAGCGCCTCTATGCGGATTTTGGCGATGCGAATGTGTCGTTGGAGCTTAAGCCGGATGGGTTTGCGATCAGTTATGATTTTCCACTGTAGCTTTACTCCACTAACGTAATATCATGCACATGCACATCCCTTGCGCCATGCTTGGTTAGAGTGTCTCGAGCGATTTGTTCTTTCTCAAGGTCGGGGGTTGCCACCCAGAGCAATAGCCCCCCAGCATCGAGTTGTTTTTGGAAAAAATTAGCATATTCATCTCCCAAAAGTTTCGCAAGTAGACCGCCGAGTGCAGCGCCTCCCACCCCTCCCATAATAGCCGTAGTGACAAGTGCTCCGGGCGGAGTAAATGCACCAGCCGCTAGTATTGCGGCGACAACTCCGGCATACATCGTTCCTCCTACAAGTGCGCCCTGGGCGATGCCTAACTCTTGTGGTTTTACTTTTATGGAACGGGGAGTTTCGGGGTTATCTTCCAACTCTTCGGGCTTGATATGCGGTTGGCCGAAATGTTCTTCGACAGCCCCTTCGCTTCCTAATACGCTAATGTGACGACGCTCGAACCCCTGTAATTCCAGTTCGTCGATTGCTGCTTGCATTTCATCAAGGTTGTTAAATACGCCGACGGCTTCACGTACTTTGTTAGTTGCTTCGATGGTTTGTTCGGACATGCGCTTCTCATAACACAGTTATCTTTGTTATAAGTTTAGGCGGGGACGCGCTAAAAATGCTATATTCTTTTTAACTGACTATTTTCGTTAATGATTTCTTCATAATTGTATTTCTATAACGAAGACAGAAATTCTTCAAAGGAGGTTCAAATGAAGAAATCTAGTGCGACTAAAACTAAAAAGAAAACGGTAACTAAGAAGCCGGTAACCAAAAAGCCAGCAGCTAAAAAGAAATCGGCCGTTAAGAAGCCGGTAGCCAAAAAGAAATCGTCGAAACCCGTTGCGGCGGTAATCAGTCCTGTGAAAGAGACATTGACGAAATCTGCACTTCTCAACCTCATTGCCGAAAAAAATAACATCACGCGTAAACAAGCAAGCGAAATTCTCGCTACGATCGAAGGTGTGATGTTGGGTTCTGTTCATCCACGTGGTGTTGGTGAATTCATTCTCCCAGGCCTGTTAAAAGTGACCTTACGTAAGGTGCCTGCTCGTAAAGCTGGTACGCTCATCCGCAATCCTGCGACCGGTGAGATGATGAAAGGTAAAGCAAAGCCAGCTTCTGTCCGGGTAAAAGTTCGCCCTCTCTCGAAGTTGAGAGCTGCTGCAATTAACTAAAGTTTTTTTCGGCTCTGTTTTAAACGACAGAGCCGAACCTTATTCTCTGTTACACCCCATGATATCCCCTAAACCACTCCACAAACTTCGGTAATCCTACATCAATTGACGTTGTGGGCTTAAAGCCTAAATCACGGGTGGTTTCAGTGATATCGGCGTAGGTTTCCTTCACATCGCCATCTTGCATGGGTTTGAGTTCAATAATCGCTTTTTTTCCAACCGCATTTTCGAGCACTTCTATAAAACGTAACAGCGGTTCGGCTTGGTGATTTCCTAGGTTATATACCTTATGCGGAACGCCGGACGCAGCTGAGGGCGCGCGTGTGCGGGTAGCCAAGACACCTTGGACGATATCATCGACATAAGTAAAATCGCGCTTCATATCGCCTTGGTTATAGACCTGAATCGGCTTGCCATCAAAGATTGCTTTCGTGAAGCTATAGGTCGCCATATCGGGACGTCCCCACGGGCCATAGACAGTGAAGAAACGTAATCCAGTCATCGGAATGCCATAGAGATGGCTGTAACAATGCCCCATCAGCTCATCGGCTTTTTTGGTGGCGGCATAGAGGGATACAGGCGAATCAACGGGATCATTCACGGAAAATGGCAACTTGGTGTTGCCTCCATAGACGGAACTGGAGCTCGCATAAACCAGATGTTCGAGCTTGGGTAAATGATGCCGTGCGAGTTCTAAGATAACCATCTGGCCGATGATGTTGCTTTCGATATAGGCAAGCGGATTCTCAAGCGAATAGCGCACGCCCGGCTGTGCGGCTAGGTGAATGATGTGGGTGATTTCCGGATGGTTGCGCGCAAGCGCTTCCATTGCGCTGCGGTCGGTGATATCGATATGGCGGAAGAGAAAATTTTTGTGGGATTCAAGCTGCGAAAGGCGCGCTTTCTTAAGTGCGACATCGTAATAGCTGTTGAGGTTATCCACGCCTACGACTTTTTCGCTTCTAGCAAGCAGCGCTTCTGCGACATGATAACCGATAAATCCGGCAGCTCCGGTGATGAGGGTGGTCATGGGGTGTTCCTTAGTAGTTTTTAACCCTTGTACTTGTAAACGTAAGGTAGAGTGACTGGAAGAGGTCGCCATCGCGAGGAACGAAGCGATCCAGCCGTCCAACACATTGATAGGCTGGATTGCTTCGTCGTTTCACTTCTCGCAATGACGACCTCTTGTGGAGTTACTACCTCTTTTCCTAGCTTTTATCTATAACTGAACTTATCATAACGAAGACTTCACTGCTCACAATAAAAAAGGTTTCGCATGACACAACGGCATTTTCTTTCCTACCGCGGCATCACGCCACGCATCGCCTCTACTGCATTTATCGCCCCTTCCGCCGATGTAATCGGCGATGTTGAGATCGGTGAAGATTCGGGAATCTGGTTTCATTGTGTGATACGCGGAGATGTCCAGAAAATTCGAATCGGTGCGCGCACTAACATTCAAGATGGCACCGTCATTCATGTGTCGCGCAACGATGGTCCGACGCATATTGGCAATGGCGTAACGGTGGGGCATAAGGCGCTGCTGCATGCTTGTACGTTAGAGGATGATTGTTTTGTGGGGATGGGCGCGATTGTGATGGATGGTGCAGTGGTAGAATCTGGTGCGATGGTGGCTGCGGGTGCGCTGGTTCCTCCGGGGAAACGTGTGCTTGCAGGACAAATTTGGGCGGGGAATCCTGCGAAATATTTCCGCGATTTAAAACCACAAGAAACGGCGTATATTCCGATCTCTGCGCAGAATTATGTTGATCTCGCTCGGGAGTACCAGTTAGGTAAGTCATTGTAAATTTTTAACCAGAAGTATTGCGTAATGGAACGTAAAAAACTAACTGCAAGTTTTGTAGAGAGTCTAACTCCTCCTATTCGAGGAGAAAAATGGATTTCAGACACTATTTTGCCAGGATTTGGCATCAGATTATGGGGAGGTAAGACACAGGGTAAATCCTTTGCAATACGAGTTAATATAGGAAGTAAAAAAATTATACGTAGAACCCTTTCTCCTGCAAAAGGCGTTTTTCTCAAAAGTGCAAGAATCGAAGCCGAAAGAGAAATAAAAGACCTAAAAATGGGAATTGAAAGGTATTTGTTGAAGCAGAAAATTAAAAGTATGACTTTTGCAGAATTAGCCGAGTACGCCTTGCAGAATCAAGAAAATGCTAATAGATCAATACAATATATCGATGATAACAGGAAGCGCTTTGACAAGTTCACTCCAATCCTATTACAACAAAAGAAAGCAATAGATGTTACGGCAAACGAAATAGAATCACTTCTAAATGCCATTGAATATAAACCTGCCCAGCAAAAGAATCTTCGTTCCTTTATTCATTATATGTTTCTGTTAGCTGAAAATATAACGTCTGAAAGACGTTTCTCTGTTGTGCTTTACTATTTAAAGCAAATAAAAATATATACCAAAAAATATGAGGAACTTGCTTCAGCACCCGAATTAACGAAAGATGATTTCAATAAGTTATTCAATATTCTAGAGAATGAACAAGCTTATGTTCAAAAAGCAAGTTTTATTCACTTACTTTTCTTATCTGGCCTAGATCCTTGTCCTAGTAGATTACTTAGAGCAACTTGGGATGAATTTGATATACCGCAGGAAAATGATTCTGCGAGGGTGCTTTGGATGCCAAAAGGAAAAACAAAAGAGAAACTCTTACGTAGTGGTGCAACTAAATTACTGCAAAAAATAAAAAAGCGAAATGAGACCGATTTCCCAGATAGTCCCTACCTCTTTCCTTCTAGTATTGCGTGGAAAACTGGACATATCACTAGCTATGAAAACTATTGGGGATCTATACATGCCAGAACAGGACTACCCTCAATCTCCTTATACAATTTAATTTTCCTTTATTAAGATAGTTATAGCAATAAACGCTCCTCGGTTTAATTCAAAAATGTCCAAGGTGACGGTATTGTACCCCAAAAGAAATTTTATTCTATTGAATCTAAAAGGATAATGTGGGTACTGTGGCAGATTTCTCAATTTTAAAAATCTGTATTCTTTTCAAAACATCGCTAATTTTAATACAGGTACTTGGCCAGGACCTTTCATAACCAACAAGGAAAATGATTTATGAGAATAAAGATTGAGACTACTGAATGTGAAATAAGGAAAAGAAAAGCTTTTTTCTTTATATCGCGTTATTTCACCTTTTTGTCGTTATTTTAAAGGTGATTATAAACAAGAAGGGTGCTTCAAATAATAGGGGCACCCTTCCATTTCCGCGACTTGAAACCTCAAGAAACGGCGTATATTCCGATCTCTGCGCAGAACTATGTGGAACTTGCGCGTGAGTATCGTTTGGCACAAAAAAATACAACCATCTAATTAATAAATTAGAATTGTCTCTTGTTGCCCGCTGTGTTATAGGTAATTCCTAGGAATTATCGTAACGATGAAAGCAGCGGAGACATGTTATGTCAAAAAAATCTTCAGAAGAAAAAACACAGAATACTGTATCGGAATCAAGTTCACCAAGCGCTTCAGAAGCGAGGAAAATGTGGAAAGAAAAGGTAGCAAGTAATCCTACTATTCCCCCCATTTCTCCAAAAAAAGAAATCAAGAAAGAGAGCACAGGTTCTTCACAAGAACAATCGACCTCTTCGGAGTTGGATGATCTGAAGGCAATGTTGCCAAAAGATATAACTTTTCCATGGGAAGAACGTCCCAAATTGAAAGGGCTGGATTTAAATCCAGGAGATCTAAATACGATCAAACTTACAGAAGCGCTTGAATCGTTACTCGACGAGGACAATTTCAAAACAAAGGCACGGGAGAGGGATAAAAAACCGGCTGCAAAGCCTAGTGCAGAAGAGGTGTTTTCGACTTCTCTTCCTGAAAAAAAACCATTGCAGGAAGCTTCTGCTCGCGCCCATAGTCGTTCGGATCATCGTCGTAATCCACAAAAGGTTGATGTTGCAAAAGGGGCTGAATTTGCGGATAAGGCTCTTCCCAAGCCGACTTCTACCCCTGAATTATTGATGCCTCCTGCAAAGAAAGAGTCCAAATTCCCGCGCTCGTTAAGTTCCAGTGATGTGACAGCGAATACTTCTTGGGTAAAAAAGACCGCGGATTCCAAAGAACCCAGCAGAGGTGGTGGGCGCTCTAGAGGAACGTCAATTGGTCAGCAACGGCAAGTAATAGAGAAAAAAGACTAGTTACCCCTTGCATTTACAAGGCAAATAAGGTAAAAAGACCGCTCTTCTTTCTATATATATAGTATAGGAGGGGGAAATTCGCACGCAGGTTTAAGGGGATCTCCTCCTTTTCGAGTGCTGGTTGAAGTTGCTGTTAAATAAGCGATTTTTCCGGTGACGCCTGCGAAGGTATAACCGATAAAACAAGAGAGTATTATATATGAACGCTCCGGCTAATCTTCCTGCTTTTTCTATGCGCGAACTCCTGGAATCAGGGGTGCATTTTGGTCACAAAACCGCGCGTTGGAACCCACGTATGGCGCCTTATATCTATGGCAGCCGTAATGGTGTACATATCATTGACCTCCAACAAACCGTGCCACTTCTTCACCAAGCACTGCAAAAAGTGCATGATGTTGTTGCAAAAAACGGCCGTGTATTGTTCGTTGGTACGAAGCGTCAGGCATCTGAAGTATTGGCTGATGAAGCAAAGCGTTGTGGTCAGTATTATGTGAATCACCGTTGGTTGGGTGGGATGCTTACCAACTGGAAAACCGTATCAGCTTCTATTCGTGTATTGAAAGACATCGAATTACAGCTGGCGGATGAGAGTCTGCGCCTGACGAAAAAAGAGAAATTGGGCTTGAGCCGTCAACATGAGAAACTTCAACGTTCTTTGGGCGGTATCCGCGAGATGGGCGGTGTTCCTGATCTTCTCGTTATTATTGACACGAACCGCGAAAACCTTGCGATTTTGGAAGCACAGAAACTTGGTATCCCAGTGATGGCGATCCTCGATACGAACAGCGATCCTGAAGCTATCGATTATCCAGTTCCTGGTAACGATGATGCGACTCGTGCGATTGCATTCTACTGCCGTCTTTTGGCGGATGCGGTGCTTTCTGGTATCGAAAAAGCGATGGTTTCTGGTGGTGCTGATATCGGTGCGCGCTCTGAAATCTCTGGTGAAAATCTCCGTACCGTAAAAGGTGGCGGGAAACTAGACCACGCGAAAGCGAAGAAAGGTGCTGGTGCTCCTGCGAAGAAAGCAGACGCTGCTTCTTCTGAAGAAGGTGATGCTAAGAAAAAAGCTCCAACCGTTACCAAAAAACCAGCTCCGAAAAAGCCTGCAAAAGCAAACGATGCGGGCGAAGCTGCTTAATTGATCTGAATTAGGTACCCTTAAGCATTAGAGCTTGGGGTACCTTTTCTTCCAAATAGTATAACTCAATGAGAAATAAAGGGAAAACCTATGGTGATTTCAACCGCACTTATTAAGGAACTTCGTGAAACCTCCGGTGCCGGCATGATGGATTGCAAAAAGGCGCTGACCGAGAATAATGGCAATATTGAAGAAGCAAAAGATTGGCTCCGAAAAAATGGTTTGGTGAAAGCAGCGAAAAAAGCTTCCCGTACCGCGGCGGAAGGCTTGGTGGCGCTTGCGACCAAAGGCACGACCGGTGTTGTGGTGGAGCTTAACTCTGAGACCGATTTCGTGGCACGTAACGACAAATTCCAAGCATGCGCGAGCACGATTGCTCAAGCAGCGCTTGCTGTGGATGGTGATGTTGAGGCTTTAAAGGCTGCGAAATTCCCCGGCAGCAGCCGAAATATTGGCGATGAAGTTTCTGAACTCGTCGGCACGATCGGTGAGAACTTGAACCTGCGCCGTTTTGGCAAGCTTTCTGTGAAACAAGGTTCGATTGTGAGCTATATCCACAATGCGATTGCTCCGAGACTTGGAAAAATCGGGGTATTGGTGGCGCTTGAGTCGTCTGCTTCTGCGGATAAACTCGAAACCATTGGTAAGCAAATTGCGATGCATATCGCGGCTGCGCGTCCTGAATCATTGAACGCAGATGAGTTGGATCCTTCGCTGGTTGAGCGTGAGCGCGTGATTTTCCGTGAGCAAGCAAAAGCCTCTGGCAAGCCAGACAACATCATCGAAAAGATGGTTGAAGGCCGTATTAGCAAATATTATGGCGAAGTAGTGCTCTTGGAGCAGGTATTCGTGATTGATGGAAAAACCAAAGTATCTGATGCCGTGAAAGAAGCGGCTAATGCTGCGGGTGCGCCAATTACGGTTACCGGTTACCTCCGTTTCGAACTGGGTGAAGGCATCCAGAAGGAAGAAACGGATTTCGCGGCGGAAGTTGCGGCAGTTGCTAACAGCTAGCTTATACTGATTTTTGTAAAATAAACCCTTGGGACGCTTGCAGTCTCAAGGGTTTTTTTTATACCTAAAACGCGCCAATAACGGGCTCAAGCAGAACCTAATGGATTTTTTATAAGCATAATGCGATAAGACGCTCGACTTTTTATTTAGGAGGAAATGCTCGAATCTATTAGCGTCAATGTGCTTTAGCTTGCAAAAACCATCGTTTTTCGTATGGTGACTGGCATCACCAACAGCAGCCCAAAGGGGTCGGATTATGGACCATTTCCAGTATAAGGAAGGCGTACTTCACGCTGAAGACGTTTCGCTTGCATCGATTGCGGATAAGGTGGGAACCCCGTTTTACTGCTATTCCACTGCGACATTGCTTCGCCATTATCGCGTATTTGCGGACGCTTTTAAAGAGGTTCAGGCAACGATCTGCTTTGCGATTAAGGCCAACTCCAACCAAGCGGTGCTTTCAACATTAGCCCGCGAAGGGGCAGGTGGCGATGCGGTATCGGAAGGGGAAATTCGGCGTGCGCTAGCTGCAGGCATTCCGCCCGAGCGGATTGTGTTTTCCGGTGTGGGTAAGACGCGCGATGAGATGGCGTATGCGCTCAAAAATAAGATCGGCCAGTTTAATATCGAGTCAGAACCTGAACTCATTTGCTTAAGCGAAGTGGCGAGTACATTGGGTGTGAAGGCGAATATTGCGGTTCGGATTAATCCGGATGTGGATGCGAAAACGCATAAGAAAATTTCCACCGGAAAGAAAGAAAATAAGTTTGGGGTGGATTGGGAAGCTGCGCGGGAACTTTACCGCAAGGCTGGGCAATTGCCAGGGATTAATGTGCGCGGGGTATCGACTCATATCGGCTCACAATTGCTGGAGCTCGCACCATTTGAAGCGGCATTTAAACGGGTGGAAGAGCTTGTGCATCTGCTCCGGAGCGACGGGCATGTGATTACGCATCTTGATCTTGGTGGAGGGCTTGGCATCCCTTATGCGGGTGAGGAGCCTCCGACGCCGGAGAATTATGCGAACATGGTGATCCAGGCGACGCGCCATTTGGGCTGCCATTTGGTATTTGAGCCAGGCCGATTAATTGCGGGAAATGCGGGGGTATTGGTCTCTGACGTGATTTATGTGAAGCGCACGGAGCATCGGAATTTCCTGATTGTTGATGCGGCGATGAATGACCTTATCCGCCCGAGCCTTTACGATGCGTATCACGAGATTGTCCCTTTGAATAGCGCATCGCAAGGAAAGGCGCACGAAGTCGTCGATGTCGTGGGCCCGGTGTGTGAAACGGGTGATGTTTTCGCCGAGCAGCGGGATTTGCCGAGAATGGAAGCAGGCGACCGCATCGCGTTCCGTTCTGCAGGGGCATATGGTGCTGTAATGGCAAGCACTTATAACACTCGCCGGTTAATTCCGGAAGTGATGGTGAATGAGAAAGACTGGGCAGTAGTGCGGCCTCGGGAAACCTATGATGAACTGATTGGGCGGGATCAAATACCGTCCTGGCTGGAGAATAAACACACATGATTTTGTTGGCTCCTTCGTCCCATCAATATGTATTTATCGCCGGGCTTCACCGGAGTGGGACGTCGTTACTGCATGAAATGTTGCGTGAACATCCGGAAATTAGCGGATTTGCAGGAACAGGTGTGCCGGAAGATGAGGGGCAGCACCTCCAGAGCATATACCGGCCTGCCAAGGATTTCGGTGGGCCTGGGCGGTTTGCATTTAACCCGAATTCGTATCTGGATGAAGAATCTTCTTTAGTAACGCCGGAAAATCAGCAAAAGCTTTTTAAAGAATGGAGCCGTTATTGGGATCTTTCCCGTTCGATATTACTTGAGAAATCACCACCGAATATTGTTCGCTTACGGTTCTTGGCGGCGATGTTCCCGCAGATGAAGACGATAGTCGTTGTGCGTCATCCGCTTGCGGTTTCCCTTGCAACCCAGAAATGGAGCGGGACAAACCTGGATAACTTGCTTTCGCATTGGGAAATTGCCCATCAGCAGCTAGAACAGGACTTACAAGGAATTTCTTCTTATATTATTGTACGTTACGAAGATTTGGTGCGCTCGCCGGATCGGGTGCTTGCACGGATTTATAAGTATATCGGTGTTGCGCCCCATACGCCTTCCCAAGAAATTGATTCCCTTTCCAATACCCGGTATTTCCGGCGCTGGCAGGTCTTATGGCGCGAGCAGACGCTTGAATCCTTACGGATCCTTGTCCGCCGCTCCCGTGCTTACCGTGCCTGGGGTTATAGCCTGATGCCGCCTTATGTCTTAAAATACGTGGATGTTTTATCTAGGCACTCTTAGCTAATTCTACTATGCCTGGCTGCAGATGGCAATTTTCTGCGCTCCCGCTACTCATGTACTCTTATGTACACTGCGCTGCGGTGCTCGAAAATCACCATCTTTTCTACGGCCTAGCGAATTAGTTAACAGTGCCTAAGGAAGACACTGGATTAATGCTTGCGTAATTGGCCTTGAGGCGCTATCTTCCCGCCTGCTATTTTCCTTCTCGGAGAGTTGCCCACGTGGCGGAATCGGTAGACGCTGCAGACTTAAAATCTGTTGTCCGTTCAGGACGTGCCAGTTCAAGTCTGGCCGTGGGCACCATACACAATAAAATCGTTATATTTCAATGGGTTGGTGATATTTATTGATTTCATAAGTATCTAAATTATCTATATATTTCAAAGTATTAGAATTTTCGTATTAGAATTTTCCACAATGCAATTTACGAATAAATTACGACTAGAATTACGAATGACATTCAGATTTTGAATCTTCTACGCACTCCAAAAATGATAAAAAACAGCATTAAGGTAGAAAATACAAGCTGTATGGCATGAAACAGTTTGATGCCTAAGTATTTGGGCTGTAGTATTTCTGGACTCAAAGCAATCCCAATAGGCCATAAGCTTGCTTGCAGTGAGTAAAGTATTGATCGTTCTAGTTTAAAGTTTCTTTCACAAACATATTCCAGCCAAGTGCCATGTGGATCAAAAGTTCCTGGTTTAAGTGCACTACACGTAACTGCATCGAAACCGTAATACACATCGAATCCAATTATAGCCCCCAGGAAAAGCCAGATAATAGGAAGCCATAAATTATTATTGTAGTCTGTAAATATACTTAGAAAAAAAGAGCTGATTTTTTCAATATAATTAGGATGGCTGATTTGCGGCCATGCTGGTAGTAAAGTGTTGTAGCGGGATTTCAATTCATAAGAATGGAATTCTTGAGCTTCATGTTCAGAGCCAAACTTTTCCATAGCGATTTTCAAAGTACGATAATCACGCCATGCATCCCGGCTTTTGAAATCCTTAAATTCTACTTCAATGAACCCAGTATCCTGGAAAAAAGTAGCATCATGAAATTTAGGTGATTTGTTAAATACAACTTTATCGAATATTGTCTGGTTTTGAAAATGTGCTTTGGAAAACTTTGCAGCTTCTAAGAATTTTGTATTCTCTATCAATACGCTCGAATGAAACTTGGTATCTGAAAAATTAGCATCCCTAATTGATGTATTTTTTATTATAAAACTGTAATCAGAGGAACGAACATAATTTTGCCCTTCAAACACCTTCGAAACTAAATCATAATCCGAACCTATAGAATGATTATGATGAACGTTTGAATTTGAAAAAACAAAAGATTCAATTGAGCAATCATCCATAAAGAAATTTTTCTGACTTGTTATTTGAGAAAATAACAAGTTTTTTGATATAACACATTTCTTAATAGAGAAGTATTCATCAAATCTAGTTCCATTAACGGTTATGCCGCGCATGAAATTAGCGTCTTCTAGCTCTGTAGCTTTAATTTCTCCACCATCAAAATTTAAATCTTTGATTGTTGATTTTTTGATACTTAAGTAATCTATAGAACATTCGCGAAAATGTAATCTTGAGGAATAGTCAGGACCACAGCTTATTTCTTTTAAATTATCTAAGTAAAAAGCCCCAAAATGACATTTATCGAAACTAATAGATAAAAGGGGGCGAGGATATGGCCATAGCTCACTTAGATTAAAGGGACAACTAAAGGATAACCCTTTAAGATGTATATCCCCTAATATTCTTCCTGAATTGTCCCAACGAAAAGGTACTTTTGGGTGGGCACTAGAGATTACAGAATCATAAACGCGAGCTATTTTAACAAAAAAAGATTTGATTAGTTTTTCTTCTTCTAATTTATTATGTTTATCTTCTTCCGAGGTATGAGCCGTTCCCAGCTTGTTAGTTAAAAATTTTTGGGCTTTTGTAAAAGCATGGACTTCTAATTCTATACTTTCTAACAAAGTTTCTTTGTTCACAAATGCTGATCCAATTAATTATCCACAGTTATTGAATATCTCTTTGTATCCGGATTTGATATAATGTTGCAAGGAGTAAGCTGATGTATTACGACTACTTTACGACAAAATAAAAATAAGTATTTGTATCTTATGGGTATTAACGTGCCGGCCGTGGGCACCAGGCTTCGCCCTTATGGGCTACGCCTGGCACGCCAGTGACCGTGTAACCCGTTAGGGAAAAGCCTGTCTGGCATAGCTTTGAGCGGAGCGAAAAGCGACTTCGGGACTAAAAAAAGCATCGGGTATCTATGATCTTACGTTCTCTCCAAATAGTGTGTATTTTTAGTGCCATCTCTCTTACACTCTCCGGATGCGTGACCGATGGACTGAATCCCGCGGCGTTAACGGGCCTTGCGACCGATGCCTATGGCGCGATGAGTTATTCCGATAAAGATGCAGCGAATGATGCCAAAAACTTCATGGTCGAGCTTGATAACAAAGCGCAAATCGCGCCTGTGAATAATAAATATGACGAGCGCCTCCAACGTCTTTTTGCAAAACATCGCAACGAAGATGGATTGAACCTGAATTTCAAAGTCTATGTATCAAACACCGCCAATGCCTTTGCGGCGGCCAATGGGGATATACGTGTGTATAGCGGCCTCATGGATATGATGAGCGATGATGAGTTGTTATTTGTGATTGGGCACGAAATTGGGCATGTCGCAAAAGGTCACAGCAAACAGGCACAGAAACTGGCAAAAGGTACTTCGGCTGCGTTTAAAGGCATGGAGCTGAGCGAATATACCAAGCCAGTGGCGAGCAGCGATTGGGCAAAGCTCGGTGCGCAGGTGGTGAACCAACAATTCTCACAGCACGATGAGACGGAATCCGATGAATATGCTTTGAAGTTCATGAAGAAGCATGGTTATGATGCGAAGGCATGTGTTACTGCGCTCAATAAATTAGCGGCGCAAGGTGGAGCAAAAACAGGATTCCTCGATAAATTCCTTTCAAGCCATCCGGATCCGAAGAAGCGGGCGGAAAACCTTCAGAAGCGGATTTAGTATAGAAATAAAAACCTCCTCTGCTTTCAAATAGAGGAGGTTTTTTTACGCTAGTATTTTCCTCGGGTGCCTACATTTTGTGCGACTTCGGCACGTTTCTCACGAATAGTATCCTGAAAGAATTTTGCTTTTTCTTTTACAGCATATGAACGGGTTCGCTCACCCATCGTCCCAGCGATAGGAGCAGCCGCTTTCGGAGCTTCCGCTTCGCGGAGTTCTTCCGAATTTTCTTCGCGGATGGGCGCTAAAAAGCCTTCCATGTGCAATCGTTCGCCAAACACTGTGTGAAGAGCATAATACGTTGGTGGGCTTACAGGATTTCCCGAAAGTTCAAGCGTTTTAAGTTTGGTGTGTTTTTTCAAGGTTTTGGAGAATTGTAAGACATCTGAATCCTCCAAACCGCACCGTTTTAGTGATAAAGTTTCTAAGTTTGGCGCTTTTGCAAGCTCATTGTTGTCTGTCAGAATATTTTTTACTCCCGCAGAAAGCTTTCCTTCTATGGAAAGTTTTTTTAGTTTGGGCGTAAGGATCGTAAGAAGAGAGAGAGGGCGACCATTAAGGAAATCAGCTTTAAACTCCGCTTTTTCTACTTCGGTTGTTATCCGTGAAGTTTTATCGTTATTTGTATCTAATTTATCCTCACCTCTTCGTAGCTTACCAGCTTGTGTTGAGGTTTCGTCTTCCCGTCTTCTTTTCATATCCTACCTATTTCATCTGTTGATGTTGATGCGCTGGTTGAGGCAAGCTAAAAGAAAGGGAAGGAGAGGTCAAGTCAAAATCTAAAGTTCTTTATTCTAATCTAAATATCAATCTATTGTGATTATCACATATTCGGGTAATTCGGCCCACCACCGCCTTCGGGCGTTACCCACACAATATTTTGCGTTGGATCTTTGATGTCGCAGGTTTTGCAATGCAGACAGTTTTGCGCATTGATTTGTAGTTTAGGAGTGCCGGATTCCTCAAGCATCTCATATACACCTGCCGGGCAATACCGCGTTTCGGGGCTCGCATATTTATGATAATTCAGCGCAACGGAGGTTGGGTTTTTTAACACCAGATGTACAGGCTGATTTTCTTCGTGGTTGGTGTTGGAGATAAACACGGAAGAGAGAAGATCGAACGTCAATTTTCCATCGGGTTTCGGATAAGCGATGGGTTTAAAGCGATTTGCGGGTTCAAGTGCGCTATGATCCGCATGATTCGGGAATGTCCACGGTGCTTTACCGCGAAGCAGATAGGTATCGAGTGCGGAGTAAGCCAGTCCTGCGAATAATCCAAGACGGAAGGCTGGACGAATATTGCGTGCGGCATGAAGCTCGTGATGGATCCAGGATTTTTTGACCGCTTCCGGGTATGCATCCAATAAGTCAAATGCACGGTTTGCGGCGAGGGCATCTGCGACGGCTTCGGCGGCGAGCATTCCCGATTTCATCGAATTGTGCGTTCCTTTGATTTTTGGAACATTTAAGAACCCTGCGCCGCATCCGATGATGGCGCCACCAGGGAAAGTAAGTTCGGGAATAGATTGAAATCCGCCTTCGTTAATGGCGCGCGAACCATAAGCTATCCGCTTTCCGCCTTCGAATATCGGTGCGACGGATGGATGCGTTTTGAATTTCTGGAATTCTTGGAAGGGGTTAAGATACGGATTGCGGTAATCGAGTCCTATCACCAAACCGACCGCAATTTGATTGTTTTCCATGTGATATAGAAACGAACCGCCATAGGTATCGTTATCGAGCGGCCAGCCGAAGGTGTGAGTGATTTTTCCTGGCTTGTGGTTTTCGGGTTTTACTTCCCATAATTCTTTGATCCCGATGCCATAGGTTTGCGGATCGGCATTTTCACGAAGTGAAAAATGTTTCATCAGCCGTTCGGAAATGCTCCCGCGGCAGCCTTCGGCAAAGAGTGTGTAACGCGCGCGCAGTTCCATGCCGGGTTGAAAAGTGTGTTTCTCGGAGCCATCTTTCGCACGTCCCATATCGCCGGTGATGATGCCGCGCACACTTCCATCATCGCCAATAATCAAATCGCTTGCGGGGAAGCCGGGATAAATTTCAACGCCAAGCGCCGTGGCTTGTTCTGCCAACCAGCGGCAGAGATTGCCGAGGCTGATGATATAATTCCCATGGTTATTCATCTGCGGAGGGGTGGGGAAGCGGATCGCGTTTTTTTCCGTGAGGTAAACGAAATGATCTTCCGTGGCAGGTGTATTGAGCGGTGCGCCTTTTGCTTTCCAATCGGGAATCAATTCATCGAGTGCGCGGGTTTCAATCGCAGCGCCGGAGAGGATATGTGCGCCGACTTCGGAACCTTTTTCAACCACGCATACATGAATCTCTCGCCCAAGTTCTTGCGCTTTTTGTTTAAGTCGTATCGCGGCAGAAAGCCCAGAAGGACCGGCGCCGACGATGACTACATCACATTCCATTGATTCGCGTGTCGTCATGATATCCTCGCTAGTTGACGTCAACTTAGGATATCAGAACGGCTAAGGAGAGTCACGTGGTTTGAGGGAGGGTTTTCACAAGAGGTGTCATTTCCGCTTTGGCTAAGAATCCATTGTTATACTGATATACATTAGATCCTCGCCTCCACGGGAATGACACCTCTTCCCGTCGTTCTACCCCTTGCCATTCTTCTTCGTTTCCGATAGCGTAACACCTCATCACACAGAGAGAAAATCATGGCCAAACACAAAACACATTATGCATGCCAAGCGTGCGGTTCGGTATTCAGAAAATGGTCGGGGCGGTGTGATGGTTGCGGCGAGTGGGATACGATTATCGAAGAGGCACCGAGCCATAATTATACAGCGCTCACTCCTGGGACTGCAAAGTCAAAAGGGAATACTATTACGTTTGCGGATCTTGCTGGCACGAGCGAAACTACGCCGCGCTTAGAAACGGGCATCAGTGAGCTTGATCGCGTTGCAGGTGGTGGGTTGGTCAAAGGTTCGGCCGTGTTAATTGGCGGTGATCCAGGGATTGGGAAATCGACGCTTCTCTTGCAGGCGGTCGTTTCGCTCGCCAAAGGTGGAGCGAGTTGCGTTTATATTTCGGGAGAGGAATCGGTGGCGCAAGTGCGTTTACGTGCGAAGCGGATGGGACTTGATGATGCTTCCGTGAAACTCGCCTCGGCGACCTCGGTGACGGATATTGCGGCAACGCTCAATAACAGCAATGCGCCGGATGTACTCGTGATTGATTCCATCCAGACGATGTTTGTTGATAGCGTTACTTCCGCACCCGGAACGGTATCGCAAGTGCGCACCGCTGCGCATGAATTAATCCGGCTTGCGAAGGAGCGTGGTTCGGTGTTGTTGCTCGTGGGACATGTAACGAAAGATGGTCAAATCGCAGGGCCAAAATTATTAGAGCATATGGTCGATACGGTGCTGTATTTTGAAGGCGATCGCGGACATCAATTCCGAATTTTGCGTGCGGTGAAAAACCGTTTTGGGGCGGCGAATGAAATTGGCGTATTCGAGATGAAAGGCGAGGGGTTAATGGAGGTGAAAAATCCATCAAGCTTGTTCCTTTCTGAGCGCGAACGGAATGTCAGCGGGAGCAGTGTTTTCGCAGGGATGGAAGGAAGTCGCCCGATATTTATGGAGATCCAGGCACTGGTATCGCCATCACTCATGCCCATGCCGCGTCGCGCAGTGGTGGGATGGGATCCGAATCGATTAGCGATGGTGCTTGCCGTATTACAAACGCGTTATGGAATTAATTTATCCGATAAAGAAGTGTATCTCAATGTCGCTGGTGGCTTGAGAGTGACGGAACCGGGTGCGGATTTGGCGGTGGCAGCATCGCTCTTGTCGGCTGTAACCGATACGCCGCTCCCTGAAGGGTTGGTGCTGTTTGGTGAGATTGGATTATCCGGAGAAATACGGCGTGTGGGGCAGGCGGATATTCGCTTGAAAGAAGCGGCAAAGCTTGGCTTCACCCGTGCAATGATTCCGGGAGGCAAAGAGGGAGCGAAGGAGTCTGTGAAAGGTTTGACGCTCGAGACACTCGCGCATATAAGGCAGCTTAAGGATATGTTTGGGCGATAGGCTATACTATGCGGTGTATACCGTTTGATTTAAGAACCCTATCCTGCCATTCCCTGCCTGTAGTATTGGCTGCTTGGCACGTTTCACCGATATGTTGATCTCCGCCTGTCAAATCCTCAATGATTGAAGCAATTTCAAATGGAAGTCTTCCAGCAGATATTTCGATAATAGCTCCCGTCCGGTAGGCCTTATTGTCTATCCGATTAAGCCAATTACGCAGTGCAAGCGCATTTTGTTCGGTTTTTTTCTTGGATATCCTGAATTTCCGCTTTATCGACACGAAGGCTATTTATTCCAAGGGCAGTAAGGGTTTTGTTCCCTTTTAGCACCTCTACAAGTTTTGCTGTACCCTCATTCGTGATCGAGTCGTCGGATAGTAGGTTAAGCCCGTTAAGTGTTTTGTTCGTTTCTAGTGTTTTCGCAAATGCTTCTGCGCCTTCGTTACCGATTTCATTGCTCGACAGCTCAAGTTCTTTAAGGGTCGCATTTTTCTCTAATGCTTGAGCCAGCGCTACTGCACCTTTGGGGCCGATCTTGTTGTGCGCCAGGTGAATAAAGGTGAGGCCCTTATTCTTTTCTAAGCTTGCGGCGAGGATGATGGCGCCATTATCGCCGATAGTGTTATTCCAGAGATTAAGTTCCGTCAGTCTGTGATTTATTTCCAGGAAATCGGACAATTTCTGGATTTCTTCTGCTGTGGGTTTAGGGATTTCTAACCTTGCTTTTGTTATGCCTTCTTCCGTGACGGCTTTGATGAGGGCGGCTACGCTCGTAAAGGGTTTCATTATCATTCTTCGTGCTGGTTAGGCCTTAGAATATAATATATTAATATATTAAAGTCAATGTTTATAGAGCCTGAAAATGGCGAAAATTGGGGAAATCTAGGGGGAATAAAAAAACACCCCACAGGAGGCTGTGGGGTGTTTTTTGTGTAAGATAGTTATATTGCTATACTGCGAGCGCGCGCTCAGCAGCAGGAATAAGTTCAAATCCTTTTGCTATGGTTTTAACAGCGATGCTGTCTACGAATGGAGCTTGGAAGTATAGCCCGTCTGCAAGCTTCATTTCATCTAAGCTTCCAACGCTTTTTTCGGATGCATTCCGCTCATTAGCAGGAAACTCTCCTGTACGGCTGCGATCAATGATGTCTTTTAGTGCAGGATTCTTATCGAATTCTGCAAGAGCAGCGCGCGCCCCAGCAGCAACAGAAGGATATGTTTCTTGTTCAGCTGCAACTCTTAAAGCAACATACGCTCTGGAAAGCCATTCGGATGCATCCCATTTTGCACATGCTACAATTTTTTCTATGAGCTCAGGATTTGTTCCCTTTGCAGCCAATTCCTTCCTCGCTTTTGCTTCTGCTTCTCCAAATACGGTAGAAAATTTAGTGCAAAGTTTACTGGTCTTGGTTACTGTGGATGCAACTTCAGCTTCGATTTCAGCATCTGTTGTGCCTTTTCCTTTAGCTTCCGTGACATATCCTTTAAAGGCTTCTAGTCCTTTACCTACAGCCGCTGTGGACAGGTACTTACCATCCGCATCGCGCTCATCTAAGATATATCTATTGGCACCGGTTTGTTCATTTTTTACTTTATCGAATCGGAACACACCCTTGCTAAATAAAGACGAAGGTAATGGTGTTTTGCCCCACATGGTGAGGTCATAGGTCAGAAAACGTTGTGCATTAATAAAATTGGAATCATAATAGCGCGAAAGTTCTTTGCTATTCTCTGTTTCTATTCCTGTAGAAAGGATAGTAGCTACCAGTTCTGATGTTGCTACCCAATCTGGGCCAGGAGTGATTCCCGTATTTATGCTTCCAATCGTAACGCTTTTGCTCTTTTTGTCTTCATCGTTTGCAAACTGATAGCATAATTTCCGGGCATTCGCGCCATCGAGGAAAAATAGTAAAGCATTGTTTTCCATAGAAGCAGATCCTGTAGCTACTGCACCACGTTGTGCTTCAAGCATCTCATAAACAATATTATTGGGAAATCTATTGTTTGGGTTAGTGGGATCAAAAATTTGATCATTGTGAATGCTTCTCACCCAAGTAAAAAGACCCGCAAGCACTCTTTGTGTCTGTGCATTCGGAGTTTTTTTGATCTCTGGATTCTTTTCTTCTTCCATTAGCTCAACAGCGCGGTTTGCTGCTGCGGTTTTAATGGTTTGGATGATTTCTGCGGTAGAGGCTTGGGGTTGGCCAATTACTTCGCCTAATTTTTTTAGTGCGTCAGCGAAGGAAATTTGCTTTCCATCTCTAAAGCTCATTACAACGTCTTTCTTTGCTTCTAAATGTTCTACTATATTGACCATAAAGTGATTCCTTTTTTGAGTGTTTATATAGTTTTTGCGATCGTTGAATTTCCAAATTCGCGTTAAAAGTGTACAGCGCCTTCTTTAAAAGTAAAGGTTAACATACAGCCTATAACTTTTCTATTCCAGGTTTATTCCCCCTTGACCTTCTCTTTTATTTCGTATACAACGGGAGTTATGATACATATATGTAGCGTTTATCAGAGGGTGGTGCGCTATATGTAGATTTTTTTCCCCTGTTTTTGGAGGGTTCTTGATGGCTTATGCATTGCAGCTGGCGTCACAAAAAGTCACTCATTTCTTCCTCTTTTATCACCGTCTCTATCAGTATTCTATGCAAATTCTCATACGGAAACTAAAGAACATTCTTCCTGCATTTCGCGCGGCACCATCGATCCGTCGATTGGCTTCGGAAATCGAACTGCTTTCTTCTTATTCGACTGATGTGATTTATCGCCTGCGCTATAGCGATATGGAATATGACTATATCAGCCCATCGGTTGTAAAATTGCTGGGATTCACGCCTCAGGAAATGAAAGGGGTGAATCTCCGTTCATTGATCCTGGAGACGCGTTTGCTGAGCCAGGGAATGAAGAAGGTGTTGAGCTATAATGCATTGGAACATAAGCGAAAACAAGGCGGGATTCATAAATGGCAAGCGGATTATCTCATTCGCACGAAGGAAGGCAAGACCATTTGGATTACGGATGTGTCATATCCCTGGTTTGATGAGAAAGGCACGATTATTGGCTCGATTGGCTCCTTGCGCGATATTACTGAGCGCGTAATGGCGGAAGAGCGTGCCCGGGAAGAATTAGCGCGTCTGGCGCATACCGATGCGCTCACGGGCTTGGCTAACCGCCGCGAATATTTCCGCAGGCTTGAGCATGAATTAAAGCGCGCACACCGTACGAAGGGCGATCTTTGTATCCTTTTGATTGATGTGGATTACTTTAAACGAATTAATGATACCTACGGCCACAGTATTGGCGATTTTATCCTCGCTGAAATTGCGAGCATCTTGCAACAATGTGTTCGTGAAACGGATGTTGCTGCGCGGGTTGGAGGAGAGGAATTCGGGATATTGCTAACGGATACCCCAAGCAGTGGGGCCTATTGGGTGGCGGATCGTATCTGCACCCGTATTCGCGAGCATGTCTTCTTTGCCGATGAGCGGAGGAAAGTGCCGCTCCACTGTACCGTTTCAATCGGTGTGGCAGGCAAGGATTTAGACGGCATGATGGATGCTGCGAGCCTCTATAAAGAAGCCGATACACGTTTATATATTGCGAAGCATACCGGACGGAATCGTGTCTCTATGGATGAAGTGGTGAATCTGCACTAGAGACTCAGCGCATTTTCTTTCCGCTGTGCTTTCATCCGATCCCATACTTCCTGCCGGCTCAAGGACTCATAATTCGGACCTAATAGCTTCTTAAAAATGTGATCGGCGTGTTTGTCGGTCTCATCCCATCGTGCAGTAAGTAATGCATTTGCAAGAGAAAAGGCGGCCGCTTTTGATTGCAATGCTTGGCCGATTTCTTGTATCTGCTTCTTTATTTCTAGGGGATAATTCGTTGAAAAATACTCGAAAAACAGCTGTTTGATTTCTTTTTCTTCATAGAACACATTCGTAATATGAGATACGGCTTTTTCCCGTGCTTCGTGTCTCTTTTTGATATGGAGATGGTTGAGGTTTAGAGGAGCATGAACAGTAAAACTCTCTCCTCGAGCAATCTTCTTTGCTCCTATATGGGCTGGTACTTTTGCTTCAGGAAACTGTAAACATGCTTCATGATCGATTGTTTTAACACGGCAGGGCTCGTTTGGGTCGCGGTTAGGGAGAAGCTGTATACCAATATTCCGAAGGTTTTGGTCACCTTCACCGGCGGCATTAAGGGCAAGCTTATTCCAAATCCGTCCTGTAATCGCTACATGCTCTCCCTTTTGTTTGTTGAGCCATAAACGTGTTTCTCCCTCTTCCCCTATAAAAAATCTTTCTTCATCATAAAATTCTGAATAAACATCCTGACCTTCAAAAATTTCGGCAAAGCTTTTAAAACCCTCAATGAAATGTGAAGCAATGTAATAATTGTTTTGATGATCTACAACCGTATCTACATGTACCGGGGAGTCATTCGGTGACAAGCGTCGCATAAGAGCGCTTCCAAAAGCTTCACGCTCAGTAGCAAACATATAGTTCTCAGGTTTGGACTTTAGGTACTCCAGATCTTCGATGGATGAACCTTTTTCACGTAATTCCTCATAAAAAGCTTCATCGGTAGGAGTAATGCGCTTTATAACAAAGCGTTCTTTTGTTGCGTTATGAATGGTATGCCACGTAGGACGCCAATCATTTTCAATAGAATCCCCCAGTGTAAATTTCTCTAGTGGAAAGTGTCCGCGGTGGCGATAATCAGCCGTTTGTGTGGAATGGGGACGAACACGTGAAGCCCAGGATGGTGTAGCTAAAAGAGAGAGTTTATTGCGCATAGTATCTACGTGATAAAAAATTGCTAAGGCACAATTTTTATCACGGCAATCCGGTGATTTCCACCAGTTTTTGCAAAGAGTGTTTCGCTTTTCCACTATCAATTGCTTCAGCAGCAAGTGCGATCCCACTTTTGAGATCGTTTGCTTTGCCGGTCACGACCAAACCTGCTGCGGCATTGAGGAGCACGATATCACGATAAGCGCCCGTCTGACCATTTAACAACGCATGCAATGCTTTCGCATTTTCGACCGTATCACCGCCGATTAAATCATCGAGTGATGCGCGCTCTAAGCCAAGTTCTTCCGGTGTGATTTCAAATGTGCGTACAGCTCCGTCTTTGAGTTCTGCAACAAACGAAGTGCCGGTGGTGCTGAGTTCATCCATCCCATTCGAACCATGTACTACCCACGCACGTTTTAGCCCAAGTTCCTTTAGCGCACGGGCAATCGGTTCAATCCAGTCCTTGCTATACACTCCGATGAGTTGATAGCTAGGCGAAGCGGGATTGGCGAGTGGTCCAAGCAAATTAAAAAGCGTACGGGTTTTGAGTTCCTGGCGTATCGGTGCGATGTGGCGCATCGCGGTGTGGAATTTCGGTGCCATTATGAAGCAAATGCCGGCTTCCTGAAGTGCGCGCTCCATATGAGGAATATCGGCTTCAATGCTGACTCCCAATGCTTGGAGCACATCCGCAGAGCCAGAGCGCGAACTCACTGCGCGGTTTCCATGTTTTGCAACAGGTACACCGCAAGCTGCAACCACAAAGGCAACGGCAGTTGAAATATTGTAAGTGCCGGAATTATCTCCGCCCGTTCCGCAGCAATCGAAGGCATTGGTAGGTGCTGTAATTTTTCCTGCTTTTGCACGAACCGAAAGTGCTGCGCCGATAATCTCTTCTACCGTTTCGCCTTTCATACGAAGTGCGACGAGGAACGCAGCCATTTGTGCAGGGGTTGCGCCGCCGAGCATAAAAATCTGGAAAGCACGCGAGGCTTCATCGCGGGTGAGGTCTTGCCGGTCGATGACTTTGTTGAGATATTTTAAAATTTCGGTCAAAGATGCCTCTTTATAAAAAATAATTCAATCTTCTGCTCACTATAGAGAAGAGGTGGATGCTCTACAAGAGGTCGTCATTGCGAGGAGGAGTGACAACGACGACGAAGCAATCCAGTTAAACAATACTTTGATATAAATCAACCCATTCGGGGTTCATTTCTTCAATCAGCGCAAGTTTTTTTTTACGGCTTCCACCCTTAATCTGTTTTTCACGTAAAATTGCACTTTCCATTATTTCATGCTGTTCGTACCAGACAAGTGTAGTGCAACTATATGTTTTAGTAAATCCTTCAGTGAAATGCTGTTTATGTTCGTGGGTACGTTTTATCAGATTGGATGTAACGCCTGTGTACAAAGCACCGTTACGTTTGTTTGCCATAATGTAAACACAAGGATGCTTCATATGTTAGATCTGGATTGCTTCGCTAGTCGCTCGCAATGACGACCTCTTGTAGTGAGTCTACCTCTTGCCTACAACATCCCCAAAAAGTTTTTGAGAAGCGCATGCCCTTGCTCCGATGCAATACTCTCCGGGTGGAATTGCACTCCGAAAATCGGATGTTCTTTATGCTGCAATCCCATGATAACGCCATCGGATGTTTCCGCTGTGATTTCAAGTGTGGCGGGGAGGCTCGAGCGCTCCACGATCAAAGAATGGTAGCGCGTGACATTAAAGGGCGAGCTGAGGCCTTTAAATAGGCCTTTACTGGTATGCGTAATGGCGCTGATTTTTCCGTGCATTGGCTCTGGTGCGCGGATCACTTTTCCACCAAAAGCTTGGCCGATGGTTTGATGTCCTAAACATACGCCAAGGAGTGGTAAAACTCCAGCGGTGCGCTTTGCAAGTTCCAGGCAAATTCCTGCTTCATTTGGCGTGCACGGACCAGGAGAAAGTACGATTCCGTGGATTTTCCCTTTCTTTGCGAAGACTTCATCAGCAGTGATTTTATCGTTGCGAACAACTTCCACTTCTGCACCCAACTCTCCTAAATAATGGAGGAGGTTGTAGGTGAAGCTGTCATAATTATCGATCAGGAGTATGCGTTTTGTCATAACTATATCTTACACAAACCGTGCGGCCCCTTCGGCTGCACGCATCAGCGCTTTTGCTTTATTGACGGTTTCTTCAAATTCTTTTTCTGGATCGCTATCGGCGACCACACCGGCGCCGGACTGGACATAAAACTTCCCGTCTTTGACTAAGCCTGTGCGAAGTGTAATGCAAATATCAACCGCGCCGCCCGCACCGAAATACCCCACACCGCCTGCGTAGAAGCTGCGTTTTTCGGGTTCTAACTCATCGATAATTTCCATCGCGCGAATTTTTGGCGCACCTGAAACGGTGCCTACCGGGAAGCTCGCTTTCAAGGCATCTATCGCGGTGCAGCCTTTCTTCAATTTGCCTTCCACATGGGAGACGATGTGCATCACATGCGAATAATATTCCACGCCAAATTGTTCTTTGACGTTCACCGAACCCACTTCTGCAATCCGACCAATATCATTACGGCCAAGATCAAGCAGCATTAGATGCTCCGAGCGTTCTTTCGGATCATCCAGTAAATCTTTGGTGAGTGCTTCATCTTCCGCTTTATCCGCACCACGCTTGCGTGTACCTGCGAGTGGGCGGAGGATGATGATGTTGTCCTGTTTTTTTAGCAAAATCTCAGGGCTTGAGCCCACGAGTGCAAAATTTTCCATTCCCATATAAAAGAGATAGGGTGAAGGGTTGAGATGTCTCAGCGAACGATATAGTGCAAACGGCGGAAGGTGGAAATCTCCGGTGAAACGCTGTGATGGCACGACCTGGAAGATATCACCGGCCAGGATATATTCCTTCGCTTTCTTCACCATCTGGTGGAAGCTTTGTGGCGTCATATTGGAATTAAACGTCAGGTCTTTGACTGGCGCTGGAGATTTACGGTAATCTCGTGGATCAAGCGGCGAACTTAAGCGGCTAAGCACCGGTGCAATCCGTGCAAGTGCGCGCTCATAGGCATGTTCAGGAACTTCATTACGATTGAGGCGGATTGGCGTAATCACCGTCATCGTATCTTTGACCGAATCAAATACTACGATAATTTGCGGACGGATGAAGAGGCTGGTGGGGATGCCAATCGGATCAGGATTTTGATCCGGAAGCTTTTCCATCAAACGCACCATATCGTAGCTGAGATAACCAAAAAGGCCAGACGCCATCGGAGGTAAATGCTCAGGAATCGTGAGGGAAGATTCATCAATCAGTCCTTGCAGCGCAGCTAATGGCTCGCGGTCACAAGGCGTGAATTTTTCTGGGAAATCGATCGGGTTACGGTTAATTTGTGCGCGATCGCCCGTGCAACGGTAGATGAGATCCGGCATAAAGCCAATGATCGAATAACGGTCGCGGCGTGCGCCATCTTGTACGGATTCGAACAAGAAATGGTAGGGGCTTAAGCCCATAAGTTTTAGCATCGCGGAGACGGGTGTTTCAAGGTCAGCCGGGAGGGTGACGTAGGCGAGTGGTGTCTCGCCCCGTTTGTGTTGGCTCAGGAAACTGTTCAAATCGGGTGTAATATGCATAAGACTGCAAGTATACGAGGTTTTAAAAAGAACGCTACAGGATTTATAGGATTGCGCGAGTGGAAAATTTTCCTGTATGGTTGCGCTCTCACTTTTCTGTTCAACCTGGCGGTATCTATGAAGTATATTTCTTCCTTGCGCGATGCTTTCTGGCATGATCGGATGCGCTGGGTGTTGTGGATGCCGGTGCTAATGGGAATTGGCATTGCGGTATATTTCCTGTTGCCAACAGAGCCTCCTTTTTGGCCAACCGCTCTGCTGGGGGGAGTTACGTTATCGGCGTTTCTCCTATTAAGACAGAAACTTCCTGAGCGATTTGTTTGGCGCTATGTGATGCTCGGGATTGCATTGGCTTCGTTTGGATTTGGCGCTGCGCAATTTCGGACGTATTCTGTCCATACTCCAATGATTGTCAAAGAAACCGGCGCGGTGCGGATCGAAGGAAAGGTGGAATATGCGGAAACCATCGCCAAAGGCAAACGATTTGTGGTCGTTCCTTCGTTTATTGAACGTTTAGACCAATCCCAGCTCCCAAATAAAATCCGTGTTACCCGCAACGGCAAGACGGATACGACCCAGATTGGGGATAAAGTAGAATTCTTAGCCGTGCTGAGGCCGCCACCGCCGCCAGTATTGCCCGGAGCGTATGACTTTGGACGTTATGCGTATTTTCAGCAAATCGGTGCGGTGGGATTTGTGGTGAGCCCAATAACGGTACTTGAGCAGGGCGGGGAAAAACTTTCCTCCGTTTTGTCTTGGGTTGAAACATTGCGTGAAGGAATAGCGCAACGAATATGCGACAGATTAGAGAAAACTCCGGCAGAAATTGCTTCGGCATTATTAGTTGGGAAGCAGCAGGGAATTCCACAAAGATCGATGGATGCAATACGCGCTTCGGGACTTGCGCATTTACTTTCGATATCCGGGCTGCATCTGGTGATGGTGACGGCAATGATCTTCTTTACCGTACGGGCGTTGCTCGCGTTGTTGCCTTCGATCGCAGTGCGGTATTCGATCAAGAAATGGGCGGCCGTGGCGGCGTTGGTTGGAGCGGGATTTTATCTTTTACTCTCGGGTTTGCCGCCTCCGGCGCAGCGCGCATTCTTCATGAGCGGAATTATCCTTTGTGCAATTTTGATTGATCGCGTACCACTCCCGATGCGAAGTATCGCACTGGCGGCTATCCTGATCTTGCTGTGGCAGCCGGAGAGTATGCTGGGGCCGAGCTTCCAAATGTCCTTTGCTGCGACGGCTGCGCTGATTGCGATTTATGAGGGGAAAGTCGGGTTTGATGAGAAGGACTATTTTATCCAACAGCGCCCGCCAATTTGGAAACGTATTGGCCGAAATATTGGAGGAACGGCGCTTGCCTCAATCGTTGCGGGCTTAGCGACCGCGCCCTATGCGCTTTATCATTTCCATCGTTATCCGCTATATAGTGTGCTCGCGAACGTGGTCGCGGTGCCGCTGACGACTTTTATTATTATGCCGCTTGGGATGTTGGCGCTCCTTCTTATGCCTTTTGGGTTGGAAGGTTTCGTGCTTGTGCCGATGGGATGGGGCATTCAAGGTGTAATGATAGTTGCGGAGCGAACAGCTTCCTGGCCATGGGCGGTGCAATCCATTCCTGCGATTTCGATGCCTGCGCTTGGGTTTATGACCTTTGGAATGTTGTGGCTGGTATTATGGCAGGCGCGCTGGCGGTATATCGGGGTTGGCATTTTTGCGGGTGGAATGTTAGTGGCGTTTCTCTCTTATCGCGTGCCGGATATGCTGATTCGTATGGAAGAAGGCGAGCCGTTTATCGCGGTTAAATCCGATGATGAGGATATGGTCGTGGTGGCAGGGAATGCGCCGGGGTATGTTGAGCAAACCTGGGATGAATATTATGGCTTGGAGGCACCGAAGAAAGGGGATATTAAGCCATCGTCTCTCTTTTCTTGTGATGCGCGGGGATGTGTTTATCGTGTGGATGCGGGAAGTATCGCGGTGACGGATGATATGTCGGCTTTGCGAGAAGATTGCGGGGAGGTTTCAGCTCTGATTTATACCGGATTTGTGCGGTTACCGAGATCGTTTGCGTGCGAGAATACCCAAATTATCCAGCGTTATGATCTTGCTCGGGGAACGCATAGTCTTCGTTTGAGAGGAGATGGGGTGGATATTGAAAGCAGTGCAGACGCACGGGGGAGTAGACCTTGGACGCAATAGAAGAGTGTTTTGTCAGCTTAAGCCTAGAGTTAGGCGGAGTCGAAGGGTCTTCAATAGAAAAGATACTTCGACTCCGCTTTCTCTGCGTTCAGTATGGCATAGTTACCAGGTTAGTTGTGGCGTGCACCACTACGTTCCATTTTGCCGCCCACTTTTTGGACGTCACGGCCTAAGCCTTCCCACATGTTGCATGCAGAGATTGCCATGAGGACGAGTAATCCCGATACAATAGAAATCACAGTTTTCTTCATAAATCCTCCAATAAATAGGATGTTGTGTTATTGTTCGATGATAGCTTCTATGCTATACGTGCGTACCATATCGTTTTTTTGGAGTCAGTGCAAATGCCTCGTACCATTTCCCGTCCGCTTATTGGAATCACGCTTGATTGGCAAGAAAAAGGAACCTTCTCACGGCTCCCGCATTACGCGCTGCGCGAACATTATTTCGCCTGTATTCATGCGGCCGGTGGTTTGCCGGTGGCGATTCCACATAATGCCAAAGCGATTCCGGATTATCTTTCGCTCGTCGATGGATTGCTTGTGCCGGGAGGTGATTTCGGGCTATTGGCTAAATGGTATATCGATCCCAATGAGCCGAAGCCGTATGCAGCGTCGCCTCGATTAGAATTTGATATGGCAGTGATTAAAGGGGCGCTTGCTCGCGAGATTCCGCTGCTCACCGTCTGCGCAGGGATGCAAATTATGGGCGGAATGATGGGATGTAAGTTGACGGCAAACATCAATAATTATTGCAATACGTCAATTGAGCATCATCAGGAAGCACGGCGCGGGGAATATGTGCATCCGGTAAATTTAGTTCCGGGTACGCAGCTTAAAAAGATTGTGCGGGCAGGGGAAAGCTTTGGTGTGAATACTTGCCACCGTGAGGCGATTGTCCAAGTGCCAAAGAATGGCAAAGTGGTCGTGAATGCGGTTGCGCCGGATGGGATTATTGAGGGGATTGAATTGCCCGACTATAAATTCGCTCTGGGGTTACAGTGGCATCCGGAGTTCTTCTATGAAGACGATAATCCGCATTTGAGGATATTTAAGGCGCTGGTGAAGGAGGCGAAAGGAAGGGGCAATAGATTAATTTCTTGATATAATTGTCAATATACTATATATTCCCGCTAATTATTGAGCTAATTAATGGGAGCCTGCCGCTTATGTCAAAAAATACGTATCCGAATCTTTTACCAAATCACTCAATTATGCCTTTGTTGGAATCTGTTGAGAAAAATGCAGATGTAACGGCAAAGCGCGAGTATCATGAAAATACTAGGGAAGAAGGCCTGTCTATAATAAAAACACAAAAACGTGGTTTTGCTACATGGGCTACGTTTACCGTTTTGGTGTCGTGTGCAGCTTTTGTCCTTGTATGGAAGTTTCCAGAAATGATATCCCAGATGGGTGTATGGGGATATGTTGTAACCGGATGTGCTATAGCGTTTCAGGTTGCTGGTGCAGCTCTTATGGCAGAAAGTGTGCTATCTTTAAGGAAAAACTTAAACGCACTTGAAACACGTGAGCCTCAGCTCTCTCAAACCCCAGGCCATGAAGCTTGTGTCCGATTTAGTCAATTGAGCCAGAATGCTGGAATTCCAGAAAAATGGGAGAGAGATGTCGCGTTGGCGCATGAGATAGTAACAGAGGCGCTAAACAATAATCGATCCAAGCGTTCTGTAGAGGGATGGCATCAGTTGGAAGCTATCAACGCAGTTTCTGAGTTTTTATATGAAGCTCGTAATGGGAATAGGAAAATCAGGGGTGAGGAGAAAGCGAAGTTAGTAGAAATAATTACCCAAGATCTTTTTTCAGATGATAAGGATGATCTTAAGTTTAATGGTAAGGAGTTTACTATTGCAGACACTTCGTCAGAAAAGAATTTTACGCCGTATGAGTATTTTAAAGCTAAATTGGGAACACTATCTTTAGACGAAAATGAAAAACAATCCGTATCTCTATCTGTATTAGACACAGGAAAACTTATCGCGAGCAGTCGAAATCCTTCTTCTAGTTCTTCTGCTATCACTAGCTCTATCTCTCGTTCCTCATCATTCGTAGAGAATCTACAGAATGAAGGTGATATAGAAATGGGGATATACCCGACTTATTAGGCAATTTCTCTCCTTCTTTCCTGAAATAAAACTACCGTTCTACGGTTTTTTTCCTATGATAAAAGAAAACTGAAACCGTAGAACATGTTCGGCAAAAACCCCAAACGCAAAGCCCTGATGGGTGATGGTCAGATCTTGGAAGTTCAGGAGATATTCCCGACCTTCCAAGGCGAAGGCCCGTATGCCGGTTGGCCTGCGGTGTTCATCCGCTTAGGCGGATGTAATTTGGCATGCGATTTTTGCGATACGGAGTTTGAGAGCTTTAAAGAGCAATCGCTCGCATCCGTACTTCAAACAGTCCAGAAATTAGCCAAGAACCCGGATGGTCAAAGGGTGCGGACACTTATCGTTATTACCGGAGGCGAACCTTTCCGCCAGCCGATTTCCCCTTTATGCGATGCGCTTCTCGATGCTGGATTCATGGTGCAGATCGAGACAAATGGGACGTTATACCGTCCGCTGGATGAGCGCATCAATATCGTCTGCTCTCCCAAGAATACCGGGAATTATGCTCCTATTCGGGAGGACTTGCTCGCGCGCGTTTCGGCGCTGAAATTTATTGTATCGACAAGCAAAGCGGAATACAGGCATGTGCCGGATGTGGGGCAGGGACAATATAACATTCCTGTGTATGTCCAGCCGATGGATGAGTATGATCCCGTGAAAAATAAGGCGAATCTGGAATATGCGGTGCGGCTGGTAGAGCAGTGTGGTTATAGGCTTTCCTTGCAACTCCATAAAATAGCAGGCGTACCATGAAAAAACCCTGTGTTGTACTCCTAAGTGGCGGACTAGATTCCACAACGGTTCTCGCGATGGCGAAGGCGGAAGGCTATCTCCCGTATACGATGAGCTTTGCCTATGGCCAGCGGCATGCGCATGAAATCACTGCGGCCAAGCGTGTCGCCGAGGCGATGGGGGTGGGCACACATAAAGTCGTGGAGATTAATCTCGCAGCATTTGGCGGCTCCGCGCTAACTGAAAGTACCATTGCGGTGCCCAAAGATCGGCATGCGAAGGATATGGGTGCGGATATCCCCGTGACGTATGTACCGGCCAGAAATACGGTATTTCTTTCCTTTGCGCTCGCGTGGGCTGAGGTTTTAGGCGCTTTTGATATTTTTATCGGCGCGAATGCGGTGGATTACAGTGGCTATCCTGATTGCAGGCCGGAATACTTGCAAGCCTTTGAAAAAATGGCTAATCTTGCGACGAAGGCAGCAGTCGAGGGGCGTGGGAAAATTCGCATTCATGCGCCGCTGTTAGAGCTTTCCAAAGCAGAGATCATCCAAAAAGGAAAGGCGCTGGGAGTCGATTATGGCTTGACATCAAGCTGTTATGATCCTACCCCAGAAGGTAAGGCCTGCGGACATTGTGATGCCTGCCAATTGCGCTTGAAAGGATTTGAAGCGAATGGGTGGAAAGATCCAGCTTTGTATGCTTAAGTAAAACTATAGTAACAATCACTGCGTATACTACTTTTTATGATCACATCCATGCCTCGCGATATTTTTGAGCGTTTTCCTGTCCTCGATGCAGGCGAGGGGATCGTATTGCGCGAGCTTGTGCGGGAAGATGCGCCGGCGTTGTTTGAGTATATCTCCCACCCGGAAGTGCAGCGCTTTATTTCCGATGAAGATATCCCACGGACTCCTCCAGAAGCCATCCGTGAGACTGAATATTGGGGCGGATTGTTCCATCAGCGGCAGAGTATTTATTGGGCGATTGCGGATAGGGAAACGAATCACTTGATTGGAACCTGCGGATTTAATTTCTGGAACCGGCTTCATAAGAAGGGCGAAATCAGTTATGATTTGGCGCGCCCGTTGTGGGGGAAGGGAATTATGACACGCGTGCTGGAGAAAATGATCCAGTTTGGGTTTGAAGAGATGCAAATGCATCGAATCTCTGCTACGGTATCTCCAGAAAACCCTGCTTCGATCCGAGTGCTGGATAAGCTCGGCTTTAAGCATGAAGGCTGTATGCGCGAATATAAAATCGTGCATGGTGGCTGGGAAGATGCGGTGATGTACGCAATGTTGGCTCATGAATATGAAGCAAGGAAGAAATAAGTGCGGTCTATAGTGCTTGCTTTAGGTCTGTGGATGTTTGGCACCTTTTTGCCGGTGTTTGCTTTGCCTGTGGATGCGCCTCTCGAAGATCCCAAGCTTGAGAGCCAAGCGGTTGAATTATCAAAAACTATTCGTTGTGTCGTGTGTCAGGGTGAATCAATTTATGATTCCAACGCGGTGATTGCTCAGGATTTACGGAAGCTGATCCGTGCGCGTTTGTTAAGTGGTGAGAAACCACAAGATATCCGCGATTATATCGTATCGAGCTATGGTGATTATGTGTTACTTTCCCCGCCGTTTAAGGAATCTACCTATCTTTTATGGCTCCTGCCGCTATTTTTCCTCATGATAGGGGGCGGGGCTTTTTATCTTTGGGTTCGCGGGAATGAGAAGGCGAAGCCTACAATTTCCGAATAAGATTTCCTTTCCTCCTGTTTATCAATAGCTTGTCACAATCATTCCTTAGCATATTTCCACTATAGTTTGCCCTGTATATTTGCGTAAATAGGCATGGGTTCACTGTGACCATATTCAATCGGTCGCCTTCCAAGAAGCGCAGGCGAAGCAGCAGGAAGCGCATCGTCAACAAAAGGTTTTTTCCAAGTAGAAATATCAATAAATCAGTGTCTTATAGAAAGAAGTGGAACAACTATATAAGGAGATGAAGGACGTTCAAGCCGCCTTATCGTCCGAAAGTCGTAGCGAAGGCAGTCTCATGAAGAGCAGCGGAAGATGGAGGTGGATCAGGAGGAAATGATCCAAAATACCAGGAAAGAACGGGATGGTCTTGCAAAACAGGTGGAAACTCAACGCAAACAGATCCATCAAGAGCAAATTGAATTACTCAATCAGGAAGAAAGGAATCTAGGGGAACTTATTGAAAAAGCGAAAGAAGAAGAGTTACAGCAGCAATTTGAAGGACGTACTAGGTTAGAAATCACCTTTAAGGTCGAGGAAGAAAAGCGTAAACGTGCAGAAACTACTCGTAAAGAAGCAGAAGAATTGATGAGCCGTGCTCGAGAGAAACAGCGTTTAGTCAAAGAGTTGGAGCGGGAAGTGGAAGCGGAAACTTTGGGTGAAGTTGCTGCCATACACAAAAAAGCCCATGAGCAATTTAAACAGGTAAAAGAACAGAAGCACGAAGTGGCCAAAAAGATACAGGAAAAATTGCGCGACTTTATCGAGTTTGAGCGCAAACATCGGTCTAGTAATTCAGACACGGAAGAAAGAACTAACGTTAATTTCCTCGTATAAAGGCGCGATCATTTTCAAATATACGATTGCGGGTTTGTTCCAGATGTAGCTTTTGTACATGGGAAAGCTCATCTTCTTTTCCTCCCACAAGTTTATCGAATATGTTGGATGCCTGATCGGATAAGGTTCGTTGAATGCTTTTTAAAATAGGATATTCATCATGTGACAGTTCCTCTAAGGTTACTGCACCCTTCATGCGCCATGCACCGGTGCATGTCTGAGCAAAGCCAGGAATAGGCATATCTGCGTTTGTGCATAAATCAGAAAAAGTGGCAATGAATTGTTCATTTACTTCTTTGCCGCTTCGTAAGGCTCGTAGCGTATTTTGCAGAAAGATATTAATCTCTCTATCTTCGTGCAGATCATTATCAATAGGTTCTGTAGGCATAATAATACTCTATCCTGGTTTTTCCTTGTGAGGAATCTACCGGGATAGAGTAAAGATGTCAATTTCTATGGGGAGATGTTACGCCGCCCGATTGCCAATCCGTAACCGCAGTGCATTCAGCTTAATAAAGCCTTCGGCATCGCGCTGGTTATAGACCTGGTCGGCTTCGAAGGTCACGTGGGCTTCGGAGTAGAGGCTGTTTGGCGATTTACGGCCCTCGATAATCACATTGCCTTTGTAAAGCTTCAGGCGCACCGTACCATTCACGCGCTCTTGCGAAGCATCAATCAGGGTTTGGAGGAGTTTGCGCTCCGGCGTCCACCAATAGCCGTTGTAAATTAGTTCGGCATAACGTGGCATGAGGTCGTCTTTGAGGTGCGCAGAGGCGCGATCCAGCGTGATGCTTTCAATCGCTCTGTGTGCATCAAGTAAAATCGTACCGCCTGGTGTTTCATAGACACCACGGGATTTCATGCCGACATAGCGGTTTTCCACCAGATCAAGGCGACCTACGCCGTTTTTTCCGCCCAGTTCATTGAGTTTCGCGAGCAAATTCGCAGGAGAAAGGGCTTGTCCGTTGATTGCCACCGCATCGCCTTTGGCGAAAGTGATTTCGATGGTGGTTGGGGTGTTTGGCGCATCTTCAATAGAAACGCTGCGTGTAAACATCTCTTCATCCGGTGCAACCCACGGATCTTCCAGTACTTTTCCTTCATAGGAGATATGCAACAAGTTCGCATCGGTAGAGTAGGGGGCTTCGCCGCGCTTACCCTTAGCGATTGGAATTTGGTGATTTTCAGCGTATTCGATGAGGCTGGTACGGGAATTTAATTCCCATTCGCGCCAAGGAGCGATTACTTTAATATCAGGCTTCAGGGCATAATAGCCGAGTTCAAACCGCACTTGGTCATTGCCTTTGCCGGTAGCACCATGGGAAACAGCGTCAGCGCCGGTTGCTTCTGCAATCTCGATTTGTCGCTTAGCAATCAATGGCCTCGCAATGGAGGTGCCCAGCAAATATTGGCCTTCATAGACCGTATTGGCGCGGAACATCGGGAAAACGTAATCCCGGACGAATTCTTCGCGCAAGTCTTCAATATAGATTTCTTTTACGCCAAACATTTCGGCTTTCGCGCGCGCTGGCTCGAGTTCCTCGCCCTGGCCTAAATCCGCGGTGAAGGTCACAACCTCGCAATTATACTGCTCTTTCAGCCAGCAAAGGATGATGGAAGTATCTAATCCGCCTGAATAGGCTAAAACTACTTTCTTAACAGCGCGTTGGGAGGGAGTATGAGCCATGAATATAAGCCTTGCATTTTTAGTTAATTATCATTATGTAAACACATTAAATAGGCGCGCGAAATATAGCGAATTACATGGGGTACGGCAATGGAAATTATTGAATGCCAAACAGAAGAAGCGATTCACCAGAATTACGCTTTATTAGCGCAGCTGTACCCGCAAAGCGACTACCCACATTTTACCTTTGAGACCTTCAAATCTCTGCTGCCTTCCATGCGGGAGCAAGGCTATCGCCAGATTGCGGCCTATGAGAATGGCCGATGCGTAGGGGTGGCGGGCTTTAACCTGACGACACGCCTGTATAAGGGCCATGTAATGCGGCTTAATGACTTGATCGTGGATAAGGCCCATCGGGGCAAGGGAGCTGGGAAACTGCTACTGGATTGGGTAGAGAAGGAAGCCCGTCAGATGAAAGTCAGTGCTGTGGTGCTTGATTGCGGGTTGCCGCGTAAGGATTCCCATCGTTTCTATGAGCGCGAGGGCTATTACACCCACGCACTGCATTTTGCGAAGCAGCTTTAGGGAAGAACTATTGCGGCCCCTGCCGTCCTTCAGTTTTGGCCTTTTCTTCTTTTTCCTTTAATCTTGCTCGCCAGGTACCAGCAGGGATAAGCTCACTAAGATGTTGGTTCTTATCATCTGCAGGTGGAGAATCTATCACCGCCATCTGGGCAATCACTTTTGCTACATCGTAAACTAATTGGGGAACTTCTTGATCTTGCCGTAAGGCTGGATTGGCCTTTAGATCGGCTTCAGAAGGAGTGATTCGCATTGTTTCTGAAAATATTCTGGTGAGTCCTGCTATACGGTCGGCCTGCTGTTCTTCGCTGTTAAGTTTAAGCTGGGTTTCGATGGAGTCTAGATTAGCCAAAATATTATTCTCAATATTATACTCCTCCAGACTTAGGGTTGTAAGAGTGGTGTTGGTTCTTAGGGCTTCGAGGATGGCTTCTGCGCCTGCATCGCCAATGTCGTTCTCCCCTTCCAGATGAAGTCTTGTGAGGGTTTTGTTGGTTTTGAGAGCTTCGGCAATAGCTTCTACGCCCTCATCGCCGATGTTGCTCTCCTCCAGATGCAGTGTTGTGAGGGTTTTGTTGGTTATGAGAGCTTCGGCAATAGCTTTTGCGCCCTCTACGCCGATGTTGTTCTCCCCCAGATAAAGCGTTGTGAGGGTTTTGTTGGTTATGAGAGCTTCGGCAATAGCTTTTGCGCCCTTTACGCCGAGCTTGCTATTCCCCAGATAAAGCGTTGTGAGGGTTTTGTTGGTTATGAGAGCTTCGGCAATAGCTTTTGCGCCCTCATCGCCGAGGTAGTTCCCCCCTAGATGAAGCGTTGTGAGGGTTTTGTTGGTTCTCAGGGCTTCGAGGATGGCTTCTGCACCTGTTTTGTCGATCTCGTTCCAACCCAGATGAAGCGTTGTGAGGGTTTTGTTGGTTCTCAGGGCTTCGAGGATGGCTCCTGCACCCATGTTGCCGATATCGTTGCAACTCAGATCAAGCGCGGTAAGGGTTTTGTTAGTTTTGAGTGCTTCGGCAAGTGCTTCTGCACCTGTGTTGCCGATCTTGTTCCAATCCAGATAAAGCGTTGTGAGGGTTTTGTTAGTTTTGAGTGCTTCGGCAAGTGCTTTTACGCCCTCATCGCCGACTTTGTTATCGTTCAGATGAAGCGTTGTGAGGGTTTTCTGCCCAAGCACTAGTTCAAGGGCTTGTGGATATTGAATGCTAGAGAAAAAGAAGGGAGCCCCCTTAGAAATGTGAAGTATTGCTTTGTATATTTTTATCGATTCTTCGAATACAGAATGTAGGTGCTTTGTTTTTTGAATAAAATCAGGATTGACAATTTCATCCGATAAAAAACCGTCTGCGGTGAAATGCCTATATAGCCCCTTCATCCAGAAATCTAATTCCTTGAAAGAATCTTTTTTTGCCTCGCTTAGAAGCTGCTTTAATGTTTCTGTAATTAAATTAATATCCTCTTTTTCATAGGCAGCGATAAGGGGATTGTCTTCGATTCTAGAGTATTTGCTAGGGGGATAACTATCAAATGGGAGACTTCTTTTCATATCTATTTCCATCATTATTGATAGGAAATGGTTAACATATTATTAAATCAAAATCAAGAAGAAAAATGAGCGCGAGGGCTATTACACCCACGCGCTCCATTTTGCTAAAGCCATAAATTAAGAGCATACTGCGCTTAGCGTCGGTATAGGGGCGTTAAATCTTCCCCAATTCCTGATGATTCTGCGGCGTATCGTGCGGTATGTGTAGTATATTGTTTTGGATGTACTTTCTGCCAGGCCTGCTGTTGCAATGGCTTTGATTCCTGCGCTGCTTCTTTTTCAACTTCTTTTTCAACTGCTTGTTCAACTACTTGCTCAAATCGTGGCTCATGTTCCACTTGTTCATAAGGCGATCGCACATTCTTCCAATTCTGCTTTATGTCATAGGCAGCATAAAAGAGGGCGATCATGCTGGCTCCGACCACCAATCCCCCTCCGATAAAAAGCGTTCCTAACGTGAAGCCAATAAGAGCTTTCGTAAGCATTACGGCTGCTGCTGTAAAAAGCATGGCTGATCCCACTGCCAGACCCATAGTTGCTGCCGTGATAAGAAGTGCATCGCCTAATGTTTTTAATATGGATTTCAACATAATCAGTCTCCCTTGTTTAAGATTTAGAATTTAGTGCCTGCTAGTCCCTGTGTTGCCGTAAAACTTCTCCTTTTTCTTTTCGTTCCGATTCGTATCCGCTGGTTGAGGTGAGGATATAGAGCTGGAAAGCTGCTCCCCTTCCTCAGAGTGCCCTAACTCAGAAGTCCTCTCTTTGTATCTGCGATGAAATTTGTATTCACTAATACTATCAGCAAGGCGTTTACTTGATTCCGTAAGGAGGCCAATTCCGAATCCTGTGAATAAGCCACCTACCACTATATTCCAGGGAATTGCGGTAATTAGCAGAATCATCCCCATTGCTGTGAGAGAGGTTGCTGCGACGAGAAGAAGTGTATTTCCGATCATTTTTAATATGGATCCATACATAATCAGTCTCCCTTGTTTAAGATTTAGAATTTAGTGCCTGCTAGTCCCTGTGTTGCCGTAAAACTTCTCCTTTTTCTTTTCGTTCCGATTCGTATGGGCTAATATCCGGAGAAGATAATCTGGAAAGCTGCTCCCCTTCCTCAGAGTGCCCTAACTCAGAAGTCCTTTCTTTGTGTCTGCGATGAAATTTGTATTCACTAATATTATGAGCAAGGCCCTCGCTCGATTGCACAAGAAGGTTAATTCCGCATCCTGTGAGTAAAGCACCTATCACCAAATGCCACGGCATTCCGGTAATCAGCATCATCACTCCCATGGTTGTGATAGCGGCCGCTGCGGCAAAAACAAGTGCATTTCCGATCATTTTTAATATGGATTTATACATGGCAATCTCCCTTTTTTAAAAATTGTGAAACAGTGTGGCTATAAAGATAGGTTAAGGAGTTAGGTGTTAAAAACCAATTCTTTAACTAGGGCTGGAGTTGGCAAACGAGCAATTTAAAACACCCTAAGCTACTCTACGGAGATGGATACTCTCTTAGGCGCTTGCTTTTCTTTTGCAAGACGATCGACATGAGGTGAGGGGGAGAGTTCTGTCTCGGACAGTGATTCTGCGTCTGACTCTCTTGCGTTGATATTCACAAAACGACGTTGGAATGGAAATGTGACAACATCCAAAGGTTTACTCCCAAAATATCCTTCATAAAACCGCTTATAGGGTTTGCTGGTGAGAATGGATTTTCTATGGAAAGTGGAAAGAAGTATATGATTCATAAACTCCATATTCCTTGTAATTTTATTTGCGATCGTTTCTCCCAATGTCTCAGGGCTATTATCTTTCAACCATTGGAGTTTTTTTGCATCTACGGGAGCCTTTGCTCCTTTTTGGTTGGTCAGAATCTTGATGGTGATATCGTCTACCACTTGGGCGACGGCATTTCTACTGGGATAAAGCGTTCCCGATTGTCGGTTAGTAAAATCACTTCCCTGTATGATGGTGCTGTGTCCTGAAAAATCCAAAAGCTTTTCTACTATTTTAGGTACAGCATGATCTTCTACTCGCCGTATTAATTGGTTTATCTCGTTTTGTTGTTCGAGATCCTTCTTGTAGCCTATTTTCCCGTTTGGATGCTGTTTGATATACTCTTTGCGCTCTTTCCGGATATTGTTCTCTTTTTTCTCGTGCTGTACTATATCGTCAATGCTTGCTCCGATGACGCCGATGCTAGTAAGGATAAGTAGAGTGCTTGCGACAAGTATTCCTGTAGCCAAGGGAACGGCGATGCCCAAGCCCAAGAGAGTGGCGCCGAGAACCCCTAATGGGATGGCACCTAGCGCTGCTAAAGTGAAGGTAAATGCGGTGACACTTAAACCCAATACAAGAATGGCGCTGAGTAAACCGATGATTAAGTCTGTCGGATCTCTTCTTTTTGCTGGCACTCTTGAGAGTGGAAGGGTTGGTAATTCAGTGTCTTTGCTTCGTGTATCTTTCATAATGGCGCTTTATAGTTTGAGGATATGAAGAAACACGGGATGTTGAAGTCCCGTGTTTCTTTCGCAAGATAAATTAAGGCTTTGAACTAGATACCTGCTGTGCACGAGAAGATCTTTCAGTTGGTGCGGAGCTCCTGCTTGCCTGAAGCTGAGCCACATGGGAAGTAGCCCGTTGTTGTGGTGCTTGTAATGGAGCCGATTCTTCTTCAGTGCCCGAATCAGAGTCACGTTCATATTCAGTCAGGATCTCCCTTTGCGGCGACGCTTGAGGTGAGACTCTAAGCGAATGTTTAGGCGACGCTTGCGGGCTGTGCTGCCCTGTGTACTCAACAGCAGAAGAGTATAGGCTCTGATCAAGTTCTTGCTTGTGCGGAACCTTTGGTGACGCTTCCGGGGTTTCGGGAGGAACATAAGAAATAGGTTCTACTACTTCTTCTTCTTCTGATGAAGACTCCTTTCCCGCTTCTTTGACGTCAGCAGTCTTTACCGTATCAGATACTTTTCTAGAAGAAGGGTGAGAAGATAGTCTGCTTAAAACGGCATCGATATCAAACTCCTGATTATTCGCGTCCTTTTTAGTAACCTCTTTAGTATCGGATTCTCTTCTGGCCAAGTATTCTTGCCGAGCAGAAGGCTTGGGCGATTCTTGGGTGAGTTGGCTGACATAAGAGCCAACATCAAACGTCCCTGTATCCACTTCTTTCTCTTTGCCTTTGCCTTTTCCTTTGTCCGCCTTCCCTTTAACAACTTCTTTAGTAGCAACAAGCTCAAGAAGGGGAACGGTGGGTTTAGGTGAGGCAAGAACCTCCTCTAATGTTCGTCCTGAGAAATGCTCTTTATAGAAGTCTAGGTAGCTGCTTATTCCGAGAATGGGTTTATATGCTACAACCGTATTGTTAAGGGTACGGGTAATTTTACTATCGGAACGAATATTATTGGAAATCTCTTGAGAGAGTCTTTGCGTTCCGTATTTACTGAGAGTTTCAAAGGCTTTTTGATCAATTGCTCCTCCTGTCCCTCTTTCTCTGGTTAGAAGTTCAATTGCCGCTTTATCGACTAACTCACGGATGAAACCTTCATTTTTGCGAAACTTCTTTGTGTTGTCTTTGGATAGGTACTTCGCCGCCGTCAGATCTTTTACAACAGCCTTTTCTACCGCCTTAATCATCCGGTTGGCTTTCTTTTGTTGCGTTAGATCCTGTTGATACCCCACTTTTCCAAGTGGATGATTGCGTATATATCCTTCCCGCTGTCTCTCGAAAAGTTTTTGCCTGTCGTCATGTTCGACCGCTTCCTGAACGCCTTTTGCAATCACTCCGACACTTGCGCTTGCAAAGAGGACGGATCCGATTATCCCTGCGATGTTCCATGGTGGTGTGAGAATTAGTATGGGGAGAGATCCTACGCTCACTGCAAGGGCTAGTCCTGCCAATGCTAAAGCAACCATACCTGCCAGAATCTTTAATACTGGTAGTACAGGGAACTTTCTTTCAGGGGGGACTCTGTCTAGTTCTAGGCGTGAAAATGTGGTTTTTCTTGCCATGATTTCCTCCTATTTCTATCTAAATGTTAAAAAATATTTCATGTCTGATTAGGTTAATTAGTATGGAAATTGTCATTAAGAAACAATTGGTTTGGGAGGGGGGAGCATAGCTTATTCATTAAGTTGTGCCAAAAAACCTTGGGTTGCAAGTGCCTCTGGTTTTATACTCTTAATTTGTTGTTGTATTCTGTGCGTTTTTTTGCTATAGTAGTGCCAGTAGGTTTTCTGACCATTAATAAATTAATGGTTTTTGCTACAGCATATTAAATACTAGGTGCCGCTCTTTAAGCGGGTTTTAAGGAGATTTCTATATGATGAGAAAGAAGACCGTTATTGCCATTTTGGCTGCTTTGTCCCCGCTTGCATTGACCGCAAGCTGTTCATGCCCTTATGTGTATGAGCTCGATAGCTTCCAGCCAAATGATAAAGACAAAAGCTGTAACGAAATCGTTATGGAAATCAACGAAGCGGAATATTACCGTAAGAAAGCAGAGAACAACAAGGGCTCTCAGTTGGGTTACTATTTGAACCCATTCTGCTACCCATCAGGTTTCTTGAGCTCTGACCGTTCGATCCGTTCTGCGGAAGAGCGTCTGGACTACTTAAACCAGATTTACGAGATGCGTGGTTGCGGTCGTCAAAACCGTCAGTCAGGTGCGGCAGCCGGTGCAGGAGTTCCAGGGCAGCGCTTACAGCCTCTCCCACCACAGCCAGGTGCTGAGCGTTACATGGCTCCACAAGAATACCGTCACCCAATGGAAGGCGAAGAGCGTCCGGATACGAACGTAGCGCCAGTTGATCCAAATGCGGATGGCATTAAGAAGAAGGAAGTGAAGTAGTTCACTGTACTTCTTTAGAAGAAATACAAAACCCCCGGGAGCAATCCTGGGGGTTTTTGTTTGGAGCATGTTTTAGTTTTAATAACGGATCCCTTCCGAGGATGAAAGCTTATGTCTTAATCCTATAGCCCTTCGTCAGCAGCACATGTACCGCCGCCCAAAGGAGCAGGTTTACGATGAGTATATAGGCAATCCCTATTTGTATGGAGCCATCGGCATAACCTGTTATCCCATAACGGAAGCCATCGAGCATATAAAAGAACGGATTCATGTGGCTTACATGGTACCAGAAATCAGGGAGATTGCGCACGGAATAGAACGTGCCGGATAAGAATGCCAGTGGTGTGACGATATAGCTAGTGACGGCGGCCATTTGGTCAAACGTCTCTGCGAAAATACCAGCCAGCATCCCAAGCAGCGCAAGCATCAACGAAGCGCCTATGAGAAAAAATAAGGCAACTAACGGATGGACAATCGAAAACGGGACGAAGATCCGAACTGCGCATCCCACTAATACCCCAACGATCACTCCTCGAGTGACGGCGGCTGCGACCATTCCCAGGGTAATTTCAAATGGGCTTAAGGGCGGCATGAGGTAATCTACCATCGTGCCCAAAACTTTTCCCATCGTGAAGGAGGAAGAGGTGTTGGCAAAAGCGTTTTGCATAACTGACATCATCATCAGGCCGGACGCCATAAATACGGGGAAAGAAAGTCCGCCTACATAGTCCACATGGCCACCGACCGCGAGCGAGAAGATCGCAAGGAAGAGGAGGGCAGTCGTCATCGGTGCGACCAGCGTCTGGTTATAAACTTTGAGGAAACGCCGGACTTCTTTGGTATACACCGTCCATAATCCAAGCGTATTAAAACCGCGCATCTGCATTTCACTGGTCCTTTATATTAGTGTGATTAGTCGAGACAGAGTACGAAAAACGGCCTAAAGAGGCAATAGTCTCTTTTCCAGTTCTTCGCGGATGCTTAACTGCGCTTAAGCAGTACTACAACCTTGCGATCATTCGTCAACAGGGGTATAAACTATTCTACAACAAAAATCTTTTGAGTGGATCGGATGTCCTTATCTCTTGTGAATAATGCAGCATCAACAGACAAAGCGAATACGGAACAGGCATTGGTCAGTGTGATCATGGTGTCGTATCAGACTGGGCCGATTCTTTGGCAGGCACTGGAGTCGGTACTCTCCCAAAGTTTTTTAAAAGAATTGGTGATTGTCGATAATGGGAATCCGTATGATATTACGGAACGCTTATGGTCGCTCTCTCGCCAGGATGCACGGGTAAAACTGCTGACGGGACATGGGAATATCGGCTTTGCTGCAGCGTGCAACAAGGGCGTCGAAAAAGCATCGGGAGATTATATTTTGCTCCTGAATCCGGATTGTTTGATCAGTCCTGGTGCACTAAAACGCGTTGTCGAAGCGCTTCAAGCTTCACCGGATTATTGGGTGGCGGGTGGTTCGATTACGAATGTCGATGGAACGGAACAAGCGGGTAGCCGCCGGAATATTCTGACGGCGAGTGTTGCGCTGGTGGAAAGCTTCAAACTCTATCGCTTTTTGCCAAATGCCTGGTTGCCGCGGATGAATTTTCATCATCGGCCAGCGCCCGATCGCCCGATCCAGGTGCCTGCAATTTCCGGTGCCTTTATGATGATGCCGCGCGAGATTTATTCCCGTGTGGGAAAAATGGATGAAGGGTATTTTCTCCATGTAGAAGATCTGGATTTCTGCCTTTCGATCCAAAAAGCGGGCGGGAAAATCCTCCATGTGCCGGATGTGAAAGTAATTCATTATCGCAGCACGAGCGATGTCTCCAATACCTTTATCGAGAAGCATAAAGCGGAAGGATTTATCCGCTATTTTCGCAAACATTTTGCGGATGCCTATTTCCCTGGATTTATTCCGCTGATGAGTGTTGCTATTTATGCGCGTTATGCGGTGCGTGTGGCCTCGGATCGTTTAGCGCAATTGAATGTCCGTCGGTTTATCGCGAAACGTGCGCGCAAAGACCGTCCGTCAGAAGAAGTCCTACGCCAGCAATTTTTATCCAGTTGGCCGCAATTTGTGAACCAGTCTCCAACCTTTAACGGAGATAACCACGCGCTTATTCGGGACAATGGCCCCGTGCTTTTAGGTGGCGGGACAGGGCAGGTGGGCTTAGCGATTTTGCGGCGGTTGCTTGCGTCGGATACTGAAACCATCGGTTTATATCACTCCAAGGTGATTGATTTCTCGCATGAGAAACTGAAATGGATTTATGGCAATCTTCAATATCCCGATGGGGTTGATTTGCGTCGCCATCAGCCAAAGACTTTGATTTATACCCCGGCATTGTGGTATCTCCCCGATCATTTGGAAAAATTTGCAGCGGCCGGAGTGAAGCGCCTGATATGTTTTAGTTCGACCTCGATCCAAGGCAAGGCCAATTCGCACAATGATTATGAGCGCGATTTGGTTTTGAAATTCCAAGAAGCGGAAGAAAAAGTCAGCCGCATGGCGGATCGGTTGGGAATCGCTTGGACGATTTTCAGGCCTACCTTGATTTACGGAATAGGGTTTGACCGCAATATCAGCAGTATCGTGAAGTTCATCAAGACGTTTAACTTTTTCCCTGTCTACCAGGAAGCAAAAGGCTTGCGCCAGCCAGTGCATGCGGACGATCTTGCGAAGGCGGTGATTTCGGTGCTCAATAACCCTGCGACCTTTGGCAAATGTTATACGCTTTGCGGTGCCGAGCAATTGACCTATTATGAGATGGTGGGACGTTTGTTTGATGCACTTAATATGCCTCGGCATATTGGCTCATTACAGCTTTTGCCCCATATGATTGATGCGTATTCCTTGCTTATGCGAGCGCCTGAAACTAACAGCGAAATCGCACGTCGGATGAACCATGATCTCGTGTTCGATGATACTGCTGCACGACAGGATTTTGGGTATCGTCCGCGTCCGTTTTTAAGTGCGGGCGTTCAAGATATCTTTCCGGATTTTTATCCTACCCAAGGGAAAAAATCGGACAATAATTTCTCTGCCTTTATTAAGACGGCGTGAGGAATGTTTTTATCATGCATCCTGTTTTTCGAAGACTGAGTTTTCCTGTTTCCTTGTTGTTGGGGCTGCTGATTAATGTCCTGCTGGTCATAGGAGCGTACCATTTTCTGCCGCGCGCTTCCTGGATTGAAAATGAGGTAAAGGAACTCAGTGCTGCATCGGGGGTGCCGCTGAAGTGGCATGTGACAGAAGCGGGAATCAATAGGCTCAACGCAGAAAATATCGAAGTGGGTGAGCCTCCCTACCTCCGGCTTGATACTATTGAGATCACGCGCGAAGACACAAATTTACATATCAAAGCGATGTCGGGAGAAATGCAAATCCTTGCACAAGTGCCACTGCTTTCCTATGAAACGGATGGGATAAAAGTCGATATTCCGGAAGTAACGTTCATGACCGGTGCGATGCAGCCGGATCGGATTATTCCCTTGCTGCATCGCACTCTACAAGGCGTGGGAGGAAGCATTAAAGCTTCCGGTATCGTGTGGTTGACGTCGGAAGGGAAGGTCACCACCAACATGGAAGTCGCGTTGCGCAGTATATCCGGCGAGATGCAGGGAAATGTGTTTGAAGGAGTGGATGGGGATATCCGTCTTCGTCAGCTTTGGCCACCACAAACCGAACCCAAACAGGAAATCCGCATTGCGCATTTAGAATCCGGCTTACCGCTTGATAAAGGTATCATCATCTTTTCGCTAGAGCATCCGAAACTGATGCTGGATTCCATGCAGTGGCAATGGGGCGATGGGCTGCTCGAGACGAAAAATGTTGCGCTTGATTTTGATCATCTGGACGATATCGCTTTTACGTTCACGGTGAAAAATATTCCGCTGCAAGAGATTGTACAACTCGATAGTAGCGAATTTTATTCCGACGGTGCGATCAGTGGAAAAATTCCTGTTCATATCAAGCAAGGAAAGGTGATTATTAAAAACGGCATACTCGAAACGCCTTTAGCGGGGATCATTCGTTATAATCCCACGACCTTCCCAGGCATGGATAACCCGCATGTGGCGCTGGTGTTTTCGGTGCTCCAGAATTTCTTTTATCAGCGCGTAAAGATTACCCTCAACAGTGACGAGGCTGGAATCGTGAAAGCACATATGGCGCTTTCGGGTAAAAACCCGGATGTGTATGCGGGAAGGCAGGTCGATTTAAACATTCGGTTGGAGGGAAACATTTTTGACTTGCTAAAGTCGGGGATGGATACCTATAATCTCCCCGATAAGATTATTCAAGGATTAGGATTATGATGCGTTCGCTTTACCTACTGCCAGTGCTTATGCTGGTTGCTGCTTGTACTCCTACAGTAAAAGTCGAAGCGCCGGATAAGCCGATCGTAATCGACCTCAATGTAAAAATTGAGCATAAAGTAAAAGTGGAAATTGACCGTGACCTCGATAAGGTCATGAAAGACGATAACCTGTTCTAATAGGAGTATTTATGATATCGAAACTGAAATTGGCTGGCCTTGCCGTTGCTCTGATGCTCTTGGCGCCTGCGGCATACGCGATTGATATTGACTCTGCGAAAGCGAAAGGTTTGGTGGGCGAGCGTCCAGATGGTTATTTAGGGGCCGTATCTTCCTCTGCCGATGCAGAAACGAAAGCGCTGGTGGAAGAAATCAACACGAAACGCCGTGCGAAATATCAGCAAGTGTCTCAAGAAAATAATCAGCAACTGCGCGTCGTAGAGAAAGTTGCGGGTGAGAAGGCGATTAAAGAGCACGTATCTCCAGGTGAATACTATATGGATGCGTCTGGTAAGTGGGTGAAGAAATAGCTTTACCAAGCATCCAGGTGATGCTCCATGCGGAAGCGTTTCCCCACTGTTGCAAGATCAAATCGGCAGTCTTTTCCATTTAAATGTGGGAAGCGGGCGAGGAAATAATTTCCCGCCTGGCGAATCCGTTGTTGCTGGTGGGATGTCAGCACTTCGTGAAGTGTCTGCTCATTACGGCGGGCTTTCACTTCAATAAAAATGAGGGTGTCACGCTTCCTGGCAATGAGATCAATCTCGCCGACCGGTGTTTTGTATCGCCGAAAAAGAATCCGATAGCCCTTTAGCACTAGCCGAAAAATCACCCAATATTCCGCGAGAATGCCGAATCGGTAAGATTGATGTTTCTTGCTTCGATGTTTTGGCTCCCTTCTACCCATCATTTATTCTTTCTTCTTTAACTCGAGCGCGCGTGCGTAAATCACTTTCTTGGGCTGTTGGGTCAGCGATGCGACATGCGCTGCGGCATCTTTCAGGCTCATCTGCTCCATCGCTTTTAAGAGCAAGCTATCGACTTCTTCCTCATTAAGCACGAGAGGTTTGGCTGGCTCAATGATAATCACGATTTCGCCTTTCACTTCTTCGCGGCTGCCGAAAATCGCAACTAATTCTTCCAGCGTGCCAGGACGGACTTCTTCATAGGTTTTGGTGAGTTCGCGCAAGACCGTTGCTTGTCTGCTTGGCCCCAATACCGCAACCATATCTTCTAAACTTTCTACCAACCGACGTGGCGATTCAAAGTAAATAAGTGTCACGGGCCAGCCGGCAACTTCTTCAAGCTGTGTACGGCGTGCACCGGATTTATTTGCAAGGAATCCTTCAAACAAAAATCGATCGGTGGGAAGACCTGCAAGCGTGAGTGCGGTCATCACCGACGAAGCGCCGGGTAATGAAGTCACGGGATAGCCTGCGGCTTGTGCTTCGCGGACGAGTTTATAACCCGGATCCGAAATTAGCGGCGTTCCTGCATCGCTGACGAGTGCAACAGAGCGACCTTCGGCCAAGTGCCAAAGGATCGTTTGCAATTCGCGATCTGAGCTGTGATCGTGATACGGAATCATCCGGCCTTTGATGCCGTGATGGCGCAAAAGTTTATCAGTCATGCGTGTATCTTCGCAGGCAATGACTTCTACGGCAGTCAATACTTCAAGCGCGCGTAAAGTAATATCCTTAGGATTTCCAATGGGAACGGCGACGATATAAAGCCCAAGAGGGAGTTTACTTCTTGGGGCGTTTGCGTTAGAGTGACCCTCGATGTCCATGAATGCTAGATCTCCCATAAAGAGCGCGAAAAACTTACTATACGAAACAGAGGTACAAATGCAACCCGTAACAGCACGTCGTTTTCTTTCCTTCTTCTTATGCGCTGCGGTGATCCTGCTCATGAACGCTTGCGGTGGGACGGATATCAGCAGTCCTGGAAAGCCTGTCGCGCTAACCCAACAAACGATTCCCGCTTCGGGCGATTACTCTTCTCCTCCGTCAGGAGATGTTACAAGCAGTGCAGCATTAAGTTCGCTCAATTTCCAGGGTAAGCCTGTAAAAGTCGCGATCCTCTTGCCGCTTTCGGGGGCTTATTCTGAGATCGGAAAAGCGATGCTCGATGCCGCGCAACTTGCGTTATTTGATATCAATGTACCGAATCTTTCATTAATGCCGATTGATACCAAAGGAACGGCATTAGGTGCTACGCGTGCGGTGAAGCAGGCGATTGATAATGAAGCAAAGCTGATTCTTGGTCCGCTCTTTAGTAACGAAGCGAAGGCCGTGGCGCCGATTGCGTATGAAAAAGATATCAACGTTATCTCCTTCTCGAACGATGAATCACTCACAGGGCAGGGGATTTTCTTGCTCGGGCATGCGCCAAAAGAGCAGGTAAAGCGTATCACCGATTATGCGCTTGAGCAGAATATCTTCTTCTTTGCTGCATTGACGCCAAACGATACCTATGGTGCGATGGTGGCGCGTGCGCTGCGTGATGAAGTGCAAGGGAAGGGGCATGTGACCAAAACAGATTTCTATATGCCAACGAAAGCCTCCATTGGCGAAAATGTCCAACGCACGGTGAGCTCGCTTGCTCGGATTTCTAAGCGTCAGCTTAAAGATTGGGACTCTTCAAAAAACAAAAAAGCGGCGGACGGCACGGCTGCTCCTGTTGCAGGAGAAGAAGTTGCAGGGCCGGATGGTAAAGGGTTGTTGATCCCAGAAGGCGGTGCAAAACTCGAGCAATTGCTGCGTCCGTTGACTTTATATAATTTACGTGCGAGTGGCATTCGTTTGCTGGGGACTGGTCAATGGGAAGAGGCGAATGTAGAAAATCGTGAGATGCTAGAGGGCGCGTGGTTTGCGAGCACACCATCTTCGCAGCGGCAACGCTATGAAGGGCATTTTAAGGAAGTGTATAGCTACACACCGCCGAGAATCAGCAGCCTTGCTTATGATGCGGTTGCGCTTTCTGCGGCATTAGCAACAGTTCCAGGTTCTCCGGATTTCAGCCATGTGGCACTGACGACTAAGCGTGGATTTGTGGGGGTGGATGGTATTTTCCGCCTGGATGCAAATGGTGTGACCGAGCGGGGTCTGGCAATTATGGAAATTACACCGGAAGGAACGAGAGTTATTGATCCTGCGCCGACGAGTTTCTTAGATGTGCGTCGATAATTAAAGTTAGGACATACTTACTTTTATTAACCCAATTTTAGTCTGTTTGCTTTATTCATCGATAGAGTAATAGTAGGGTGTAAAAGGTGTTCTATGTTCCGGCGTTTTTTCTCAAAAGGGGAAGCACACCAGAATGTTACGATTCTCAAGGTCGCGGCTCCTGTCCGCACGTCCATTGATATTTTTAATGTTGCACTGGATAAATGGGAGAAGGATAAAGATCCTCTCGCGCCGGTATGGCTGAATTATGGTACTCCCGAGGCCGCCCAGGAAGGCTTAAAAGAGCTTCGTCGGGAGCACCAATTATCCGATATTCAGACGCTTGCTTCGGTGGTTATTGTTTCCGGAGAGGATGGGCGAAAATTAATCTCCGCCATTCGCAGGCTCCAGAGCAACTACCATCTCGAACATTTGGCGTATCAAAGTGTGAAACGTCATCTTAAAAAATCCAAAAAGAAGAATGGTCTAATAGCGGTCGAATATCCTTCGGAATCCGATGCAATTGCGGGAAAACGTACGCTTGCCCATCGTTATGGTATGTATGATATCTTACGCCAGGATCATACCTTATTGTTTACCGTCCAGAATGCTAAGCTTTTGCTTGCATCCCATGGCTCCTAGTGCGAGCGCTTCCCTTCTTCCGATAATTTGCCAAAGCCTCCAGCCCCCGTTCCAGCGGTGCAATATGCAAGGGAGATTTGAGATGGATGCAGACATCGCTGACCGTTTTTTCTACCCCTTCTTCTTTCAAAATACGACACAGTAGCAAATATTCCCGATTTCGCGCGGCAAGCCATAAGGGATCATAAGGAGAAGACGAGCTCCCTGCGATATGTTCCGCATTATAGGCTTGTACGCGTGGAACACCAAATCGTAGGCTATAAAGCCAGCGAAGCCGCATGCCTGCTTGATGTTGAGTGCTGCTAATCAACCCTTTATGATGTAGAAAATCCAGTGGTTCAGCGGTGATATGCTGCGTGCGCTTTTCTTGCAATTCGGGTGTGCCTAAGTCGCGTGAAGCACGACGCAAGCAAGGGCGCCCGCGTTTACGGTGTAGCATCATAGTCATTCCTCCTTGAATAATCGTGAATTCCCCTCCCGTTGGATTGGGAGGGGGAAGCGTTTACATTATATGGGTACTCATCGCGCGCGAAGCAGAAGAGGGAAGAGGGGAGTGGTTTGATATGTGTTGAGAGTTCGTTGTCCTTGTAAGAGGTCGCCGCCGCCCGATGTAAGATTTTTTTCGATATTCTGTCTTATCAGAAACGCGCTTTCTCCAAGAACGTGTATCTTTTAGTGCACGCTCAGTACGTTGGATCACATAGTGAGGGTTGAGATCCGCCAGCGCACATACGACGAGGAAATCTGAAGACGTTCCAGAAAGCCATGCTTTTGCACGTCCGCGTTCGACCTGATCCCGAGATTTGGATGAGGCGGAAGTCGCATCAAGTACGGCTTGTGCAATGACGGCACGCCACAAAGCGCGTTCGCCACAAAAACTTTCCGTAGATTCATCAATCACGTGACCTAATTCTATAGTTGAATATTGCATCAATATACCCTTTTTGGTTGTACCTGATCCTATAAAAATAACAGCCTTCCTCCAAAAGCTGCTGAGAGTAGGGTTTGCTGCCCTGATGTGAATGGAAAATAACACTAATTATTTGGATTCAGCAAGCACTTTATGCAACTACTGATATAATTGTTGTTGTTATGTGTAATTATTGGTTGTTATTTGTGAAATATCCTAATGGTGTTAGGTTAAATAAGAAATGGAATGAGGCATGGAGATCAGAGACATAATTTCATTGTAGCGGAGCGTGAGTATGGGGGGAAGTAGGAAAGTTAGGGGATGCTCGATACATTTACCCCCTGTTAACTTGTTTTCGGGCATAACAGTAATATAAAGAGGTACATATTATGCGATTTTCCCGCTCCCAGAAGGGCTTTTCATTAATAGAGCTTGCTATCGCCCTTACGGTCATTGGCATACTTACAGCCGGAGCGCTTACAGGGCAGCGCATGATCGAGACGGCGAACCTTCGTTCGGTCATTACCGATCTTCAAGAATATCAAGGTGCTTTTAAAATATTTAAGACCCAATATGGAGCGTATCCGGGTGATATTAGCAACGCCCATTCTTATTGGGATAATGGTGCAAATACGGTATGTGGCACGGCGGCGCAATGCAATGGTGATAAAAATGGGAAAATCGAGTTAGGATCAGCGGATAATGATCGGGAAGTTCAGCGTGCATGGCAGCATCTTTCTCTCGCCCAGTTTATTGAAGGCCGATATAGTGGTTTGGGACCTCGGTGCGCCGCGGGTTCTCAGCCAACGGGGCCGATTGATGGGTCTACCTATTTATTTGGTGTGGCGACGACTGCAGTTTTTGGAAAATATGGAAATAGTATAGAATTTGCAGGAATTAGTTCCTGCGAAGGCCCCATCCTGATACCATCAGATGCAAAAGAGATCGACAAAAAAATCGATGATGGAGTTGCGAACACAGGCTTACTCTTTGCAGTCGATGGAGTAGGACAGTCGGCAGCTGCCTGTTCGCAAGCTATCGGGCATGCAACCGGTGCCAACTATTCGACTTTGAGCGATACGGCGAAGCGTTGCCGGTTGTACTTATGGCTGGAGTAGTAGAGCGTTTTTGCTCTAAGCTATCTGGCTTCTGCGATGCTGCTTACGTAATTTGATCGCTTTCCCTTTACCCGCAAGATTCTGCTGTTGCGAACGAGAAATAGCCAGCGCATCATCTTCAACGCTTTGTGTGATCACACTGCCAGCGCCTGTAATAACACCATTCCCGATTTTTACCGGAGCAACGAGGATCGTGTTGGAACCGATCAAGCACTCCCGGCCGATTTCGGTATGATGCTTCATGAAGCCATCGTAGTTACAGGTGATCGTCCCTGCACCGATATTGCTATTTTCTCCGACCGTTGCATCGCCGATATAACTGAGGTGATTGATTTTCGCGCCTTGCTTTACATCTACATTTTTAATTTCTACGAAGTTACCAATATGGGCTTCTTCGCCAATCCGCGCACCCGGACGTAGCCGAGCGAAAGGCCCAACGGTCGCGTTCTTGGAAATATAGGCACCTTCCACATGTGAGAAGGATTTGATTTCGACATTATCTTCAACCACGGTGTTTGGCCCAAATACGACATGTGGATAGATGATCACGTCTTTGCCTAATTGCGTGTCCGCAGCGAAATAAACCGTATCCGGATCAACCAAAGTGGCACCTTGTTTCATCGCGATATCGCGAAGCATGGATTGCAGGGCATACTCGGCTTCTGCAAGCTGTACACGGTTATTGATGCCCATAACCTCATCGGAATTTTCTACTTCCGTATAAGAGGAATAAAGCCCAGAATTTCCTGCGAGCATCACGAGATCGGTGAGGTAATATTCGCCCTTCGCATTGCTGTTGGTCACGCGGTGGAGAAGTTTGCGCAACAGTGCAATCGGCATTGCCATCACACCGGAGTTACATAAATCAATCAAGCGCTGATCCGGCGTTGCATCTTTGCATTCGACAATCGAGAGCAACTCGCCATCGTCATTTGCAAGAAGTCTTCCGTAACCTGTCGGATCTTCTGCACGGAAACCTAAGACGACCACACCGTTCACATCCCCATTATGCAAGCGTGCTATTGTGCCGGAGAGTGTTGCTTCAGTGAGTAGCGGTGTATCACCATACAGTATAATAATGTTGCCTTCAAAGCCTTCAAGTTCCGGCAGTGCTTGCTTCACGGCATGTGCTGTGCCTAAGCGTTCTTGCTGAGTTACAAAAGAGGTTTTGATTTTGCTAGGAACAATTTCACGAACAGATTGTTGCACGATCTCCATGCCAGGGCCGGTGACGGTGACGATATATTGGGGTTTCAGTTGAACGGCGGTCTCTGTCACATATTGGATCATCGGAAAGTGTGCGAGCTTGTGCATCACTTTGGGTAACCGAGATTTCATCCGGGTTCCTTCGCCTGCTGCAAGAATAACAACAGCAAGTGGTGTTGTGGACCGTGTAGACATGAAAAACCCCCTCTATACCCCAGATAAGTGACTTACCCAATGAGAAGTGTATACCGGCTGAGCGGAGACTATGCAAGCGTAGTATTTCCCTTATTATTTCATATCCTCTTCTTCGTCAAAGGACCTCATTAAGATAATAAATATAGCGGACACCTGAGAGATAATAAGAGCGGCTTAGAGTCTAGAAAAGCTTATCCCCGCTTAAGGCGAAGATCCGTTGTAGCTAGAGAACTAATGGACAATATACTAAGCAATCAATTTCCGCCTTAAGCGGAAATAACAAACAGGGAATATGTGAGGAAAATGGGGCGAATGACCGGGTTTGAACCGGCGACCTCCTGAGTCACAGTCAGGCGCTCTAACCAACTGAGCTACATCCGCCACGAGAAATGGGAAGCCTTTTGTAGAGGAGCAGGCAGGATTCGTCAATGGTTTTATATCCTTTTCGTCGTAGCCTACCCAAACCCCCGTTTACAAGCACCTGCCTTTATGCTAAACCTAATTTCCTTGATTAATCTAGGATAAATGTACCCAAAATGACCGTTATTTCCCGTTTTGCCCCATCACCTACCGGCTATCTCCATGTTGGAAACGTTCGCACCGCCTTGGTAAACTGGCTTTATACCCGCTCTAAGAATGGGAAATTCCTGCTTCGGCTCGATGATACCGATAAAGAGCGTTCGAAAGAGGAATATGTCGAGGGGATTAAGCGCGATCTGGCCTGGTTGGGCTTGACCTATGATGGCGTGGAGCGTCAATCGGATCGATTCCCGCGTTATAAAGAAGTAGTGGATCAGCTGACCAAAGAAGGACGGTTCTACCCATGCTATGAGACGCAGGAAGAGCTTGAAATCAAGCGGAAAATGTTGCTTTCTCGCGGGCTACCGCCGATTTATGATAGGGCGGCACTGAAGCTTACGGATGCTCAAAAAGCGCAATTTGAAAAAGAGGGACGTAAAGCCCATTGGCGCTTTAAATTGGCGCCGACTCCGATGCAATGGCAGGATGAAGTCCGTGGTGAAATCCGTTTTGAAGCGGAGAATCTAAGTGACCCGATTCTAATCCGTGAAGATGGTACGCCGACTTATATGCTACCCTCTGCGGTCGATGATTTCGATATGGGGATTACCCATGTGGTGCGCGGGGAAGACCATATCACCAATACTGCGATTCAAATCCAAATTTTTGAAGCGCTAGGCAACCATATGCCAAGTTTTGCACATCTTTCCCTGATTAAAAGTAAGGACGAAAAAATCTCGAAGCGGGAAGGGGGTTTCGATATTGCGACCCTCCGGGAAGAAGGGATTGAGGCGATGTCCATTGCAAGTTTCTTCGCTAAACTCGGGACATCTGATCCAATTGAGGTGAAAGAGAGCTTAGAGCAGCTTATCGCAGAGTTCGATATTAAACGCTTCAGTAAAGCCCAGGCGCTTTACGATAAAGAAGAGCTGGTGCGTTTAAACAGCAAGTTGGTCCATCAGATGCCGTTTGCTTCCGCGAAAGAACGTTTGAAAGCGATGGGACTCACTCATGTGGATGAGGCGTTTTGGGATTCAGTACGTCCGAATCTTCAGACGCTTGCTGAAATTAAAGACTGGTGGAATATCTGCAAAGAAGCCATTACGCCTGCGATTGAAGATGCCGAATTTGCGCGCCAAGCTGCGGGTTTATTGCCAGAAGGCAATTGGGATAGTACTACCTGGCATGAGTGGGTGGAGAAGGTAAAGGGCTCGACTGGCCGCAAAGGCAAGCAACTCTTCATGCCGCTTAGGAAAGCCCTTACAGCGAGGGAGTCTGGCCCTGAGCTTGCGGCGATTCTGCCGTTGATTGGGCGTGAACGTGCTGTGAGGAGATTGCATGGGGAAGCGGCTTAGGCCCCCCCTATTCACGCTCATTAACTGCTAAAAAGGCTTCCTTTAGAAACTCTAAAATAGCGGTGCCATCCGCTACACCACCGTTTAAAAGTGCACTGTAATTCTCGCTACCAGGTGTCATTATATCCTTCAGTAATGCCGGATGGGTACGGTGCAGTGTTTGCACGGATACTTTTGTCAGAATCGTTGCCTCGATAAGGAGCTTAATATTCTCGCTCTCCATTGCGGTATCAAGACTGCTTCTTTTTGTTCTTTCAACGAAAGAAGAGGCTGGCCCAGAAGAGGGGGCAGTTTTTGCAAGTTGGCTGCGTAACGCTTCTAATCCAGGCTTCAGTTCGTCTCTTGTGCAAAGTGTTTCTTGATTTGGCAGAAGTTGTTCCAAAAAGCGCTTCTTATCCCAAGAGATATTTCTGTCTTTATACCACTCTTCCAATGTATCGATATTGATGCGAGTTATAGAAAAATGCCCGGCCGATGTCTGGGGTGTTCGTTGTGCATTGCCAATGCGTTCTGGCGCGAGGAACGTATCTACATTACTATAGAGATTTTCCCTGGTTTGCAAAGGCGTTCCAAGATATTCCTGTATTTCAGAAACTATTTTTATTTGGTCACGCGTCGAAGGATTGAAGTGCTGATGAAAGTGGAGTTCATCTGTTTCCAGGCCATATTGTGTTACTTCTTTTGGAGCATTTTTGGGATATGCTAACGGAAGGCTGTAATAAGCATGAGGCCAGAATCCGTAATCATTTTGTACGAACGCACAGGCCTTTTTCTCGATCAGTTTTTGAAGCACAGCATTATTGCGGAAAAATGCTGCCCAATGCAGCGGCGATTGGTTATCGCGAGCGGGCATGTCGGGATCGGCACCTGCATCAAGTAATGCAAGGGTGATGTCGGTATAATTTTTCTTGAGTGCCAATATAAGTGGAGTGTTGTTGCAGTTGACTCCCTGATCCGCGGAATTGAATGCGCGTTTTGCGGTATCATTACCGTTTTTCATCTCTTGAATCAGCGCAAATACAAGTGGTTTATTTCCTGTAGCGATTGCAAGGAGGAGGGGAGTGTTACCGATATTCGTATCTTGGATTTCCGGTCTTGCACCTGCCTTTATCAGTAATGTCATTGCTTCAACGGACAATTCCTGGTCCTTGCTAAACGCCAACATGTGAAGGGCGGTAGAGTGTTTATTCCCTCTTGCGATGTAGCTCATGGGATATTTAAAAGGAAGCTGGGCATTCACATCCTCGCTCTGCTTAATTGCTTGTTGCATTAAGGTAAGCAGTTTTTCCTGCTCTTTAGGAGATGGTTTTTGGGCGCTTGTTATATTTTCTATGGCTTCATGCAGCTTTGATTTCATAAGTACCTCCTCTTTGAATTATTATGCCTAAAGTGGTTAGTGTTCAAAAGATATTATATTACTCTTAGCCCTTACCGCGAGGGAGTCTGGCCCTGAGCTTGCGGCGATTCTGCCGTTGATTGGTCGTGAGCGCGCTGTGAGACGGTTGCATGGTGAGGCGGCTTAGCCTGCTGATGTTGGCGGGTGTGTGCCGCTGACTGCCTGTAAGTGTAAGAGATGAAATTCACCGGACGAATCGGCTTGGGTATTTTTGACCATTTACCACTATGTTGGCTAACGTGCACTTCAGTAGTTCCTATAAGCCATTCTGTTAGAAAGTAATGGGATAACGGTTTTATTCCTTGTGCGACATATGCTGTGTCTAGAATTGTTTCCGTTGTTTCTGTCTTTGGCGAAGTCGGTGCTACTATAGGAGGTGTTGCTTCAGCAAAGAATGCTCTAATGATTTCTTGTTCCTTTTCACATTCTGCCCTGTTAAATGCTTCATTATAAGTGCGTTTCATAGCCATTCCCTATTTTCTTGACGATTTTGGGAATATATAGTTTTTTTTTACTTTAGAGAAGCATTATCGTCCTATAGTTGTATTTTTAGTTTTCTCTGATTCTGGCGTTAGTGCCATAAGAATAACCTCTTTATACTTTTTAGGTGTTATTGGCTCTCTAAACTGAGGGGGATATTTCAAGTTTGCAAGGGTAATCCAGGGATTGGTTAGTTCTATATCGATGGGGGCCAGGGGTAAAGATTGTATTTCACTGAGAGTTTTTGGTGCTTTTCCTGCCCAGGGAGAAAAGGCGGATTTATAGGGTTCTGATGATCGCGAAGCTTCGAGGATGGAGTTCACGGGTGTCGGATGCGATTTTAGGGGAAGGCGCGTATCGAGGGGGCGAGTGTGTGTTAGGAGCATCTCATTTGTATTGGGTACAAATTTCCATATTGGATCGTGTAAATTCTGTAAATTTTTCCATTTTTTCTCATTGCCTGCAGCGTTTGGGACGTAGACTGACATAGCCAATTCGCCATTTTTCAGTGCATTGCTAGTCGCTCTTTTTCTTGGTGTAATATTTGTTTTTTCTAAGGTTTTTTGGTTTTCAGGGGGAAGTTCTTCCCTACGGCGCTTCATAACTATCTCTTTCGGTGGGTTGCTGATTGGTTGTTTAATTAATAAATGTATATTGATCTGTCAATATATAAATATTATGCTTGCTAGGCTAAGCGGGAGATGGACTTCTATTGTTAAGCCTATTATGCTGTGTTTTTGAAACCAAAACAGTTACGCTATGCCAATTTCCCTTCATAATAGCCTTTCCCGTGCAAAAGAACTTTTTACTCCAATGGATGCAGAGCATGTCCGAATGTATGTCTGCGGACCTACCGTCTATGACCGTGCGCATATCGGCAATGCAAGGGCAGTTGTAGTGTTTGATATGCTTTACCGGCTGCTGCAGTATACCTATGCGCAAGTCACCTATGCCCGAAATATCACGGATGTGGACGATAAAATTAATGCCCGAGCCAAAGAAACGGGCAAGCCGATTTCGGAGATTACCACCGAGACCACTCGGATGTTCCATGAGGATATGGAAGCTCTTTCGTGTTTACCCCCGACCGTTGAACCGCGGGCGACCCAGCATATCCCGCAAATGATTGCGATGATTGAGCGCCTGATTGCAAGCGGTCATGCCTATGCGGCAGAGGGGCATGTGCTTTTTGCAGTTCAGAGCGATCCCAATTACGGCCATTTGGCGGGACGTACGACGGAAGAGATGATTGCAGGTGCGCGAGTGGAGATTGCTCCTTATAAGAAATATCCGGGCGATTTTGTCCTTTGGAAACCCTCTAAAGGAGATGAACCAGGATGGGAAAGCCCATGGGGAGTGGGGCGTCCGGGGTGGCATATTGAATGCTCGGCGATGAGTACCGAATATTTAGGCAATGATTTTGATATTCATGGAGGAGGGGCGGATTTGCAGTTCCCGCACCATGAAAACGAGATTGCGCAGAGCTGTTGTGCTAATCCGGGTTCGCGCTATGCGAAATATTGGGTGCATAATGGTTTCTTGACCGTCAATGGCGAGAAGATGAGCAAGTCACTTGGAAATTTCGTGACGGTTCATGAACTGTTAGCCCGTGGGATTAAAGGCGAAGTCATCCGTTATGCGCTGCTTGCGACCCATTACCGCAAACCACTGGATTTCTCGGATAAAGCGCTAGAGGATGCCAAAAAGGCGCTTGATCGTTTTTACCGGGTGATTCAGGGGAAAGAAAATGCGGAAGTGAGCGTTCCTGCTCCCTTTATAGAGGCGCTTTCGGATGATATCAACACACCTAAAGCTTTAGCGTTGCTGCATGAATATGCGCAAGGTGGGCGCGCCAAAGACCTATTGGCGGGCGGTATTATGCTTGGTTTCTTTGAGGATTCCGCTGAGAACTGGTTTGCCGATGAAAACCAGGAGGTTAACGACGAGGAGAAGACTGAGATTGATGCTCTTGTTGCTGCTCGCGCCGAAGCGAAGCAGGCGAAGAACTGGAGCGAGGCCGATCGGATCCGCGATTTACTCGCTCAGCGTGGGATTGTTCTTGAGGATCGCCCGAGCGGGGTGACCGAGTGGCGGCGGGGGTAGGTTCTTTTTGTGTGCTTGCTACTAACTGATTTATCTTAGTAAACACTTCTTCTGTCTCGATTGGCTGAGTTTTGTACTGCGACGTTTGTGAGAAGGTTAGGGATTTTTCGTCATCTTTCCAACCCTGAATGAAGAAGCGTCCTTCCAGCTGTTTATCAAGGCAACGCATTTCTCCCATATCGATGTGTACTTTCTCTAGATTCAGGAAGAGTGCGTCAAATAGACTCTTGTGCTTTTCCCCTAAATAGGCCAAGAGGACAAACGGTACCGAAAAAGACGTGCAGTGATTCAGTGCATCGGCCACTTTCGTATTATTCTTTTTGGCTGCTTGAAGACACAGTACATCATTTCTATCTGCAATATGCAGATGCTTCAGTTTACCACCGAAACCTTTCTCACACAGGGCAATGATCTCATCATATTCAAGTGATACGTCAACGCGCAGTTCTTGGAGATTCGGGAAATGGGAGGCATCCGCTTGAGTAAGAAGTTTCAGTGACGGTGCTTTCTTTTCGCGGTGGTTTTTACTTACTACTATTTTGGTTTCCGCATTAGTCCATGGGATATTATGCTTATTAAAAATCTCAGCCCTGTTGACGGTCTGGCTTTTCGTGCGTTCACGCAGTGAAAGCGATACGGGAGGAAAGTCTTTCGCTTGTGCCGGAGAAAGCAATGGTTCTTTAGCACTATTGGCTGCTGGAAGCGCTAAAAACGGGTTTCGAAGGAGTTGTGTGAGGTCTGATTTGTGGAATTTAAGACCGACCAATAATCTGGGAAACAGTTCTTTATTGGTTGCTGTTGCAAGGAAAAAGGAGAAGCGGTCACGTGTGGTTGAAAGACGCTGGAAAATTTCAACCAGTATTTCCCCTGGAAGTGATAGAAGCTGATTTGAATTTTCTTCTACTACGTCTGGCCGTCCCTTTGCCATATACATTCCCTTATGTAGTCTATTGTGTGTCTTTGCAGGTCCCCTTTGAAGAAATTCTTTTATACACTAATTCGTCGGAAAATAGAAGGAAAATTTCGTAGTTAGAACCGGATTTCGGTTTAATATAAATGATTACATGCATAAAAACAGTTGGTTATGTAATTTATTGGTATTTTATAAATGTTTAATATATTATATGTTATAATAACTCTAGGGTGGCAAGAGGAAGCAACGCTATGAAACGAACAGACGGGAAGCCTATAGAAAGAAATTCTGGGATCGGTGAGATTCGCGACGCTTTGTTTACCTATTTATCAGAATCTAAACAAAACACTTTTTTGTGGGAAGCGATTGCAGAATTTTCCGAGGACTATAAGGAAAATAAGCACTTCAAAGACACGAATATCCAGGAAAAATTCCTCGCATTTGTAAAGGGCACATATGGTAAGGAAATAGATGGGCGTACGCCTCTTCATAAAATCCCATTGTCGCCACCAGTCGATATAAAACACTTGTTTTCGTATCTAGCGACCTATGAACGCAATGGTGAAAATCCAGAAGATTCCCTGGAGTCCGTAATTGTAGGATTTGTATATATGAACGAGGAAATTACTGAAATTCCTCGCTTTCAAGATAAAGATATAAATGCTGAGCTGCTTAGCTTTGTGCAGGCGAGTGTCGGGAAATCTCAAAAAGTCGATGGCAATACTACAGTAACTGAACTCTATGCCATCCAAAAGAATCTCAAGGCGAAGGCTGCTTTGTCACGACTCGAAGCAAATGATAAATCGTTTGAACATCATGCAATCTATCATCAGCAGCTTAGTGATGCCCTGGGGGAAGTACTTTCCTATGCGGATGTTATTTATACAGATAATAATGCACCTGTTACATTGGGGCAGGCAATTACGTATATCACTCAGGATAGCAGCAATATTGATTTGAAGCCTGCAGTGTTATTCCAGGCTATCCAAGCAACAACTCGTACTGATTTTTTAGAATATGGTGAGGCTACGGAAGTATCATTGAATACCCCTGTGAGTGATGTAAAGAAAATCCTTGAGTCCCAAACGAATGTACTATGGGAATGCCTAGCTGTGAACTTCCAGGGCTATCTGCAGGAAGGAGCGAATGCTAAAAGCACGCTAAAAGCAGCAGAGCAAGAATTTGTAAGACTGATTGCGGCTAACAATAGAGTGGTTAATCCACTGGGATATTGGGCTAACCCCGAAGTGCTAGCCAAAGCAGTCAATCAAGTGGTGTTAGAGGAATATGGGATTTCTTCAGACCGTGCGGATAAGGTTACGGTAGGGACGGTTTTAAAAGAAAAACAACAAGATAAACAGCAAATTTCCTCTTCTCCTACAAGTAGGGGGGGATTGCCAGATCAGCGCCCAGATCAGCGTATTGAGTTCGATCCCGTGACAAAACAGGCATGGGTCGTGGATACGTCTGTCGATAATTATAACCTTACCCCATCTGTGACCCCTAATATGAGCCCTGCTTCTTCTGAGAAGAAAAGCGCCGTTAGTGAGGATAATTCGCATGTAGGAAAGCTTGCAAGAAGCCGTTCGGAAAGCGAGCTGCATTCTGGAAAGAAGCCGGAAGGGAGTATTACGCGTTAGAGTAAAAAGGGTAGAATCCCGTTGCATCCCGACACGAACCGTTCTATAACCAAAGCCAGTATTCACTGGCTTTTTTGGTATGGATTATGACTACGTTTGAGCGCCCAACAGATCTTTCTCCTCCAAATAACGAAACCAAGGTGCTGCTGCATAGCTGCTGTGCGCCATGTTCTGGCGAGGTGATTGAGGCGATGGTGGCGGGGGGGCTGGACCTCACAATCTTCTTCTATAATCCGAATATTCACCCCAAGAAAGAATACGAAATCCGCAAAAACGAGAATATTCGTTATGCTGAGAAGCTTGGCATTCCGTTCGTGGATGCGGATTATGACGTCCAGAATTGGTTTGCGCGTGCTAAAGGCATGGAAATGGAGCCTGAGCGCGGGATTCGCTGCACGATGTGTTTTGATATGCGTTTTGTGCGCACCGCTCTTCATGCCCATGAGCATGGGTTTAAAGTGTTTACAAGCAGCCTAGGCATTTCTCGCTGGAAGAATATGGACCAGATTAACGATTGCGGTACCCGTGCTGCAACGCATTATCCTGATCTCACCTATTGGACGTATAACTGGCGCAAAGACGGCGGAAGCCAGCGGATGTACGAGATCGCCAAAGAAGAAGAGTTTTATAAGCAGGAATATTGCGGCTGTATCTATTCACTCCGGGATACGAACGATTGGCGGGAATCCAAAGGTCGTGAGAAGATTGCGATTGGCGAGGAATTCTACGGGAATGAAGGTTCTGCCTAAAGACTACCGTTTTGCCGCAAAGCCTTCTTTTGCAGCGGAGCGTGCTTGCATTAGCGCCTCTTGCATTCCCATTTCTTTCTGATTCTCAAAATCATTGAAAGTAATCGTTTTTCCTTCGTTTTTCCATTCCTTGAGAAGGCGCTTGCCGTTTTCGGACTCTCCCAATTCGGTCTTCCATTCGCTGCCCATACGTATTTGCAGAGCAGATACGTTGGGAAATAGCGTATTAACCAATGAACGAAGATCTTGCAATTGCTTCATCAGGACTTCAAAGGCCAGATAAAGGATCTTGGAGGTAAGAAGGAAACGACATTAGAGGGGGCGGTGGATCAATTCCTGAAAGAAGCAGGAAAAGCAAGAAATCCTCACCTACAAGGGCTGCAAAAATCCGATAGTGCCGGCGTTGTAAAACAAACGCTAATCAATAAAACACGGGACGATTTGGTTAATGCACAGCCTTCTAGGCGTTTAAAGGGGGAACCCGATTTTTATTCGCAACGTTTGGATTTCGGTAAGGTGTCATTATCCGATGCACGTGTTGGTTACGCAGGATTCGAGCGCCTCTGTTTCTTCTGGTTCCGCTCAGGGCCATAAAAATAGTCCTAACAAGGATGTTCCCCATCGCTGATAATCCTCTATAACGACTACAAACAAAAACCCCGGAGCGCTGTCCGGGGTTTTGTATTGTTCTGATAGATAAAAACTATTCATCATCTTCATCGATATGCGTACGCTCATAATTCTCATGGCGTTCCTGCGCTTCGATGGTCAGCGTTGCGATAGGGCGAGCATCCAAACGGCGTATGCCGATAGGATCGCCGGTTTCATCACAATAACCATATTCGCCTTTCTCAATGCGTCCCAACGCCTGATCAATTTTATTGATGAGTTTGCGGTAACGGTCGCGGGTGCGAAGCTCAAAAGCGGTTTCGGTTTCAACGGTTGCGCGGTCGTTAATATCAGGCTCCTGCCAGTTACCTTCCTGGAGGTTCTTTAGCGTCTCGCGGGATTCAGCAAGCAGCTCTTCCTTCCATTGCTCAAGCTTCTGGCGGAAATATTCAAGCTGTTGAGGGTTCATATATTCTTCCTTCTCCGATGGCTTGTAGCCTGACGGTAAAAGGATGCGTTTCGTGTTAGTTTCTGGATTTTTTAGTTCAGCTTTAGGCATGTATCCCTCCTAAGGATGCGGTAGTTTATCTTCCCTTCTTTCTCTACCCTTGGGCGATCAATCCCAGAAATTAAGGAGCCTTAATGATAACTCATTATCCGAACTATTATACCCCAAAATTTACTATTGCACCAGCATTATCTATAAGGGGGTGGGGGTGATGTAACTATCAGATGTATAAAGGGTTTTTGGCTATTTTATCGAACTCAAGTAAGGTAGTAAGAAGCTTTTCCATATCGGATAATTTGACCATGCACGGGCCATCGCTGGGAGCATTATCGGGGTCTTGGTGGGTTTCCATAAATACCCCTGCAACACCCACCGAAATTGCGGCTTTTGCAATGGTTTTAACGAAATGACGTTGACCACCGCTTTCGCCCCCTTGGCCACCAGGTTGTTGGATGGAGTGGGTCGCATCCATAATCACCGGATAGCCTGTTTCCGCCATAATAGGAAGGGCGCGCATATCGGAAACCAAGGTATTATAGCCAAAGCAGGTTCCGCGGTCCGTTAGAGCGATATTGCGGTTCCCGGACTGTTCGATCTTGCTTACTACGTTTTTCATGTCCCACGGGGCTAGGAACTGGCCTTTCTTCACGTTGATGACCCGTCCGGTATTCGCCGCAGCGATCAGCAAATCCGTCTGGCGGCAGAGGAAAGCGGGGATTTGGAGGACATCAACGGCTTCAGCCACTTGTCCGCATTGTTCTTCGGTATGAACATCTGTCAGGGTGGGGCAGCCGTAAGTGTTTCTAATTTCAGAGAAAATAGGCAAAGCATTCTCTAGGCCAATGCCGCGCTTGCTGTTTAAACTGGTGCGGTTGGCTTTATCAAAAGAGCTTTTATAGATGAAGCCGATTTTCAATTTCTGAGTAAGTTTTACTAGCGATTCCGCCATTTTTAAGGCATGGTCGCGCGATTCCATCTGGCAAGGGCCAGCAATTAGGACGAAGGGGAGGTCATTGCCGAGCGTGACGTTATTGCCTATACGGATATGCTGTTGTGGAGTAGCCATGGGAAAAAGGACCTTTCATCTATAGATTAAGGCTTGTGATTCTAAGGAGAGAAAGGCTGCTTGGCAATGTGTTTCTTGGTAGAAATAAAATAGTATAATTATTTAACTTTATGCTTGCTTTCTTAACCATTTATTAATAATATGATGCTGTCACGTAATGAGACAGAGGTGTGAAATGTCTAAGAAGAAGAAAGTACGCCAAGTAAATGAAGCGCTTTGGGATGCCGCATTCCAGGGAAATTTACAGGAAGTAAAAGATCTTATTGAGAATAAAAAGGCCAATGTGGATGCGATTGTCACCACGGGTACTTTTCTGGGATGTACTTCATTACATCTGGCTGCCATGAGTGGAAAAGTTAGCGTATTCCAATACCTTATTGGAAAAATAGAGCCAGATACTTTAAAAATTCAAGCCACCTGGGATACTTGGAACAATGCTACTCCGCTGCATATAGCCACAAAGTCGGGTTATGCAGACATCGTATTTGTTGCTTTGAATTATGCAAAAGAGAAGGTGCCGAGCCTTCCTGGCTTGTGTGATGGCAATGGGAAAACGGCTATAAAGCTTGCGAAAGAGCAAAAAGAAGAAATTACTAGGCAATATAATGTCGCGGAAGATAATTTGAAAAATTATGATATGCAGACCTATTATAAAGACCGCTCTGTCGTAGTTCCAGACGGAATGGTAAGGTTGTATGAAGTCACGCGCTGTATCTCTCTGATCGAAGAGTTTTTTAAACCCCGCCCTTCCTCTCAGCCGCTGCTTTCGCCTGAAGCCCTAAAACAAGTACAAAAAGAGAATTCTACTGCATCGAACGATCGTCTAACGACGAGCCATTCCTATGTGGAGAAGAAGAAATTTACTTCTGAGCTAAGAAAAAGTAGCCAAGGAAGCGGCATTCTCCCAAGAAACAAATCGATTTCGTGGGAAGAATCTGTTACGGCTATTACTCCTCCTGGTTCGCCCTCGTCTCCTTCACATTCTCGTTCTTCAGAAAGCTCTTCGCCAAGCTCTGCGGGACAGAGGAAATTCTAATTGAAGAGGAAAGGGTGGCCGATCTTTTATATAAGATAACCCTTTGCCAAACTCCCTCAATTATTGTATAGCTTCCGGGTTCAGAGCATTCTTTAGTATGTTGAGAGATAATGAGCCCGAAACTCCAGCCCGCCCGTGGTACGCGGGATATTCTGCCCGATGAATACCGGCTTCACCGCCATGTGGTGGAGACTGCGCGCCACGCTTCAGAGGTTTTTGGGTTTGCCGAAATTGCTACTCCAATATTTGAATTTACTGAGGTATTTCAAAGAACTCTTGGCGATACCTCAGATATTGTCTCAAAAGAAATGTACACATTCGAAGACCGAGGAGGGGAGAGCATTACCCTTCGTCCGGAATTCACCGCGGGTATCGCTAGATGCTTTATTGCCAATGGGTTATCCCAATCGACGCCCTGCCGTTTCTTCTCGCATGGGCCGATTTTCCGTTATGAGCGTCCACAGAAAGGCCGCTATCGCCAGTTCCATCAGATCAATATGGAGATCATGGGCTTATCTGAGCCGGAAGCGGATGTGGAAGCTATATCGCTTGCAGTTTTGATTCTGGAGCGCTTAGGCATTCTTGATAAAACAACATTGGAAATCAACTCCTTAGGTGATACTGAAAGCCGGAACCGTTACCGCGATGCGTTGGTGAAATATTTTGAGCAGCATAAAGCTAAGCTTTCGGAAGATAGCTTGACTCGGTTGGTTAAAAATCCGATGCGAATCCTTGATTCTAAAGATGAAAATGACCGCGCTATTGTGGCGGGTGCACCATCGTTGCAAGATTATTATACGGATGAGGCGAAAGCGTTTTTCGCACGTGTCACGGAAGGTTTGAAGCGTTTAGGCATTCGTTATAAGATAAATTCTCGTCTTGTCAGAGGGTTAGACTATTATTGCCATACAGCGTTCGAATTTACGACCGACCTCTTGGGCAGCCAGGGAACGGTGCTTGCGGGCGGGCGTTATGATAATCTGATTAGCACCATGGGTGGCCCGGAAACTCCAGCGGTTGGCTTTGGCGGTGGTATTGAACGTCTTGGTATGCTGATGGAAGCCGTCGCAGGGCAGGGCATTGCGGCACCGCGCCCGATTGCACTTATTCCGATTGGCGAGCGCGCAGAACAAGAAGCGTTGGGGCTTGCTTATACGCTTCGCAAAGAAGGGTTTACTATCGATATGGCCTATAGCGGCAATCCGGGCAAGCGCATGAAGAAGGCGAATAAAGCAAATGCCGTTGCGGCACTAATGCTCGGGGATGATGAGATTAATCAGGGCGTTATTACACTTCGTGATATGGATAAAGGAACCGAGAATAAGGTTTCTGCAGAAGGGTTAATCGACGCGTTGACGGAATATAAAGGGGCATAAATTGGCTATGAATTTCGCAGGACGTTTGGACAGCATTGTCGTTAAACATAAGCAGCTCGGGGATAAGCTTTCCAGCGGGGAAAAAATTGCTGGAGGTGATTTTGCGAAGCTGAATAAGGAATATTCCGATCTTTCGCCGATTGTGGAGAAAATCAACGAGCTTCGCGCGGTAGAGCGTGCTTATAAAGATTCCGAAGAGATGATGAATGATCCTTCAATCGATGGAGAAATGCGGGCGCTTGCGGAAGAAGAATTCCACGAAGCAAAGCATAAAATTGAAGCACTGACCTATGACGTGCAGATTTCGCTTCTGCCCAAAGATGAAGCGGATGAGAAGAATGCAATTTTGGAAGTGCGCGCAGGTACGGGAGGGGATGAGGCGGCGCTGTTTGCTTCGGATCTGTTCCAGATGTATCAACGTTATGCGGATCGCCGCCGCTGGAAATTTGAAGTGCTTTCTATTACCGAAACGGGAATTGGCGGTTACAAAGAAGCATCTGCTACGATTTCCGGAAAAGATGTATTTGCGCGATTGAAATTTGAATCGGGCGTGCATCGTGTGCAGCGGGTTCCGACAACCGAAACACAAGGACGCGTGCATACTTCTGCGGCGACCGTTGCGGTGTTGCCGGAAGCGGAAGAAATCGATGTGCATATCGAAGAAAAAGATTTGCGGGTAGATATTTTCCGTTCCTCAGGACCGGGTGGTCAGTCGGTGAACACGACCGATAGCGCCGTTCGGATTACGCATATTCCAACGGGAATTGTGGTATCGCAGCAGGATGAAAAATCCCAGCATAAAAACCGTGCGAAAGCGATGAAAGTCCTTCGTGCACGGATTTATGATAAGCAACGGGAAGAAGCGGATTCCGCGCGTGCGGCACAACGTAAAGGACAAATTGGTTCAGGCGATCGTTCTGAGCGGATTCGTACCTACAATTTCCCGCAAAGTCGTGTGAGTGATCATCGGATTAACTTAACGCTGTATAAGATCGATGCGGTCGTGCGGGAAGGGGATTTGGACGAGTTTATGGATGCGCTGATTGCGGAAGATCAAGCGATGAAGCTTGCGGCGGAAGAGTAGCCAATAAGAAAAGTTTTTATGCGTAATACTGTACCTTCATTAAAAGAATTGGCTCAAAGACAATATTCCAAACAGGCTTTCTCGGCTTGCTATGCGGGACGCATTCCGAGGGACTTAAACCCTTTGCCTCGCTTTCGTGAGCAACTCCAGACTCTGCTGGATGCCTGTAAAGGTTTGGGGTATGACGGCAATAGTGATGCATTTGCCTATGACTGGATGGAGGATGGGTTAAGTATTCTTAAAAACAGTGCTGATCCTGTCGAGTCTGCTGCATATACGGCATTCCATCTTTTATGTTCGCCAGGGACTCCAAGAGATAACCCTATCGCGGTATTAAATGGTTATATTAGCTCCATCTGCCCACGCCTAACCAAATTGTCCGAAGAACTTCCAAAGCAATTAGAAAAGCTTCTTACCATTGATAAAATTTTGTTTGAAAATGGGAATGTGAAGGAGCTTCCAGAATTATGGCGCGCCTTACAAGAAGCGCATAGCACTATCCATTCCCCCGAAACACGCCTGCCGCTTCAGGGCTGTGTGTCATTCAATACCGCTGCACCTAACGTTTTGCCTAATGCCTCACACATTGTAAGTCTCGCTCAGCTACCATTGCAAACAATACACGATATGACGGAAACTTTTATGGGTAGTGCGTTGGTGCAAGCAAAACTGCGCGAGAAACTGCCCAATGTTGCGCCGTTCCTATTAAGCCCAAGCCGGGAGAAAGAAACCCTGGAAAGATAGGGCTATAGGCTTGCATTCGGCTCTTATGGCCCACCAAACACCACATACACCGAACCTCCATTTGGGAAGGGGCTAGTCGCATAGGGTGCTCCTAAAATGGTATCGGTGTAACCGTCGCCATTTACATCGCCGTAGCTGGTGGCAAAGATATATTCACTGATAGTGGTGGAGTTATTAAAGCTCATACCTCCATCGATTGCTTGGTAATCAATAATGGATAAAGAGCTCGGCCATGCCTGTCGTCCAAAGACAATGCGGGCTTTACCGGGTACAGGGACACCGCTTCCTAGATCTTCAAAGAAGATATCATCGAAGCCATCTTTGTTGAAATCGATTTTGTCTTTAGATGTTTTAGCCAGTCCTCCAAATGAGCCAAGCGTTGGGCCTGAGAGGGTGAATCCATTTTGCCCGGTTAATGTTGCAGCGGAAATAGCTTCCCCACCTGAGGTGAAACCTGATGCTGTCCCGAAGAAAACATAGACATATTGGGTGTTAATGCCTTTGCCAATTTGGAGATCATCATAACCATCAGTATTGACGTCTGCCTTGAGTTCAAGCTGATTCCCTAGCCCTACGTTTATGTTTGGGCTGGTGAATTTAATACATTTTATACCGTTGCAGTAAGTAGAGAGGCTGGTGATACTCGTCCAAGCATCTTTACTTCCGAGTATGAGATATACTTCTCCGTTCTTATTTCCGTTGCCTGGGTAATCGGGAGCGCCGATGACGAAATCATCGATGCTATCTCCGTTAAAATCTCCCCCCATAGCGATGCCTTGGCCAGTGAGTGAGTTATCATTAATGCCATCGATATAGAATCCACCATTGCTTCCGTTTAACGAATCCAGTGTAATGGCAGTATCCCAGCCAGATGTTTTTCCAAAAATAACATAGATTCTTCCTCTGTTGGCGCCTAGACCACTGTAATTAGGTGCGCCGATTACAAGATCGTCAAAGCCATCGCCGTTGATATCCCCACCGCCGGCTACCTTAAGGGTAGAAACGCCAGTGCTGATTTGTGCCATGTCATTTATAGAGGTAAGGCTTGAAAGATTTATTCTACCACTGCTGCCTGTCCAATATTGCCGTGCTTTTCCAAAGACAATGTAGATTTTATTGGCGGCCGGAGTGGTTGTATTACGTGTTACCAGTACGATATCATTAAAACCATCATTGTTTAAATCGCTGGAGGTATCGATTGCGCCTGAGACATAGCTGGAATCTGCGGCACCTAAACTATCACCGGCGGTAACGCCTTGTAGTGCGATTCCATCCGTTCCATCTATAGAAGATAGGGCAAGTGGTGTGGCCCAAGCGCCAGATTTTCCAAAAACAATATAGACGGTTCCGGCATCAGTCCGACCTTCAGGGTCGGCTTTGGGGGTGCCCATGATGATATCACTAAAACCATCTCCGTCGATATCTCCCGTTGCGGACAGTTCGGTGCCAGTTTCATCATATCCTGTTGCACCATTGATCCGAAAACCATTTGTTCCATTTACCGAAGGGTATTCAAAATCATCGGCACGTGTTGTGCGCTCGGCTGCACACGTTCCGATGTTGGTTTTACTCCCTGTGAGCTTCATAAATAATACGGATGATTTGCTTTTACAAACGCATTTTCCTACCGGATCGTTTTCTGTAATTTTATAGACCATTCCCGGAGCGCAGACAGTGCCTGTATTTGTATATTCCAAATCAATGGCAAATGCGGGATGCGCAAGGAGTGATGCCAACAAAAACATAGATAACCGTTTCATAAAAACTCCTTTTACTACTGTACTGTAATGCCCCATTTACTGCTTAGATAGCCTTCCACTTTTTTCTGCTCTGGAGTGCTAAGCAGTCGATTATAGATAAGGATTTCGCCGATTTGGCCTCTGAAAAAATAACCTAAGTATAAATCATCTGCCGCATTATATGATTGTCCTGCTCCCGTTCCTCCTCCCCATGAAGCCCCATTTTTGTAAAATGTCATCGTTGAGTTTGTTGTTCCATCCCATGAGTTTGTTTGACCTATAATAGTTGGAACATTGGCAACGATTAGAGCGTCATTTGAGATGGATTTTGTTCCGCCTCCTCCGTTTCCTCCATGGTATCCGTACATTTTTCCATTCGTCGTGACGAGATCATGTTCTCCTAGCTGATACTGCACTTGAAGAGGGTAGTCGCTCTTAAGGAGAATATGTCCAATAGCCACAGGGGTTGTTATTTTAACTACAGCAAATATCGAGTAACTACCGCTATGATCAAGAAATGGGCTGGAAGTTATTGCTAGCACGTGTCCCGCTGCTCCATTTACTGTCACGACATCTCTTCCGTTGATCCCTCCTGTTGTGAGCGTAGGAACAGCAGCTAGTGTATTGCTATCGCGCTTCATTCGAAGCACATTCGGCGATTTGCTGACCCACTGCGTGATGAGAGAAGTGTTGGCGGGGTTATCGCTTGTATCCCCATTACCATCAATATCGGTAGCATCCAGCCATAAAACGTTGCCGTTAATATCCGTTGGAATAAACGGTTTTTCCCGTGCCTGGCAGAAGGTATAAAGATACTTCGCGGTTTCGAATGCCTGGTTTGCAATAGCAGGGTAAGCCGCGTTGGCGTTAGCAAAATTGCCTAAATCATTCGTGCCCGCGGTGGGAATGCCATCTTTAATGATACTTTGCGCATTGTGGCATACTAAGTCATCAATGAGAAAAGGCGCTTCTGCTTTGCGAGGGGGGGAAAGGTCATTCTTCCGTTTATAGGCAACAATGTCATTAAACATCGAGTTTCCGTTATCCTGGATATAGATTCGGTTGGTTGTGTGGTTGGTATTTTCGAGTTCCCGTCCTGCTGTGGCGGTCGGAGTGGAGGCATTATTCCTAAACCATGCACCATTTCCGTCTGGGCCGTAGCTGATAATCACATAAGCAGCACCTTGGCGATATTTTCTATCCCCCACCAGCGCAGTGGTTTTCTCGCGTCCAGCAAGGTCAGTGACAGCTAAATCCCCATCGTAGCGCGGATCACGGAAATCCTGTGCCCGCCCCATACCTGTTGCGAGTCGGTAGGTGAATTTTCTTCCCCAGGCATCATAGGCATAAGTTGCCGGAAGGCCGATGCTTCGTAACGGTAACATGCCAGGATCCTCTGCACAGAGCCCGGTGGAGGTTGTATAGGCGGAGGCTACGCCAAAGGTCGTAGCGGTTTCAAGGGACGTTCCAATTCCAGGGCAGGGGAGATAGCCATTTTTATCCACAAAGAGTTTCAAGGCTTCTTCGATTACTGCAAGTTTTGTCATGGTATCGCGGACGCGAGTTCCCTGGTTTTGGGTATTGAGGATAGAGAGAGCTCCTGTTGCAAGAAGTGCAAGAATACTTAGCGAAATCGAAAGCTCGACCATGCTAAAGCCTTTTTGGCGCGCGAGTGCACGTGAGTACTGGAAGTCAGAAAATCTGACATTCGCAGCAAGTGAGAGTAGAATTTTATAACACCCTCGCATCAGCATGCCCCATCCCAACTACCATCCGCACAAATGCATATGCTTTGTGTTGTATCGTAGGTTCCACCGCCAGGGCATTTTTTCCCCTGCCATGCCCCGTTTGCTGCGGCGCCATAATAATTACTGTGTCCGCAAATTTCTTGCATCGTCCAAAGAAGACCAATGATGGCTTCTTCACCCTCATTGTAATACACACCGCCATTGTTAATCCGGTAATCGTCAATATTGGTTGTCATTGACGTACCGATGGTGGCTGTTAGTTTTGCGAGTTCCGTGCTGTTGTTGGAGCATTCGCCTTCCGTTACTAGACGTTTAGATTTAAGGGTGGCAAGCGCTTTGAGATCGGATTTATTCCGGTAAACAACAATATCATCAAAGGTGCCATCGTAGGCTTTTTGAATGAAGGTGGTATCGGCATCCGAATTTTCTTCTTCGTGCGTAGTGCCGGTGCCTGAAAGTAATACGCCACTTTCTGCGTAAATATCTTTCGCATTTGGCCCAGCACTCATCAACACAAACGCTCCTTTAGTGGTGAGGTTTGTGCTGCCGTTGGATACGGTAATATTGCCATCTGGTGTTGCGCCTGAACCGGCTACGCCTTCACGGAAATCGCGGGTAGTACAGCCTATTTCGTTGTTGGCTACGCCATCAGTTCCGCAAAGATTCGTACTGACACGGTAGCGAAATTCATTTCCCCATCCATCAAGACGTGCTTCCGGCCCTAGGTTTAGAGAGCGTACCGGAACGGCGCCTTCTGCCAGGGTGCAATCCCGGCTGGTTAAAGCTTCTTCTCCAAATTCATAAGTGACGGAGCTGGCGGATCGGGTGTTATCAATTCTCATTAAGGGATCGGCAGGGCAGGGTAAGCGGCCATACGTTGCGATAAATCCTGTAACGGCATCGGTAATCTTTAGCATTTTTTTCTGTGTTTCTATTGCGCGCTTGGCGTGGGTGGTTACGGGAGGGGAAATCCAGCGCATTGAGCCGACTGCCAGGGTGGCGGCAATACCGATAATAATCGAAAGTTCAATCAAGCTGAATCCACGCACGGCATAGGGAGCGGCTATGCGCTTGCTATAATAGGTTCTAGAGACGGAAAATGACATACCGTTCCTTCTCATCGTTAAAGCCCTTTCTACCCTCCATATATTATATAATGAGAGGCTTTAAGATCTGGTTAACTAATAAATTATGCTGGAAGGGGGGTGTTTAATGTATATTTTAATTCAATAGGTTACATTTATTTGAAAAAGGGCAACCCTTTAATAAAGTGAAGAAATCCACAAAAAAATTGACAAATTAATGGATTTTAATAGGATACGTTTCTTCGTAAATTATTATAGGCTCCCGTATGAGTAAAGACTCCTTAGGTCAACGACTATTGTCTCTTATTGGACAGCGTGATTGCAATAAAGAAGCGGTATATGACCTACTTTTGGCGGGTGCCAATCCTAATGTAATAGATGAAAAGGGTCGTACGCCTTTGTTTTGGGCTACTGGTAACAACCGGTTTGACCTCACCTATGCTCTTTTGTTATACGGGGCAAAGACCTTTGAGACAGTGAATTGGTATGCCTTAAAAGACCATTTCAATGATACGAAGAATCCGAAAAATTTAGAAAATGCCAAAAGGCTGACGATTCTTCTGTTTGCAGCTGGAGCTGTGAAAGAATCCTCAGTTCCTTCTTTTATCCCTAAAGAAATGTTTGTTTGTGCCCGCTTTCTAGAGCGAGATGGAGAAATGTTCCCTATCCAGGATAAAGATGGGCAGTCTTTCCTTATTGCTACGGATGAGGAAGGAAAAGAAAAAGCGGAACTTATCTCAATAGAATCGCTTCCCATTAAAAAATATTATCAACTCAAAGGTGCTCTCAATCTTGAGGAAGAAACGGTTCGCGAAGGCGATGGGTTTGCTGCCCGCGCTGCGCGGATTAAAGAGAAGGTGAGGGAAGTCTATGATGCACTTAACTCTCATAAAACATCCGCAGTGGATATTGCTCCTACAGTGAAGGTTGTGCCTGCTATCGAGAAAAAGAAATCCTTTCGGAAAATGGAGTCCGAGGAGAAATCTCTTTCTCCTAAACCATCCCGTCGTGATATAAAACAATTGGATTTAAGCCACGTATCCCGGGCTTCTGAAAAACAAGCGCCTGAGCTAAAAATAGCCTCTTCTGTAACAAAAACTCCCCAGTTGGAAGTTCCTAAAACACGTCAACGCTCATTCTCTGGTGAGAATAAAAGGCAACTTTTTGCCAAGTCTAGCCAAAGGGCGCTACTTTCTCCCATTAAAGAATCGCCAGGAAATACTCCTCAGAAGCTTGATACTGCGGCTACCAATCCGGTAAAAGTTCCAGAAGGGACATTCCTTGCTGTGGAACGTAGTTCTTCTCGTGAAAGGGCGTTATCCGAGGGGGCGCTTCCTAGTAAAAGAATGGGGGACTTATTGTCGAAGCCTAGTAAACGAACACTTCAAATGCAAAGAAATGGCAGTAAATTCACAGACGTAGTATTGACGGATTCTGAAAATCCTTCAACGGAGCCGTTAAATCTGTACATTTAAGCCGTGGCATTATAGATTCAAGGGACAATGATCATATCCAGGGAGATAGCCATGTTTATCCAAACTGAAACCACGCCGAATCCTGATGCGCTTAAATTTATTCCGGGGGTGGAAGTATTGCCCGGTGCTTCCCAAAATTTGCCGAAAGGGGATGCAAGCATCACGAATTATCCGCTTGCGGAGGCGCTACTCTCTTTAAAAGGTGTCGAGGGTGTATTCCTGGCCAGTGATTTTCTGACCGTTACCAAGGCTCCCGATGCAGGTTGGGATGGTCTGAAAGCGCCAATTTTGACCACGATTATGGAACATTTCGTTGCGGGAAAACCGATGCTTTTGGAAGCCGGGCAGAAGTCAAAATCCGCTGTTTCGGAAGACGACACGCCACTGGTTAAGCAGCTGAAAGAATTGATAGAAACGCGAGTTAGGCCTGCCGTTGCACAAGATGGGGGCGATATCGTATTCCATGGTTTTGATGAGAAAACTGGCGTCGTGCAGCTTGAAATGCACGGTTCCTGTTCGGGTTGCCCAAGCTCTACCGTGACCCTCAAGCATGGCATTGAGAACCTGCTCAAGCATTATGTGCCAGAGGTGACGGCAGTAGAATCTGTTTAAGGCATTTCTCAAAAACGCGTTAGGGACGCATTTTAGGCTTGCCAGAAGCAGCCAAGTTGATTATGTTCCACTCCCTACCACCATTTAGGTGTTTTTAGACCGTGCACCCGTAGCTCAGCTGGATAGAGCATCTGACTACGAATCAGAAGGCCGGGCGTTCGAATCGCTCCGGGTGCACCATTTTTGTCAAGAAACCCAATAGCGCTACAGCGCGGGTTTATTTATAAAAATAATGTAGTTGCGATGAGAACTTGTTCGATCACGAGGCGAGCACGCCGAGAGACGGCGAAGCCAATCGCTCTCGCTGCACCATTGTTGATCTTTCAGGAATACGCCCAGCGGGGCGCCTGAAAAGTGAAAATAATCGCTTTCGCTCCACCTGTTTCTCCCCTTTAAGTTATGCTTACCACCCCAGTTTTTTAGAATTTTTCTATTATGTGTAACTTACCCAAGGCAAAAAGCCTGTCCGGCAAGCTGAAAGTGCCGACGGACGCGTATTTTAAAATCTTTTTTATCTATCATGAAAATTCATTCGGCATTCATATCTATATATTTCATAATGTAGGTATGTATATATTACAGTGGGTTGTGGTATTTCTGGTTATAAGCCTAATAGCTTGTCGCGCGCGATATCACTTTCAATTTTATTGTCAATAAAATTCTCTTATTCCAGAAAAAATAATTCTATTGCAGTTGGTTACGGCAATGTAATAATGACCCTCGGTTCAGCCATAGCGGGTGCTATGGATGGAGTAACCAAGATATTCTTTTAGGAGTCTACAATGAAAAAAGTTTTGACCGTTGCGTCTTTGGCACTTGCTGCTGTTGTTTCTACCTCTGCTATCGCTGCTACCCCAGCTAAAGAAGCTGCTAAACCAGAAGCTGCTAAAGCTGCTGCTCCTGCTGCTTCTGCTGCTGCTCGCGTTATCGAACTTCAAAATGGTTCTAAAGCGAAAGTTGAAGGCGAGAACGTTTCTATCGAACAAGCTGATGGCTCTGCTAAACCAGCTCCAGATGGCGTTCACACTGCGAAAGATGGTCAAACCATCACCACCAAAGGTGGCAAAATCGTTCAGTAGTTCATCTATGCCAAGCGGCATTTAAATGAATAAATGAATAAAAAAAGCGTTCCAGTCTTCGGACTGGGGCGCTTTTTCTTTGGCATATACATTATGATTAAGCGCGTAATAATGCACGCCCACTCAAGCGCAATGCGCGGGCGTAATACCTATAGAAATCCCGATGGGGTTTGTGTGATAAAAAGGGTTCAAAGAAACGATTGCGTCTAGTGGTGCATCATCTTTTCTTTTAAATACCATGCGAGGAATGTCACAAGGGTAAGCGCGATGATGATAATTTCCAGCGTGCTGACGGTGCTGTTTCCGCGTTCGTAATTACGCTCGGCCATAAAGCCGATTTGAAGCAATATCCAGGTCCAAATAATCCCGCCCAATCCCGTATACAGAATGAAAGGGCGCATTTTCATACGCGCAATCCCCGCGACAAAGGCAATATAATGCTTCACGCCTGGGAGTAATCGTCCAATAAATACGGCAAGTTTTCCGTAGCGGGTGAAGAATCCTTCCGTTTTTGCAAGAAATTCGGGCTTAATGAAGACATATTTGCCAAAACGTAAAAGCAGCGTTCGTCCCAGATGCAGGCCAATCCAATAATTGATCCAAGAGCCAAGCAAGATGCCCAAGACGCCGCTTGCCAGCACTCCCCAATAATTCATGACTCCTTGCGCGGCCAGCATTCCTGCTGGGATCATAGTGATTTCAGCGGGAAGGGGGAGAAACATGCTCTCAACGGTAGTGGCAAGAAAGATGCCGATATACCCAAAGCGTTCAACAATTTGAAGGAGGTAGTCTGCCATGCACACATCATTCCAATATTTACGCCAATAATAAACCATAGCGGGTTTTATATTAAATTCCTATAAGATTATCGGGGAAGCTAAAACAGTTGAAGGGTGTCGCCTTCTTTGGCGATGATGCCGTTTGGGAAAATGGATTTTAACGCTTCCGCGCGTGCATGGAGCGCCGCGTCGTCCATATGTGGGTCGTGGTGGAAATCGACAAGCTGTTTTACGCCGGCTTCCTTTGCCAGGCGGACGGCCTGTTGCCAGGTGGAATGACCCCAGCCTTGGAAGCGGGAAAAATTTTGATCGTCAAATGTGCAGTCATAAATGAACAGATCGGCGCCTTTAATAAAGGAGAGTATGGCAGGATCAAGTATCCCTTCCTGATGCTCTACATCGGTAATATAGCAAATTGATTTACCTTTATAATCAATTCGGTATCCGGTTGATCTGCCGGGATGGTTTAAGAGAAGGGTCGTGATTTTGATGCCGTGATTTTCGAATGCAGGATGCTGCAATGCTTCGCCCGCATGGAAATCATGGAAATGCAAATCCGCCTGAAGTTGCTCAAGCGTGATTGGAAAGAGGGGCAAGTGCATTAGGTTCCGGATGACGTCCTCCAGCCTATAATCGGGCAGTAGATTTCCGGCCCAAACGCGTACCGTGCGTCCCGATTTATAGAGTGGCCCAAAAAACGGAAAACCTTGAATGTGGTCGATGTGTAAGTGACTGAGAAGAATGTCGATTTCTTGGACATCGTTCAATTGTTCGCCTAACGGAAAAATGCCAGTGCCGGCATCGAGGATGATCTGCTTTTCTCCGCAACGGACAGAAATACAGGAGGTGTTTCCTCCATAATGCCGGAAATCCTGCGATATCACCGGTACAGTGCCGCGTACGCCCCAAAAACTTATGTCACATTGGCTCATTTCGAGTTTATCCTACTGTTAAATGGTATTTTAAGGGTTGTGCGGTATAAATAGTATTAAGATTAGCAGAAAATTTAGCCAGGGTTCCATGGCAAGCATTGAAACAAAACAATTTAAGGCAGGCGACGTTATCTTCAAAGAAGGAGATAAGGCGGATTGCATCTATTTTATGTTAAGCGGAAAAGTCAGTATTACGCGGAACCAGGGTGGGAAAACGGTGACGCTTGCGACGCTTGAAAAAGATGCAGTTTTTGGTGAAATGGCGCTGATTGATAATAAACCCCGTTCGGCGAATGTTATTGCGTTAGAAGATTCTGAGTGCCTGAAAGCAACCGAGTCGAATTTTACCGGAGTGCTTAGTAAATCAAATGCTGCGATTAAAACAGCGCTCAAAGAACTTTCGACAATTATTCGCGAAAAAAATGTGCTGAGCGGCGGCGATCTTCCGCCGGGATTGCAGCAAAAAATCTCAATTTTTAAGAAAAATAGCCAAGGGAATATCGCGCTAGAAAAAAGTTTGCGTGAGGCAGAGCCATTGATTAGTAACGTTTATAGCTCATTATTTTCGTATCTGGGATAACGTGTTTAAGCTCTGCTTGGCTATAAAACTATATTTTGTTGCCCCAGAAAATGTTAGCTCTTCATCCAATGCCGCTTATAGCGATTTCCTAGTCGGGTGAGCACTTCATAGCCAATGGTTCCGGCATCGGTCGCAAGGTCATCAACGGTGATATGTTGTCCCAGCAATTCCACTTCCGCCCCTTCATGACGAAGATTTTCAGGCACATTTGTAACATCGAGTGTGATGAGATCCATCGACACGCGACCAATCAAGGGGATGCGCGTTTTCCCGAGCAAGGCATAACCTTTATTACTTAAGGAACGGAAATAGCCGTCGGCATAACCTACAGGAATGGTTGCCACAACGCAACCAGGCTCCAAAATATGCGTTGCGCTGTATCCGATGCTCGTGCGCTTTGTGATGGTGCGCAGTTGTAAAATCCGCGATGTCAATGTCACCACGGGATGCATCGGGTTTAATTCTTCTGGCGTTGGGTTCACTCCATAAAGCGCAGAGCCGGGGCGGGTGAGGGCATGGTGGTACTCTTTTCCCAGATAAATCCCGGAAGAATTTGCAAGAGTTGCCTTTGTATTTTTGAATAACTTACAGGCGGTTGCGAAGTGATCCTTCTGTTCTACATTAAGTGAATGTTTTGGCGTATCGGCGCACGCCAAGTGGCTCATGATGTAACGAATGTCGAGACCGGAGAGATCAAGATTCGTCAGTACGTCGTGTGAAAACCCAAGGCGCGACATGCCCGTATCCACATGCAAAATTGCCGGAAGTGCTTGCTCTTTATCTAGGGAAAAACGCCGCCACGCAGTTAATTGCGTTGCTGTATTGAGTACAGGGATCAGCCGATGTTCAAAAAATTCAGATTCTTGTCCGGGATGCACTCCGTGGAAAACATAAAGCTCGCTATCGTTTGGCAAAGAAGGCCGAAGCTCTAATGCTTCATCCAGATGTGCGACGAAAAAATGGCGGCATCCCGCGTCATACAGTGTTTTTGCAACGGGTTGAGCACCGAGTCCGTAGGCATTCGCTTTGACGACAGCGCCGGTCGTAGCGCTTGGCGCTTTTGTGGCCAAAGCGCGATAATTTCCCTCAAGCGCGCTGAGGTTGATCGTCAATGTGGAATCAGAAAAATTCTGGGGCATAGCGTGTGGTCATCGGCTGTCAGGTTACCGCCGTTACTCTATAAGGAAAAGCAGGAAACAGCAATGGGTTTGGTTTTGCTTTTTTTTAGGGCTTATTGATAATGACATTCCAGAGGCCATTAAGATATAAACCGCGTGCGAGGAGTTTACGCGCAACCATGAGTGTGATCATGAAGGTATCCCAAGCGGGGCGATAATAGCTTCGGCGTTGGATAACTTCTTTATAAAGTGCGCGAATTGGAATATTGACGACGCGGACTCCTTTCTTCGCTGCTTCAATCAGGATTTCACTTTCAAATACAAAGCCTTCATGTGGTTTTGCTGTGAGGTGAATTTGGCGCATCAATGTTGCTGGATAAAGTCGGAAGCCGCATTGGCTATCTTTAATGCGATAACCCGACGCCCAGGAGATCCAGAAATTCGCCATACGGTTCGCAAAGAGCCTGAGCGGTGGAATTTTTGTTACATCGTGAAGGCGTGAGCCAATAATGATATGATTCGGGTAGGTTTTTGCTTTTTCAAGGAAAAGTGGAATATCTTCTGGCCGGTGTTGTCCGTCAGCATCAAGCGTAATGATCGCTTCCGCTCCTTCGCGAAGTGCGTAATCTATGCCTTTGAGTAAGCTCGCGGCTTTGCCTTGATTCGGATGGTTATGCAGGACTTTTACATGCAAATCAACGAGCAATTGGGCCGTGTTATCCGTTGATCCATCATCTACGATAATGGTTTTAAGTGATTGTTTTAATGCTGATTCAACAATTTCTCGGATGGTCGCTTCTTCATTGTAAGCAGGGATGACAACAATAACGCGTTCCATTATTTCGCTTCCATTTGTGCATGGGCAATCATCGCCCTTGTTTGTTCTAATTTTACAATATGACGCTCAGCATCGTAAATAACATAATCATGTGTATGGACTTCCGGGGTGTAATTCACTGTCATAATATTCGCGCCTGCTTGCAAGCCCAAATATTGTCCGTAATTGAGGAAGGGCGATGCGGTTTGATCGACGAGGAGATTCAGCGCGCTAACGGAAGGCATTAGAAGATCGGGATACCTTAGTCGAATCTGTGCCATAATTCTTAATGTATCCACTAGTTCCGCTTTCCGCTCAGCCTTGAGTGGTGCTTGGGTATTGGGGATAAAGGGGCTCACACTTGCGGCAAAAAGTGGGAGTTCTCCTAGCAAGGCAATGTCACGTTCGGTATCGGATTCATCCGTTCCCGGTAATCCATAAATGAAGCCGGAACTAACTTCGTAACCGATTGCATCCAATTCTTCGATAAGTTTCAGGCGGTCAGCAAGCGTATTGTGCGGACGAAGGTTTTTATAGAGATCCGCGTTGCTTGTTTCAAATTTTACAATGGCTTGGGTGGCGCCTGCGTTATAAAGATCGCGGTAGTGTTCAAGCGGGATGTCACCGATCACCAGTAATACGGTTCGGTCTAATTTTTCCCTTATAATTGAGACACTTTTACATAGATCATTAAAGTCATACTTTAAGTGATCCGCGGCTTGTAAGGAGACGACCGGAATGTCATCTTTGGTAATGGTTTCGGAGATGCTTACAATTGCATCAGAATTAAGTTCGTAACGCGTTAACTCGTGGTTCAGCGCACGGATGCCGCAATAAGTACAATTTCGATAACAGCGATTGGTATACTCAATCACTCCGCGCATATGGACGTGCTTCCCTAATCGCCGGTCGCGCAAACTCGCGGCTTCAGCAAAGAGCTTCGTATCCTCCGCAGAGAAAAGCGGAGCGTTAACGGGGAAGGGTGATGAAGTCATGGAACGCCTTACCGGACGCCTTCATATTCACTGAAAATGCCAAGCTGGACGCGGAGCTTAACATTTGTAAAACCTACCTTTTCCAGAAGCGCTGTCACGGTCTCAGATGGTACCATATTATCCATTGTTTCCCAATAATAGGCCATCAGATAGCGCGCAGGTTCGCTGCCGGTAAAGATTTTTGTGAAGAAGGGGAGAATATGTTTAAAGTAGAGTTTCATGAAGATGTAGCCGACTTTACTTTTTGGCGTAGTTACATCTAATATCAATACTTTACCGCCTGATTTTAATGCGCGGTGATATTCACGGAACGCACCTTCTAAATCCTCCACATGGCGGAGCGCAAAGCCCATCGTGAGAAAATCATAGGCGTTGCTTTCCACGGGCATATCATTCGCAGTGGCTTGTATGTGCTTGCACTTTAATAGTTTTTCGGATTCCGCGATCATCCCAGCACTTGGCTCTAAGCAGGTGATGAGTGAGGTATCTTGCACGATATCATGAATCGCGCGCGCGGTCGGGCCCGTGCCGGAAGCGACATCCAGCACCTTCATGCCAGGCGTTAGGCCGGCACGTTTCAGCGCTTCTTTCCGGTACCATTGGCCAGAACCAAACCAACCCCATTTCGCAATCCCTTCATAGTAAGGAGCGGCTTCGTCGAAAACTTTGCGCAAAAATGGCTGTTTTGCATCTTTTTCAGCGTAATGGGCAGCGAGTACGGGATGTGGTTCCATGTCCTTCAAATCCTTTCATTTTTGGGTGAAATTCAGGCGGGCACTTTAGCATATTGAGGTATAGAGTGAAAGGGGAATATGCGCGGATTTTCCTTGTGGCGCTTGACCGTGAGAATATTTGGTACTACAACAGGTTACCTTGACTTTAATCAATAGGCAATTATGGGACACGAAACACATATCACACAATTAGGCCAACAGACGCCACTGCCGAATTCTCCAGAGGAAGCGGTGTTGGAGGCGATCCCGAATCCGCATCCAGGGACGAATTATGTGGTGCGTTTTACCTGCCCGGAATTTACCTCGATTTGTCCTGTCACCGGCCAGCCGGATTTTGCGCATATCGTGATTGATTATATTCCGAATAAATTTTTGGTCGAAAGTAAGTCATTAAAGCTGTATCTTGGTTCTTTCAGAAATCACGGGGCGTTCCATGAAACCTGTACGGTGGATATTGCTAAGCGATTGGAAAAAGAGCTAAAACCGACCTGGTTAAGAATTGCGGGCTATTGGTATCCGCGCGGCGGAATCCCGATTGATATTTTCTATCAAACGGGTGCGGCGCCGACAAGTGTTTGGATTCCTGAGACAGGCGTGGCGCCATATCGGGGCAGGGGATGAGGCATGAAACGCGAGCGCACCTATTTGGGTAAAAGTGAATTTTCGGCGGTCACGCGGGATATTGAAGTTTTTGTATTTTCAGAGTTTTTATCCGCGAAGTCGGTGCCAGAAGAACATTATTATGTCTGGAGTTACCATATCGAGATTAAAAATCTCGGGAATCATACCGTTCAACTTCTTAATCGCTATTGGAAGATCATTGATGCCAAGGGGCGGGTTCAAGAGGTTGTGGGGGCAGGGGTTGTTGGAAAACAGCCGCTAATTGCTCCCGGTGCGAAATTTGAATATCAAAGCGGAACGCAGCTCAATACACCGTCGGGCGTGATGCTCGGATGTTATGAAATGGGAATGAAAGGAAGTGCGGAGACATTTGGCGTCTCGATTCCAGCATTTTCGTTGGATAGTCCGCATGAGAAGGGTGTGTTGAATTAATTCTTTTACTACTTAAAATTCCAAATAAATCATTTAATTACAGTTTGTTATTTCTTTTTCTGGTGCTTTATGATAGGTTAATCTTCTAAATTTTTAAAGAAGATATATTTATGAAGCAAGGTTCAGAGAATAAAAAGGAATTACCCAAAAGACTAGGTGGCGATAGTAGCAAAGGTCGCGTAACGTGGTATAAGGCTCGTCAGGAAGATCAAGAATTTGATTATTTAGGGCTTAGCACATGGGACAGGTTGGCACTTGCTTTTGTGTTCGATAAAAGCTGCTCGGCTAAACATAAAAAGGCTTTAAGTAACGCTTTTAAGGAACTCTATCAAATTCCTGCGAACCGCCCAATAATGGATATCGCTTCTCAACTGATTTTAGATAAAAAAGTCCCTCTTCTTTTGCAAGCAACGGCAGGCACTAACCTTGCTTTATTGGGGGAGGCTGACGCAGTAGGAGACGCTGCTCATGACCGAGTAATTCGGGTTGCTATAAATCTAAAAGATGTTAAACAGCTAAAGGGGACGCTTATCCACGAACTAACGCATATTGTATCGAATGAACTGTATGGTAATGAATACAAGCCTTACAAAGAGGGAAAGAAAAGAGAATACAAGAAAGCTGTAAAAGCCTCTATTCCTGGTGAAGTTTCTGCACTAACGAAACAAGAGCCGTACGCAGTCATGGAAATGCTTCAGCCTCATTGCCATGAAATATATACCAAGCATTGGGAAAACGCCTGGAAATTCGAACGGGTCGTAAGAATTCCCCAACTTTTTTCAACTACTGACCCACACGGGCAAGTGCTTCACCGCCTTTACCCGGAAGATACCATCAAAAATTCCTTGATAAATGCCGTGATTATTTAGGGCAAGATCCTAAAGAATATAAATATTTTGGTCCAAAAGATAGTAAGCCTATTCACGAAACGGTAACCGTTGAAACGTTAGCGCAATCTATCCTGTGGCGAGCAGAGTATCAGGCTTTAGGTAGTCTCCGGATTGCTTTTAAGAAGGAGGATGAGGATAATTTAAAAGTTGAAAAAGATACGCTCCAAAATCTTTTGAAAACTCGTGGGTTAAGCGATCAAAAAGTTCAAAAACTTTTTGATCGAGGGGAGCGGGGACGAAAAAACCTTGAAAATTTCTGCAATAAATGGGGTAGTAAGTACTACGTAAATAATTTTGAGCGGTATAAAGAAGGGGGGCGCACTTTATTCCGTTATGCCCCTAGCAAATTAGCGCAGATGGAGATAGATTCAAAGAAAGCTGCTGATGACAATTTCGTATTGAAAATCTTGGCAGAGCGTGCTCGGGCTTCGGAGTCTTCTGAGTCTTCTCACCTTTCGAGGGCAGAGGAATCTTCTTCTAGTTCTAGGGAGCGATATTAAAACTGTCTGCGTGTTTTTGTTCCTAATTTTCGATTATTTCCGATAAAAATCTGCTGTAGGAGTCTATATATAACGTACGGCACAAGAAAAATCGGGCTTATCACGATACAAATCAAGCCAAAAAGATAGTTCATAGCAGTGGAGCCTCCTGCTGTTTTCAAAGTGGAGATAGGAATTCTTCACCGTAGAATCCCTATCCCAAAAGAAATACTACCATAACGATAGTATAAATCAATATACAAAAAACTATTGGTTGTGTTGCTTCTGATAAATTACCATGTTAGTTCATCTTGAGATAGGGAGGGGCTGGTCGGATGGCGCGGTTAGGTAATCTAAAGGCATTGGGAATATTGCCAGAATAATGGGCGTGTTTGTGACTAGTACGACGCATCAAGGGGAGCGTGACTCGGTTTATGCTCTTTAGAGGTTTCCGCAATATGTTTATGAAGTAAAGCAAGGAGTCAGGCCCTACAGAAAGAAGGTTGGTGTATCCTTCCCTCGTGATTCAAATAACTATAATAATAATTATGGAAAATACTTTATAAGGATGCCGGAATTGACGGGAATTTGATGCCGCACATCATGATTCCACTCCTAATCGATGTTTGGGACGCCTTTATGCGCTGGGATTCATTGGATTATGGAATTGGCGCTTAACGCTTCCCGCCTGATGGAAAACGTTACTCTGTACATTCTTCTCTCACAAGATTTTGTTTTATTAAGAGGTCTCGCGGGATTTTCTCACCTCACATACCATTTTCGCGCAAATTTCTCCGTTTACAAGGATTTCTGCGCTGATGGTATGTGTGTTTAGATCAGAAAATGTGATCTGAAATGGCTGCTCTGGCTTCAAAACAGAGAGGAATTTTGCAGAAATAATCCGTGTAAGCGTGTGTCCGTGCTGTGCGAGGCTATCCTCTAACTTTGCCAGCAAAAGCACGCCTGGGACAATTGGATTTCCCGGGAAATGGCCAGAAAAAGCTGGGTGATCTTTTGGGAAAGCATATTCGGACTTATCGGATACAAGGAGCTCGTTCAGTGCGTCTTTGGAGATTTTTCCTGTGGGTAAGCGCGGAAGTTCGGTGACCGCAAGAATTTTGCGTGGAAGGAAAACCGGGTCAATATACTGCGCAAGATTTTTTAGGAATTCCTCTTTATCAAAGGCTTCTATGTTTTTATCCCTGGGTACGACAATCGCCGTCAGCCGTTCTACGTGGGCAGAGCTCTCAGGGATAAACAGTGCACCGTCTTCGATTCCGGGCATTTTCCTGAGGATAGTTTGCAGGCCTTGGAGTGATGCGCGTTTGCCGGCGACATTCAGCATGTCGCTTTGCCGGCCTTCTAGCGTAAATGTGCCGTCACTTGCTAGATTTAGCACATCTCCAAGCGTAATCGCTTCAGGAAGATGCGGAGCAGAAATGTAAGATTCTTCATTCGTTTGCGAAAAAGAAAAGCTTTCATAGGGGCGCCAACGGTCCCTCCCCCCTTCCCCGGTTGTTCGCCGTGAAGCCATGGAGCCAGCTTCTGTGCATCCATATATCTCAAAGACTTGTGTATTATACTTCATCTCGAATGCGAGAGCTGTTTCCGGTGAAAGTGGGGCGGTTGCGGAGATCACTTGCTTGAGTGGTGGGAGTGCAATATTGCTTTTCAGGAAATTTTCCAAATGGAGCGGTGTCGTCACCAATGTAAGTCTTGATTCAGGATTACTTTCAAGCGCTTTTCGGAACGCTTCTTCAAGATCGGCGGGATAAAATGGCATTGTGTTATAGCAGGAAGCAAAGCCCATCATGGGAAGCATAATGGTGGTCTCTAGCCCATACATATGCTGGTGTGGCACGGTTGCAACAATCACATCGTTGTGAGAGGTAAAACCGAAACGTTTGGCGGCAAGCTCCGCGCCAATTCTCAGCATTCCATAGGTCTTTGTATGGGGAGTAGGATTTCCGGTGCTGCCCGAAGTAAAGGCAATGACGGCGGGATGTGCATCATCAATTGGGGCGATAGTATGAGAGAGGTTATGTTTAAAATTATACGGCAAAAGGCAGTGACAATAAATTGAATTATAATGAGAATCTTCGTTATCGGTGAGGATGTAGCTATCGGGATAGTTCTTGTATATTTGCTCTAATGTTTTTGGGCTGCTATTGGGTGGCAAAAGATGTGTCTGTCCCTTCTGCCATGCGGCTTCCAGGGCCAGCATAAAATTATAACGGTGGGTGCAGAGATTGATCACAAAGCGCGCATTTGGAAGGTGGGCTGCCTGAAATTCCATGTCTTCTAGATAATCATCGCGGGTACGTATCCCCTCTTTCGTAATGCAGAGCGTGTCAGATGACGCGGTAATCATACGGCACCTCCCCGATTTTCGTGTTAAGCCAAATGCCCGGATGGGTGCAAAGAATGCGCAACGTTTTTCCTGGAGATTCATTCACTTTATAGCATAATGCACTGAAAAAATGAGAAATAATAAAGACAGAAATCAGAATGCTCGGGGCAATGATATTTGAGAAGGTTGACCACCCTGCTATGTCGTCGCGTGCTGCCAAATAAATCGAGCCGATTGCACATCCAGAGCACAAAAACGTCCATAAAATTGTTTGATAACGGGTGTAGCGCAAAAACGGCGGCTGTAATGGGGATGAGGTATGGACGAGATAGGAAAAATGCGTCACAAGTGGCACATGGCCTGGAAGTAAGGTCCGGAAAAATAATCCGGCGGTTACCAAATTAATCGCAATCGGCGGGAAATAGATAACGTAATGGGTTATGCGTGGCCAGGTGGATGCGACTATTTCTCCGGCGGTAATGGTTAGGAGTGCGATTGCAGAAAATGCGAGTACCTTAGGAGCGATCATTTTGATTTTACGACATATTATAGGAGTCGCGGCTGTTCCGACTAAGATATAAAGAATCGCTCGGAAAGCAAGATTAGGATAACCCTCGATGATTGCCACATGGAGCAATATAAAAGACGCAATGAAGAGAGTGACCCGAAAAAGTAGTATTTTTTGCTACTCCTGATGCTCTTCGATATAAGCTGCCAATGCGCCAAGGGATGCAAAAATTTCTTTTGTTTTTTCGTCATCGGAACGGATTTTAATGCCATATTTTTTGGAAATGGCAAGCGCAAGCTCCAGCGCATCAATCGAATCAAGCCCTACCCCATCGTAAAATAACGCCATATCGGAGGTAATGTCCTCGGGCGCAATATCTTCCAGAAACAGTGTTTCGGTGATCAGTGTTGCGATTTCTAATTCAAATGCGGTTTGTTCAGTCATGTGTTTTAGAATGCTCCTTTCTTATTACTATTATGTTTTTTGCTGTCATCATCGCGAGGAACGAAGCGCGATCCAGCCCAAAAACAAAAAATTATCCTTATTTAAGTAAAGGGATCTGGATTGCTTCGTTAGGCTATCGCCTTCCTCGCAATAACGACCTCTCGTGAGTGTTCTACCTTTTTCCTTAAACGCCAAGCCGCTTTTTCATAGTATAAATGCCCTTAAATAGCAACAACGGCCAAGAGAGCGAAAATTTTTCACGGAAATCACCTGCGAGCAATGAAATCACGGCATTTTCGAGTTTGAGGATATTACGCGGATGGACCATCATATCGCGGAAAACCGGGCAGTTGATGTGGTAAATAAACCAGGAAACCCGTTTCATTGTGCGGTCAGTTTCGTTTCGGAAAGCGGCAAAGACCCGTTCGCGCTTTTGGGGATGCTGTAACGCAGTATGGATAAGCTCGGAAGCTTTGGTTCCGGAGGTCATCGCAAAGAGCACGCCGGTCGAGAAAACGGGGTCAATAAACCCAAAGGCATCGCCGATCATCATGTAATTCTTGCCGTACATCTCTTTGGAAAAGTAGGAAAAATTGCCGGTTGCTTGCACCTCACCAACGCCTTTGGCATGCTCCATCCGTTCCCAGACTTTTGCGTGGCGCTTGCAGTGATCCCAGAAAAATTCTTCAAGCGAACCTTTGCGTTCTTTTAAATATTCGGGCGTGGCGACGATCCCGACACTCGTAATGCCGTGCTGCAGCGGGATCATCCACATCCAGCCCTGATCGGCCAAATGGACGCGGATATTGCCTTCATCATCGTCTGGCATTTCTTTTAAGCCCGAAAAATGGCCAAAAATTGCTGCGGAATTATTATGCGGATTGCGAAGTTTGAGTTGCAGTGCACTGGAAAATAACGTATCGCGTCCGGTTGCATCCACGACAAAGCGCGGGGTAAAGTGGTATTTCTCCCCCTGCTCCGATTCGGCTTCTACCGATTCTACCTGTTGTTTATCCTGGCTAAATTGCACGCGTGTGACTTTCACGCCTTCTAATGTTGTAGCGCCTTGTTTTTGGGCGTGCTTAAAAAGAAGGTGATCGAATTCAGAGCGTTTGACCTGGTACGCATATCCGTGGTTTTTCTCGAGTGAGCGGTCGAAATAAAAGGTATGGGTTTTTTGGTACTCTTCGGAGATAAAGCTCGCCCCTTTTTTGAGTACACCGATTGCGTGAACATCGTCCAGCACGCCCAGTTTCTCAAAAATTTTGAGGTTCATCGGGAGCAGCGATTCGCCAATATGGAAGCGCGGATGATGGTCTTTTTCTAGCAAGGTGACGCTGTATCCTTGCTTTACGAGGAGTGCCGCAGCGGTTGAGCCCGCGGGACCGCCGCCGATGATGAGGATGTCTGGGGTTAGATGCATAGACAAAGATCCTAAGAGAATTGGTACTCTATAGTATCTTCCAAAGTTGCCTTAGCAAGTTATTTCTCTTTAATCCGTCAGGTAAAATATGATGGTGGTAACGACGCGTACGTTTTTTTCGATTTTGTTGGTGTCACCATATTCTTCACCGGCATCAAGGACAATGAATCCTCCTTGGGTGGCGCTTCTAATACTGCCGACACGCACCCCTGCATTTTCTGCGAATTCATTCGCTGCAAGACGTGCATTCTGGGTTGCTTCTTTCAGCATATCGGGCTTGATTTCATTAAGCTTGGTGAAAAAGTAGCGTGGTGGCGCATTTTCTATGTCGATGCCTTCGGCGATCAGCTTATTAATACGCGATCTTACTTGGGAAACCAACTCCACTTTATTGGTTTCTACCTCGATGGAGCCCATAAGTTGGTATTTCTCATCTACTAACCTCTGACTTTCGTCACGAAACTCTATGTAATTATAATTTATAACACCGGTCGTGATTTCGCTGTCTTCAAAACCGTTTTCTTTTAAGAGATCGATGATGGTTTTTTGGTTTTCTTCGGATTTTTTATAAAGTGCTGGAATATCTTCGTTTTTTGTCCCGGAAACTCTAAAGATAAGTGTCCAATTGGTGCGGTCAGCCTTTACGCGTCGTTCTGCCAGGCCTTTTACTTCTGCTGTATTAAGCGCCACTTTGGCGTTATAGAGTGTTTGGCTGACGAAATATCCTCCCAGCGCTAATCCTAATGCTAACACGATACTGGAACAGAATAGCCAATTTATTTTGTTCATAGAGTACTCCTTATTTTTGCGATAGCGCGCGGACTGGAACTAGGATGGATAAGGAGAGAACAAATGTCAATTGTTGAATAAGAAGAGGGTTTTAGTTTGTCGTTGCCTTAACTATCATATGCTGGCGTGCAAGGCGTAGCCCGTAAGGACGAAGCCTGGTGCTCTGGAGAAGACTCGAACTTCCACGGGATTGCTCCCACTAGCACCTGAAGCTAGCGCGTCTACCAATTCCGCCACCAGAGCATAGTAGAGCATTTTCCATTTCAGCGAAAACACTCCAAGGTAGACTGAGGGTTATAGCAAGTTTTCAGGAATGCGCTACTTATTTTTTCTTGTTTAACGTCGCATCCCGTTCAGAAATATAGCGCATGATAGAGCGGTAGTCCGTTTGGCGTTGAAGCCCATCGAAACGTCCTGATATTTTGACTCCAACGGTGAGTTTCGGGCGTAAGTTCGTTGCCCGATCTTCGATTAAGAAATCAAACTGTCCAACGGTATTAACGACCTTTTGGCGCAAATCCACGGCTCCACCGAAGCTGCCTGAGGACATCGAAGTGGTAATAATCAGCTGAGGAATTTCCAGAACGCCTTGCTTGATCATAATCGTACCGTCCATGGAATGCACGTCGGTCGTACCTTGGCTTAAGGTCTGGGTGATGAAGTTATTTGCCTCAGAAGAAGGAACGGAAAGAAATTTTTGGATAAGGGTGTGGAGGTCAAAATTCTCGATTTTTACTCCGCGTGCGGCAAATGCCATGGAACCGTTAAGCTGGTTGATCCAATCATTCATACTGTTGCCCGATGTCCCGATACTGCCGCTAACGCTCATATAGCCACTCAAATGTTTAAAGAGTGGAGAGTTGGCAACGATTTTTGGGGTGATGTGTAAGTTGTTCGCACTGAACGTGATACCAAACACCGGGAAACCGGCGGTGCGAAGTGGGCCCGCGAGGGTAAATTCGCCGTCAAATACCTTACCCTTCCCTTCTTTAATTTGCAGCACGGTATCGGTGATATCGCCCGACAAGGAGAGATCGTTAATCAGGATATCGCCATGTTTGAGTGCATCGATTTTAACAGTAAACAGGCCTTCATATTGCCCAAGCCAGGATAGATCCATTTTCTCGGTTGGCCATAAAGCCGGGGGAGCAGGAGGCTCGCCTTCTTTCGCCACGACCAAAGTCGCGTCAGCGGGTTTTTCAGCGGCTTCTGTTGCGGCGCCAGCTTCATGTTCAAATTTAAAGAAGTCCGTGTTGAGATAACGTGCGTTAAAGGCCGCGTTGATATGTGGTTCGTTCTCGGTGACATCCAGAATGATATTGCCATCAAAATCCGCAAGATCCGAATGGATACTGATGCGCTCAAGTGCGATGGTATCATCTGTTGCGGTTCCGATAAATTCCAGATCGCGAATCCGGTTGCCTTCAAACACCAGGAGGTTTGAAGAGATATCGAGGGTAATATCAAAAGGAAGTGTGCGTAATTTTCTCAGCCATTGATGCGGATCTTCATCGTCTTTTTTCTCTTCTTTATCAGAAGGTTTGATGTATTGATCAAGGTTAAGGTAATCCACATCGAGCGCCGCATAAGCAACCGTACGACGGCCAAAGCCGTAGCGTATATCCATATCGCCTTGGACATAAGAGCGATCCACGCGCAGCACGGCATCATAAAATTCCACCCGTTGCGGTGCGATTCGCATTTTACCGTCTGCGGAGAAGGTGCCCAATGTTCCTTCGGGAAGTGTTGTGGTGTTAATGTCAAACCAGCGCAAAAGCTCGCGTGCTTGCTTGCCTTGCACAGTAATTTTCCCATTAAATTCTGGGATGGGGAAACGTTGCGCGGTGGAGCTTGGGTGATACGCCCATTGCTGGGTCGGTTCATCGCCGGTGCTGATGGTAACATCGCCATCGGGTTGCTGGCGTTGCTGCGAGAATATCCCGGAAAGAGAAATTGTGCTTTCCCCAGGGATTGTTGCGGTCAGCTGTTCGATTTCCAGTGCTCCTCCCAAGATCTGTCCATCGGCGTGGATATTGCGCGCGTAATCCAAGTTATAGCGCATTTCTTTAATCGCGAGCTTAAAGGAGATAGAGCTATCAAAAAACGGTACGTCAAACAAGGTGACGGTTTGAGTGACCCCTCTGCGCATCAGCTGATCGAGATCGAGGAAATCCACATTGATATCGGCATCGCCCATGAGCTTATGATCGAAGACAAAATTTCCGGTGATAACCGCATTAGCGACTTCCGATTGCAGCGCGACTTTATCAAGCACGAGCGTCTTTCCATCGGATTTTAAGCCACCCTGGAAGGTGAATTTCCCTTCTTCTGCGCTTGCATCGGTGGGCTCAGAAGAATAATCCGAGAGCACGGAGGCGATATCATTTCCTTGTGCGTTGAAACGTATGTCCATAACGGGAAGTTTACCTTCGACGATCCCGCTGACATTGCCTTTGAATGCGAGTTCAAATGCTTTCGTGCCGATTGTTCCGTCTGCCTTATAAGCGCCCTCACCTTCTTGCTCTAAACGACTTTTGAGGAAATATGTCCGGCTTCCCAAATTAAACTGGCCCTTAAATGCAAATGGGCCGGTGAGTGAGCTTGCCGAGAAATGTCCTGTGACGTGTTCAAAGCGCCGTACTTTGCCCGAACGCATATCATCATAGGTGATGATCGCATGAGCGAGATCCACTTCCGTCCCGCCAAAAGAGCCACCGATGCCCGATCCGTCCGCTTTTTTGAGTGCAGCCCAGTTTTTGGTACCATCTTCCAACACTTCAATATTGATTGACGGGTTATGCAACGTCACTGAAGAAATTGCAACTTTTCCCATCAAAAATGGAATCAGGCTTGCTTTGATTTCGACTGTTGGTGCGACAATGAGGTCTTGGGTGAAACGATCATCCGGCGCGTGTAAAATGATGTCATGGATAATGATTTTCGGCGTGAAAAACATCGAAGTGGTGACATCGCCTTGCACCTCAGGCTCTAACCCTGTGGTGTTGCGAATTTCTTCGATGAAACGTGCTTTATAGCCTTCTGCATCGCCAAACATCGGGGCGATATAAATAAATCCCCCGGCAGCGAAGCCAAGTACGAGCAGTAGGACGAAAAGTTTTTTCACTTACACCAAGGCCTTATGCGGTTATCCGTAGAACTAAGACACTACCATAAAGCGCTTTCGGAAAAAAGCAATGAGTTGGGGGCGGAGTAAAATGAACAATTTTCGCAGGAAATTATCGTCACCCCTAGCAGGGAATTTCTTACCCTTTTTTACTATACTCAAGCCCATTATTCCTCCGATATTCTTTCAAAAATTTCCATTTCATTAATATTTATCCTCTAATAACAGCATATTACTTATGGTTTTTTATTTCGGCATGATATTTGCGTCTTAAATACCTATAGGCATCTGTTTTATGAGGATACGTGCATGATTACTATCAATAACCCATTGCTTTCAAATCAATACTATCAACTTCCCAGCGACTCCCTGCTGTCGAATAAGAAGGTAGCGAAGGGAACCCAAGGCGCAGATACGCATAATGCGTTGCAGCTTGGCGGTCTGGATGTTCTGGATTTAAGTCCCGAAGCACAAAGTTATTTGGAAGGACTTACCCTTACGAGTGCCTCGGATGAGAGCGCTACGACAGGCGATAATTTTATGCTGACCAATGCACAGCGGCAGAAGATAAGCGAGATCCTGGCAAAATATAAAGATGCGCCGTTTACGGAAGATACCTATCATCAGATTCAAAATGATTTGAAGATGGCAGGGCTTGCTCCTGACCAGTTGGCGCTTCAAGAAAAAGTTCGCTCCTTTAATCCTACCCAAGTGCTGATTGATGCCTTGAGTGGGAAGGAGGATACCCAGAAAATTAGCAATCCTCTCGATACTTCGGATCAGCAATCCAAGATGAATGGCTATATGGACGAGATATTTTCTGAGTGGAAAGGCATCTCTACGACACTCGGTGCGCTCGACGTATAATTGCTTTCATGTGACTTATCCCATTCTCTTTGCTATGTTCCTGTAATTCTAAAAATTACAGGTAATCATGTGAAAGAACTTCTTGGCACTCTGGCGGTTATTATATCCATTGCAGCATTCGTGCCGTATATACGCTCGATTTTGCAAGGAACGACGAAGCCGCACGTATTTTCCTGGATCATTTGGGGATCGACGACATTTATCGTATTTCTCGCGCAGTTTGCAGACAAAGGCGGTGCTGGGACGTGGTCCATCGGCATCTCCGGGCTGATTACGTTTTATGTTGCCTGGCTTGCCTATCAGAAGAAATCCGATAGCAGCGCGACGCGATCCGATTGGTTTTTCTTTACTATGGCGATGTTGGCGATTCCGTTTTGGTATCTCACGTCGAATCCGTTATCCGCGGTGCTATTGCTGACGGCGATTGATATTATCGGCTATCTCCCAACCCTTCGGAAAGCTTACGCCAAACCGTTCGAAGAGCAGACATTGTTATATAATGTGATAAGTGTCCGGAACCTGATTGCTATTACTGCGCTTGAGCATTATTCCCTTGCCACCGTGCTATTCCCCGCGCTGACAACGTTTGCGAATCTGGTGCTGGTGGGGATTGTGTATGCGAGGCGGCGAAGAATAGCTTAGAGTGTTTTCGCTTTAATTGGTGCAACGCCGCATACGGTTAAATGGAAAATACTCTTTAGTGCGAGCAACTCGCTGTATGCACATGCGGCGGGTGCATCTTGATATGTTTTTCCATTTTTTTCAGCAGCATATCCCGTTTCATTTTTGATAAATAATCGAGGAACACTTTCCCATCCAGATAATCCATTTCGTGCTGAATGACGGTCGCTAAAAAGCCGTCTGCTGCAAGTGTCTGCGGGTTGCCATCGTAATCCAGGTAGCGGACTGTGATGGATTTCGGACGGGTGATATTCGCCGCGATGCCGGGGAAACTCAAGGAAGCTTCCTCAATGGTTTGTGTCTCTTTTGAGGATTCAAGAATTTCGGGATTAACCATGGCGTAAGAAACCAGCCCGGTTTCTTGTTGCATTTTTACAACAATAATCCGCTTTAAGACTCCCACCATATTCGCGCCCAGGCCAATGCCGTGTTCGATGCGTAAGGTTTCAAACATTTGGTCGATGAGCGCGCGGATGGAATCATCCACAGCCGCGACAGGCTCTGCTTTCTTTTTGAAGATCGGGTTGGGGGCGAAGAGGAGTTGGAGCATGGTAATTCTTTCTATGGTGTTGTAGATCAGTCTAGCATTTAAAAATGCGCTCTAAATATCTTTTTTGAAATGGAAATTAGAGATAACATATCCCTTACCAAAATAAAATTTATGCGCTGCGCTATTGGTAACATAGGAGTCAAGTACTACAGCCTTACAATTAAGCCGTTTTGCTTCTGCTTCCAGCCATTGCATTACCTGCGATCCGGTACCTTTTCCGCGTTGTGCCTTATCGACAACAAAATTATTTATATACATATATTTGCCACAATAAAACCGTACTCCTATCCAAAAACCGACAGTTGCTACAAGCTTCGCGCCTTCAAAGGCTGCGATGCATTGATAGCCAGTACCCTGCATTTCCTCAATGAATAGTGCAAAATCATCATCAGCCATAGAGGTGTGGTGCTGCAGGATGAGTGGGCGGATGGAAAGCAGCTCATCGCGAGTTGTTAGATATTTAATTTCCATCAGTGGCGATCCTTCTTAAATTCCCTTGCCAAGAGTCGATGGTTCTTTCTCTCGATCCGTTCCTATGCCTAATTTCGTCATGAGTTCTTTCAATCCAGGTTTGAGGTCGTTTCTACCTTTGAGATCTAAATCTAGATACAAAGCTCCGAGTGTTTTGGCGACGCGTGCTTCGGTGATTGGTTCACATGCATCATATAACGCTTGTGCAGCCGGACCTGTAGGACCCATAGGATTAAACATTTTATCCATCTCAACGCCAACATCTTGCTGGAGTTTAACCGATGCAGTTTTCAGTGTTGGATTTACGATTGCCTCAATTTCTCCCAGGATTTTTCCTGCTTTTGCTAAAGCCATCAATCCATCGTCATTTAATGGAGTGTTATCATCTTTTGTTTTCACGGGAAGCTCCTATTTGTCTTGTTTCAATATCTTGCAACAACCGCTTATGGGTAAACGCTCTACCAGAATGAGATTTAAGATATTTCTCGAAGTCATACGCTTTTTCTTTCTCAAGGAAACCCATGTAACATTCAAGTGTCCAAGGTCTAAACTTTGAGGTATGTACGGATCTTCCTGCGTTATGATCCGCAAAGCGTTGTTTTAGGTCAGCAGTAGCTCCTATATAAATTTCAGCAGGAAATGTGATACTACGTATTACATAGACGTAGTACATGATGAACTCTCCCTTAGTTCAGTCCGTCGTCGCTTCTCGCTTCGCTCAAGCTATGCCGGACAGTCTTCTCCCTAAGGGGCCATGCTGTCACTGGCGTGCCAGGCGTAGCCCCTAAGGGCGAAGACTGGTGCACCCGGCGAGAGTCGAACTCACGGCCTCTGCCTTCGGAGGGCAGCGCTCTATCCACTGAGCTACGGGTGCGGGTATTAAAGCAGAAACGCTCTGCTACTTTACTGCAACTGGCACGAACCACTGACACAGGTCGGTGTTCCTTCCTGTGGTATAGCTCCATCGCAACTATCCACGCAATAGCCGCATTCCTTATGGTATACGGCCAAACGGTCATGGACTGCTCGCTTGGTTTGGGTGTTTACCACATTTGCGTAGTTTCCGCAACCAAATGGACAAGGAAAATCCGCTCGTGCGCAATCAGTGTCTTTCTTGCAGGCTCTCCCCTCAATGATTGATTTCCCCAATTCTTCTTGCATAGCGGTGCAGGAAGCAGGAACCGCTTCGGAGTGATCCATCACAAACTCGATGATATCATTTCGCCAGAGCATCATGAGGGGAGAAAAGAGCAGAAGCGCAACAAAGAAGAATTTAACGCTGCGCGGATAGTTTTGCATAGCGTAAGCCTCAGATTCTTCAGTTATTTTCCATATTTAATGGAAAGCACTTCATAACCTTTTCCGCCGCCGGGAGTAGTAACATCAACATAATCCCCGACCACTTTCCCGATCAATGCGCGGGCAATCGGAGAGGTGATCGAAATTTTCTTCTGATTGATGTCGGCTTCGTATTCGCCAACGATCTGATACGTCGCTTCTTTATCATCATCATCCACCAGCGTGATCTTCGCGCCGAATTTTACGGTATCGCCTGATATTTTTGAGATATCAATGACTTCTGCGCGAGCGAGTTTATCTTCAAGATCGCTGATACGCCCTTCGGCGAAGCTTTGCTTCTCCCGTGCAGCGTGGTATTCCGCATTCTCAGACAAATCGCCATGCGCACGCGCTTCCGCAATTGCCTGGGTGATTGCAGGACGCTCAATGGTTTTTAAATGTTTCAGTTCCGCTTCAAGTTTTATAAAGCCTTCCTGGGTAATTGGTAGTCTTTCCATGATAATACTCATTTTCTGACTCGTTTATTTATACAGCACAACCTTCTCCTGCCTGATGGCAGAAGATCTTTCAAACAAGGAATATCACCCACGAGTTGATTGGCCTACCAAAGCTTGTGCTAAGGCGACCCTCGAGGGGCTGTAATAAAGCATGGCTGTGTCACTGTTGTTCTAGCTTTACGCTAGAATCTACCTTCATTTTAACTAAAATACGCCTGGATGGATTTTACCTCCAGGCCCTTATCTTCACGTATACGTTTAATTGACATCACCAATGCCCGAGCGCCGGAAATGGTGGTGCAATAAGGTATTTTACCTAAAAGCGCGGTCCTGCGGATATCAAAGCTATCCGCGATGGCTTGGGCACCTTCGGTGGTATTGATAACGAAGTCTATACCGCCATCCTTCATCATGTCAACAATATGCGGACGTCCTTCGAGTACTTTATTCACCTGCCCCACTTCAACCCCTTCTTTCTTCATAAAGGAGGCGGTGCCGCGGGTGGCGACCACTTTAAATCCTAGCTCAAGCAACTCTTTCGCAAGGCCGGCAGCAATCGGTTTATCAGCTTCTTTAACCGAAATGAATACCGTGCCTTTTTGCGGGATTGGGTTGTTGCTCGCGATTTGTGCTTTCGCAAATGCGCGGTCAAACGTCGTATCGATGCCCATGACTTCGCCGGTCGATTTCATTTCTGGGCCCAAAAGCACATCAACGCCGGGGAAGCGTGCGAACGGGAATACCGCTTCTTTTACAGCCACATGCTTCAAGATTGGTTCGGTCAGGTTAAAGGATTTGATTTTCTCGCCGGCCATCACGCGCGCTGCGATTTTGGCAACAGGAATTCCGATGGTTTTAGCAACGAAAGGAACCGTGCGGCTGGCGCGTGGGTTGACTTCCAAGATATAAATGTCTGTTCCTTGAATTGCGAACTGGACATTCATCAAACCTTTTACATGAAGAGCAATTGCTAACACTTTGGTTTGCTTCCGAATTTCCTCAATCAGCTCTGGCGATAAAGAGTATGGAGGAAGCGAGCATGCGGAGTCTCCGGAGTGGATTCCTGCCTCTTCGATATGCTCCATAATTCCTGCAATAAACACATCTTCGCCATCGCAAATGGCATCGACATCGACTTCAATCGCGTTGGTGAGGAAACTATCGACGAGCAATGGGCCATCTTTAAAGAATTCTGTGGCATTTTTGAGGTAATTTTTAAGCCCATCTTGGTCATACACGATTTCCATCGCGCGGCCGCCTAAAACATACGAAGGACGCACTACTAATGGGAAGCCCATCTTTTCCGCTTTCTTCTCTAATTCTTCCGCAGAGCGCCCCGTATCATTCGCAGGCTGACGGAGTTTTACTTTATCTAACAACGCTTTGAAGCGCTCACGGTCTTCGGATAAGTCAATCGCATCAGGAGAGGTTCCGATAATCGGAATGCCTGCTTTTTCCAGCGCCGCCGCGAGTTTCAAAGGAGTCTGTCCGCCAAATTGCACAACAACGCCTTTCACTTTGCCGTTTTTCTGTTCAGTGGTGATCAATTCGATCACATCTTCTGCCGTTAAAGGCTCAAAATACAAGCGATCCGAGGTATCGTAGTCGGTGGAAACGGTTTCCGGGTTGCAGTTGACCATCACGGTCTCGTAGCCCGCTTCTTTCAGTGCATACGCGGCTTGTACGCAGCAATAATCGAACTCAATCCCCTGCCCGATCCGGTTTGGACCGCCGCCAAGGATAAAGATTTTTTCATTTGCGGTAGGTTGCGATTCGCATTCGGCATCGGTCACGCCGTCGCCTTCATAGCAGCTATACATATAAGGTGTGGCGGAAGCAAATTCTGCCGCGCAGGTATCAACGCGTTTATAAACAGGGCGGACCCCCAATTGTCTGCGGTGCGTGCGCACGGTATCTTGTGATCTTCCGGTGAGTTCCGCGAGTCGTGCGTCCGAAAATCCGAGTTTCTTAAGCGCCAGCATGCCATGTTTATCCGTCGGCAAACCGTTTTTACGAATGGTCGCTTCCACGTCAACTAGGTGCTTAAGTTGCTCCAAGAACCATGGATCGAATTTGGTGACTTCATGGATGCGGGCAAGTGGGAAACCAAGACGGATCGCTTGTGCGGCGATCAATATACGGTTCGGCGATAATGGCGCTAATGCGGCGATAATCGCATTTTCGTCCTCGCCGTTGCCTTCGATATGGACTTCATTCAAGCCGGTTAATCCCGTTTCCATTGAGCGAAGCGCTTTTTGTAAGGATTCCGGGAAGGAGCGACCAATCGCCATTGCCTCGCCCACCGATTTCATGGAGCTAGAAAGTTCCTGCTTCGTGCCTTTGAATTTTTCAAAGGTAAAGCGTGGTATTTTTGTCACAACATAGTCAATCACTGGCTCGAACGAAGCCGGTGTGGTTTTGGTGCAATCGTTCCGGATTTCATCCAGCGTATAGCCGACCGCCAATTTCGCGGCAACTTTCGCAATTGGGAATCCGGTGGCTTTCGAGGCGAGCGCAGAAGAACGTGATACGCGCGGGTTCATTTCAATCACAACCAAGCGGCCATCCGCGGGGTTCACGGCGAACTGTACGTTCGACCCGCCGGTATCCACGCCGATTTCGCGAAGCACGGCGATGGAGGCATTGCGCATGATTTGGTATTCTTTATCGGTAAGCGTCAGTGCGGGTGCAACGGTGATGCTGTCGCCGGTATGTACGCCCATCGGGTCGATATTTTCAATCGAACAAATGATAATGCAGTTATCCGCGTGGTCGCGCACCACTTCCATTTCATATTCTTTCCAGCCGAGCAAGGATTCATCAACCTGTACTTCACGGGTTGGAGAGGCCTCTAAGCCGCTTTCGATGATTTGTTCGAATTCTTCGCGGTTATAGGCAACGCCTCCGCCTGCTCCGCCGAGCGTGAAGGAGGGGCGGATGATGGCGGGAAGTCCTACATATTCCAACGCTTTCCAGGCTTCTTCTTTAGAATGCACCACGAGATTTTTTGGGCACTCTAAGCCGATACGTTCCATGGCTTCTTTAAATAACTGGCGGTTTTCCGCCATTTCAATTGCGTCGCGCGATGCGCCGATCATAGTTACGTTGTATTTCTTTAAAATCCCAAGATCCGCCAGTGCCAGTGCGCAGTTAAGCGCCGTTTGGCCGCCAACAGTCGGGAGCAGCGCATCCGGCATTTCTTTAGCGATGATACGTTCAACGAATTCTGGAGTGATAGGTTCAATATAAGTAGCATCAGCGAGATTCGGATCCGTCATGATGGTCGCTGGATTCGAGTTCACCAGGATCACCCGATACCCTTCTTCTTTCAATGCCTTACATGCTTGTGCGCCGGAATAATCAAACTCGCATGCCTGACCGATCACGATAGGACCTGCGCCGATAATCAGGATGGATTTGATGTCGGTACGTTTTGGCATGGTCTCAAGTTCCTGAACTATTTGAATTATAATGCAATAGGAAAAGGGTCATCCTCTTCCGGTTGCCCGTGCTTTTCCCTGGCTTCCCTGGTGTTGTTCCATCAATTCAACGAACTGCTGGAATAAGTAGATACTGTCATGCGGGCCGGGTGAAGCTTCCGGATGCCCCTGCACTGAAAATGCAGGGAATGTTTTTGATTGTATGCCTTGAATTGTTTTATCAAACAAGGAGATATGGGTGACTTCTACGTCTTTAGGTAAAGTCTCTTGGCTAACCACAAATCCATGATTTTGGCTTGTGATGATCACCTTATTATCCCGTAAATCCTGTACCGGATGGTTTGCACCGCGATGCCCTTGGAACATTTTCTCTGTGGTGCATCCAAGTGCTAGCGCAAGCAGTTGATGTCCAAGGCAAATTCCAAAAAGTGGAAGGCCCGTTTTTAGCAGTTCTTTAATGATAGAAAGCGCATATAGGCCAGTTTCTGCAGGATCGCCTGGACCATTTGAGAGGAAAATTCCGTCTGGATTATAGGAAAGGATTTTTTCCGCTGACGTGTCTGCGGGCACCACTGTAACATCACATCCTACATCGGAAAGGCTTCGTAAGATATTGAATTTCGTGCCGTAATCTACGGCCACGACTTTAAATTTAGGAGTCGTTTGGTTTGGATATCCTTTGCCGAAAACCCATGCGGATTGATTCCAGCTGTAAGGTTTTTCGACCGTGACGACTTTCGCCAGCTCCGTCCCTTTAAGTGAGGGAATGGCTTTCGCTTTTTGTAGTAATTTCTGAACGTCGAGTTCCTGTGCGTTTTTTACATGCGCGACAATAACGTTTTGTGCGCCCTGGAGGCGAATTTTCTTGGTGATGGCGCGCGTATCAACACCACAAATCCCTACAAAACCATGAGATTTTAGCCAATCATTGAGATGGCCCTGGTTGCGGTAATTCGAGGGGGCGGTGATATCTTCGCGAATCACCAGGCCACGCGCAGCGGGTTCACGCGCTTCAACATCTTCTTCGTTGGTGCCGACATTCCCAATATGAGGGAAAGTGAAAGTGATGATTTGGCCGGCATAGGAAGGATCAGTCAGGATTTCTTGGTAACCGGTGAGCGAGGTATTGAAGCAAATTTCGCCTTCTGCGTCCCCTAAAATTCCAATTCCTTTACCAAAAAATACGGTGCCATCCGAAAACACTAATGCTCCGGTGTGGGAGGAATGGGGAATCTGGTTGCTCTGTGTGCTCATATCCTGCCAGTATTTTTGCCCGAGAAAACCCGCCCCTTGAACTTACGCCAGGGGAAGGAGGAATCGGGATTTATAGCTAAATTGGGTCGGATTTTATGGTGATTCCCCTACCCTGTCAAGCAGGAAAAACCCTTTTTTATAAAGAAAATTAAGGATAGGGCAGGATCGGCTAATTATCGCCGCGAGATTCAGCATTTATATTGTAGCTAGACTCGGAAGCCAACAATTCCACGGGTTTAAATTGCGGCATGGGAATTAAGTTTTTAGCAAAAACAGAGCCGTCTTTTCCCGTAATTCGAGGTTTAAGTGATGGAATTATAAACCTTTCCCGCCCCGCGTCATTTTGAAGCTTTTTTTTGGTGCGTGAGGCTGGTGCTGGTTTGGGCACGTTATTCGTAAAACGCTTTCCGCTGCGATCCAAATCGGCCACTTTCCGGAAGGAACGGTTCAGCAACTCTTTCATTTGTGAATCACGGCTTTGAGAACTTCTTCCGCCCAAGACTACCCCAACTAAACGGTAACCATAGCGCTCTGCGGAGGTAACGAGATTATAGCCAGAAGCATTAACATAACCGGTTTTTAAGCCATCTGCGCCTTGGTAAGAGCTGAGCAGTCGGTTATGTCCACGTACAGTAGAGCCTTTGAATTTAAACTCTGTACGAGAAAAGAGGTGGTAATATTTACGGTGATCACGGTAAAGCGCAGTCGCCAGGCGAGCAAGATCATAGGCTGTGGTTACTTGGCGTGCATCATGGAGCCCTGAAGCATTGATAAATTGGGTGTGATTCATACCAAGTTGTCGGGATTTTTCTGTCATCATACGGGCAAACTGCCATTCACTTCCCGCGATTCCTTCTGCTAACACGACAGCGGCATCATTCGCAGATTTAATGATAACAGCCATGAGGGCATCACGGACGCTGATGCGTTCGTTCTTCTTTAAGCTTAGGTTTGTGCGTGGTTGACTGGCTGCAAATGCCGACACCAAAAGGCGTTGGTCAAGCGAAATCTTCCCTTTATCTAATGCTTCAAAGGTCAGGTAAACGGTCATCATTTTGGTTAAAGAGGCCGGATAACGTTGCATTCCTGCGTTTTCTTGATAAAGGATTGTGCCGCTGCTGGCATCGATCACAAGCCCTGCATATTTTTTATTTGGAGCCGGAGGTGCTGACTTTCTTTTAGAAGCCGCGACGGCTGAAGACGCAAGAAAAAGCGTGGCAACAAGGGTAAGCGCGAAGGCTAGGAGGAAAAAGCGAGAATGTTGCGTTGTATGATGCCGCATGGTGCCTAAATTCTGCTATTCTTATATAACCCTTACACCCTGTGCATTACAATACTGTTACAGTATGCACCTGCATGTGGTGGGCTTTGTAAGTTAATGCCTAGATACCCATATTGCAAGAGAGTTTTTCCCTCTGTCCCTGCTTCTCGTTGACTTTTTTCTCAAGAAGCTGATTCTTAAAGAGATTCCTTTCCATTGGGAGAAAGAATGTATTTTTTCTATTGAGACCCCTTATTTTATAAGGATAAAGCCCTTCCCTTAAATAAACTTTAAGCTGCCGGAAGTCGTGCCTGTAAGGCTGTTCCCAATGTGCCTTCGTCGGCCAAAAGTGATAGTTTAGGGTAATGAAGATGAGTTAATTGATGTTTGTTGTTATGTTTACTTTTACGCTTTCTTATATTATAGTTTTTCCAGTTTTTTCTATATATTACAGGTAAGAAGGTAAAGCATGAGCAAGCATACAGGATATTTTCAAGAATTATTGACTGTAAGGGGAAAAGAATTATTAGCCGCAATAAAAACACAATTATTAGCTGCAATAGAATCCGATAATCTTGGAAAAGTGAGTGAGATCCTGGGCAGTTCAAAGCTTACTATGGCCGAGAGAATGGAGTTGCTCGTTGAAGATAAGCATTCAGTCTTGCGAACTGCCATATCGAGTAAGAAGCTTATGATCGGGCGGTACCTTCTATCATTTTATGATAATACTCATCTTAAGAGTGGAATAAGTCGTATTGCAGAAACATTGTACTCCACTTTGCAAGACGCTGTATCGACAGGGGATATTCTTACGGTGCAAGATCTAATCGATAATTTTTACAGTAAGAAGGAATTAAAGCTTTCCCTCACAGGGGTTTTGGAAGCATATGACCACTCCGTTCTGCAAAAAGCTATCTCGACAGGCAATCTTGCTGTGGTGCAATATCTGCTAGGTTTCTACAGTAAGAAGGAATTGGGGCTTTCTGTTACAGAAGCTTTGAAGGCAGATCAGCACTCCGCCTTGCGAGGAGCTATTGCGACAGGCGACCTTCGTATGGTGCAATATCTGCTGGATAATTTCTACAGTAAGCCAGAACTTGGGCTTTCTATCTCAGAGGCTTTGAAGATAAAGGACCATGAGGTTTTGAAGGCAGAAGGGCATGAAATCCTGGAAAATCTTATCTACAAAGGTCTTCTTCCTTTGGTGCAGCATGTGGTGGCTAATTTCTACAATAAGCCGGAATTTGGACTTTCCCTCTCAGAGGCTTTGAAAGCACGTGACCATTATGCCCTGCGCGGAGTTATCTCGACAGGTAATTTTTCTATGGTGCACTATCTGGTGGATAATTTCTATAATAAGTCGGAAATGGGGCTCTCTATCGCAGAGGCTTTGAAAGCAGATAAGCATGAAGCTCTACGAGATGTTATTCGCAGAGGCGACCTTCGTATGCAGGAATATCTGGTGGATAATTTTTACAGTAAGCCGGAATTTGATCTTTCTATTCCAGAGGATTTGAAAGAAAAGCTTACAAGCCTTGTTAAACAGAATGTGCGAACATGGGGAGAGACAGTAAAGGAAAAACGGCAAGTAGGAAATCTCTCACTTCAGGCAGGTCCGGTAATCTAAGCGGCCGGAAGCCGTGCCTGGAAGGCTGTTCCCAGTGTTCCCTCATCAAGATAATCCAACTCTCCCCCCATCGGAATGCCGTGGGCAAGCCGGGAGATGCGGACGGATACGGATTTCAAACACTCCGATATATAATGTGCGGTGGTTTGACCTTCGACAGTGGCATTAGTAGCAAGGATTACTTCCGTAACTTCGCCAGCGCTGGTGCGCTCGGTAAGCAAATGGATGCGTAATTGGCCTGGGCCCCTGCCCTCAATCGCAGACAAGGTGCCGCCCAAGACGTGATAAAGTCCTTTATACATTCCGCTGCGCTCAATCGCCCAAAGATCCGCCACTTCTTCGACCACGCAGATTATGCTCTTATCGCGTTTGTGGCTGGTGCAGATATTGCAAGGAGTGGAGGTATCAAGATTGCCACAGGTCTCACAGGTTTTGATGGTTTCTGCGACCGTACGTAAGCTCTCAGAAAGCGGAAGCATCAAGGCTTCCCGGTTTTTAAGCAAGTGCAATACGGAGCGTCTCGCCGAGCGTTGGCCAAAGCCAGGAAGCCGGCTTACCAGTTTAATCAGTTGTTCGAGTGAGGTGTTGAGTGGCTCATGCATGGGGATAGGCCTTAGAACGGCATCTTGAATCCAGGTGGCAGCCCCATCCCACCGGTGACGCCCGACATCGCATCGTTCGCAGCATCGTCAGCTTTTTTCTTCCCATCATTAAAGGCGGCAATGACCAAATCGCTCAGCAGTTCGGTATCGTTTGGATCAACAACGCTTTTATCGAAAGTCAGTTTGGTCAATTCACCTTTTCCATTGACGGTAGCGGTGACTAACCCGCCGCCTGCTTTGCCCTCAAAACTCTGGCTGCCGAGTTCTTCTTGCATTTGGGTGATTTTTTTCTGCATGGCTTGCGCCTGCTTCATGATTTGTTGGATATTCATGTTGGCTCCTAAGTTTTTGTTTTTTCTGTGGCTGGATTGCTTCGCTCCGCTCGCAATGACGACCTCTTATGGTATGTCTACCTCTGTTTTTCCGTAGTCGTCATTGCGAGGAGTGAAACGACAAAGCAATCCAGCTTTTATTTTTTATATTTTTCAAACGAAATAATTTTCGCTCCAGGGAATGCTTCTAATAACGGACGGATCGTGGCATGACGCGCGACTTCGTCCTTCTGTTTGCGTTTTAGTTCTTCTTCCTGCTCGGCAAGGGTTGGCTCGCCCGGTTGCTTTGAAATTACAACGCCCCAACGACGTCCTGTCCATTGATGGAGATATTGGGAAACGCGGCCCGCTAACTCCGGAGAGGCCGAGGGCGCAGGGCGGAACTCGATTTTCCCATCCGCAAAATGCACCAAATGCACTTCTTCGCGCAGTGTGTGGTAGAGCAGCGGCTCATTATAATGTGCAAAGAGGGCAACGAGTTGCGAGAATGTCTCAATCGGAATCGGGGTGAGAGCCGTATTTTTTACCGGAGCGGGTTCTTCTAATACCGCGAATTCCCGCGCAGTGTTGCCGTCTGCGATCGGAGTATAAGAAACCGCTTCAAAGGTCTGTTCTTGCGAAGCTTTGACCAAAGGCGCCGGCGATGCCGTGGCTACCGAAACACTTCCCCCCTGCCCCGTTGTTCCTTGTTTTTTAAGCGTTTTGATCAGATCGCCTGGTGAAGGTAAGTCACTCACATAGGCAAGCCGGACAATCACCATTTCCGCTGCCATTAGGGCATTTGGGGCTTGTTGGGTTTCTTGCAAGCCTTTGAGGACAATTTGCCAGCTACGCGAAAGGAAGGGTACGGAAAGGGTTTCTGCAAATTTCTTTCCTTCCTTGCGCTCCATTTCAGTGAGCAGCGCTGATGCGGCCAATTCAGGTGTGACGCGCATACGGGTAATCAGGTTCACAAGCTCCAGCAGATCCTGCATAATAAGGATAGGATCCCCGCCGGATTGGTACATATTCCGCAGCTGCGCGAGCGCATCCTGGATACGTCCTTCAACGACCGCGCCAAAAAGCGTGAAAATCGCGCCTTTATCCGCAACGCCCAGCATTTCCCGGACGATATTTGCTGTGATGGTTTTGCCATCGCCTTCCGTATTACTATAAGCAATTGCCTGATCGAGCAGCGACAACCCATCGCGGACGGAGCCTTCCGCCGCTTGAGTAACCAGCGCCAGCGCTTCATCGTCAATCGCATGGTTTTCTTTTTCGGTAATTTTCTTTAAATGTGCCGAGAGCACATCGCCAACAATCCGTGGTAAATCAAAGCGTTGGCAACGGGAAAGGATTGTCACGGGAATTTTGCGGATCTCAGTGGTCGCGAAAATGAATTTCACGTGGGCTGGCGGTTCTTCCAAGGTCTTTAAAAGCGCATTAAATGCGCTGTTGGAGAGCATGTGGACTTCATCGATGATATAGATTTTATAGCGCGCGGAAGTTGGAAGATAACGCGTGTTTTCAATGATTTCGCGGATGTCGTTGATCCCGGTTCGGCTCGCCGCGTCCATTTCCAGGACGTCCTGATGGCGATCTTCCCGAATGCTGGTGCAATGGGTACATACACCGCAAGGTTCTGTTGTTGGGCCACTTTTTCCATCCGCTCCTATGCAGTTGAGCGCGCGGGCGATGATCCGGGCGGTCGTCGTTTTCCCTACCCCACGGATACCGGTGAGCAGGAATGCATGGGCAATACGTTGTTTCTGGATGGCGTTCGATAATGTGCGGACAAGGGCATCCTGACCAATCAAATCGCTAAAGGATACGGGACGGTATTTTCTTGCAAGCACCTGATAAACAGATGATTTTGCTTCCGCTTCTGGCGAGGAGGGGAATAGGCTTTCTTCGGCATCAGAAGGTGATGTTAAGATACTGTCCATATTTAAAAATATTCCGTCATCGTCATTCCCACGAAAGTGGGAATCCATTGTTTAGTAAATGATTATTACTATCGATAATTTGTTAGGCAGTGGATCCCCGTCTTCACGGGGATGACAAGCGAACACGCTTGCGGAAGGCCGGACAGCAACCCGCCACTCTCCTGCTTACGGCTGCTTCCTTTCGGACCTGACCGGATTTAGCAGGCGTGTCGCCTACCGCCAACCTTCCAGTCCATAAGTCTACGGATATTAATGGCTAGTGCAAGATTTTTTCTAAAGGTTCGCGCGAAGGTGTTAACGTTGACTTTTTTATTAATTTATTGTAGTATTCGCCCCGATATTAACTTAAATCAATGGAAAAACAATGAAAGCTACCGATCGCCCAACTTATACGTCGGAAATACATACCCAATTTGTTGCTTATATCCGCGACTTGCTCGATCAGGCTTTATCGGCAGGAGTGTCGGATACCGCGCGTGTTTATAATGAAAAAACCTATGATGTGGCTAAAGGACAGCTCCGTGCTAAAGCAAATGGTGGCATTAAACAGTTTGGTAATAACGAAATCCTTAAAATGATCACAGAAGGTATTGATAACTATATTAAAGGTTATACTATTGAATTGCCAGTTCCTGTTCTTACCAAACTTTCAGCATTCAAAGATTTGTTTAACGACCCTAAACACACCCTTCCGAAAGAGACAGATGCGGGTTATTTTGATAAATTACAGGAGCTTCGTCAGGCGGCCGATACGCGAGTTACCGCTATTGCAAATGCCTTCGGTAAAGGGGAAGTAACCCATCTTCCGAAAGCGTTGAGCACTTCTTCTGTTGGAGTTCGTCCTGTAACGCCGAAGCCAGCACCAGCACCAGTAGCGATAGCTGCGCCAGTGCCTGTGATGTCTTCAAGCCAGTCTTCGCCCTCTCTCATTTCATCGACATCATCGTGGGGATCCCATGTAAGCCCATCGGTTTCCTCCTCTTCTTATTCCTCTCCGATTGCTCCGAAAAGAAGAAGCCCAAGCCCTGTTGCTGTACAAGAGGGAGAAAGTCTTCTTGGCCCGATGGTCCTTGGCATGATGGTCAGCGAGCTTTATCAGCAATTGCAAAAAGCGCTTCCTTATAAAAAAGAAGATGCGCTTGCTGTATTGGTCAATACGCTGAGCTTAGGAGATTCACTCGAAGACCCTGATCTCAAACCAATTATCTCTCGGATTCCTGCAGCCCAACTGAATTCGATTAAAGCACAGATAGATTCCATTTTCGAGACGGTTCAAGATCTCGGGAATGAAGGGAAAAAAGAACTTAATCAGTTGGCGGAACGTTATAGTCTGGAGCAACTCCAGCTTATGAATGGTCGCGGTTTCTAATAAAGTATACACTAGGTAGAGGAGATGTTTTTCCTCTACCCTTGCTACCCCTCACTCCAGTTTTTGTTTGTATCAAGCACGGTTTACGCTCTTCCCCCTATTCCTCATCCCATTTGCGGTTCTAAAGCATTTTTTTTGGCTAATTTTCTTGATAATTTATTTAATTTATTATATAAATAGATCAAATTACAACTCTAGCGACTAGAAAAATTATGAAAAGATCAGAGCGTCCCACCGGAGATCAAGCCACTGAAGATCTAGAAGTGCTATCGAAAAAAAGGAGGCTCAGTGACTCCTCACCCGGCATAGACACTAAGGAAGAAACCTTTCTTGGTTCTATAGTAGGCGCACTTCACAAACAACTTCAAGAAGCATCTCCTTCTGAGGAAGAGGCACTGGAAACGCTGCTAGACTTACTAAACGTACTAAAAGATCCCCCAAAAATTGATAGGCTGTTACAGCAATCAGTTCACTCATTGCCCGCTTTTGCAATCAAAAAACAGATAGATCTCTTACTCATGATTCTGAACGATATGGGAGAAGCGGGAGAGCGCGAGCTTAAGGATTTGAAAGAAAAGTATGCGTCTCTTATTGTTCCGGCTTCCGTTTCAGGGCCATCTTCTGTTGTCCCCTCAGTTTCCGTGCCTTCAAGCCTAACCCCTTTTACTGTCACGAGTTCTTCGCTTTTGCAAGATATGGACTTCACTTTTACTTTTTCCGAACCCTCTAGAAAAAAGAGCCCAAGCCCAACAGCGGTAGCGGATGATATGGACGAAAAGAAAGAGAAAAAACAGGATGAGTTGGGGGATGTATATGCGTCTGTAGCTCGTGCTCCGGTATCTTCTTTCTCCGATATCCCTTCATTCTTGGTTGATTTCATGAATCCTCCTGGAAAATCAGTTTCTCCTACTCCTATTGTTCAGAAGAAAAGCCCTGCCAGCCCAACAGCGAAAGAAACTCAAGAAGAAAGCGTACTCAGTATTGTCGTAAATCAGCTTTACAACCATATTTCAAAAGTGGTGCCTTCTGAAAGGGAAGCATTCGATTTATTAGAAGATATAATATTTAATAACTTGGATCCTGTTGATGATAGCCGTATTAGCAGCATTCCTTTGATTTCAGAACAGAGAAAGCTTTTATTTTCCGTTGTGGATACGATGGGAGGGGAAGGAATGGAAGAGCTGGAGGATTTAGTAGCTAAATATATTCCAGAAGGGATTCCTGCTGTCATTCCAGATCCGTATTCCTCTTTACCAACTTCTTCCTCTTCATTTATAAATTTAGTTAATCCTCGCGGTAATAAGATTTCTCCTGCTTCCCTTTCCCCGAAAAAAAGGAGCCCTAGTCTACCAGCTGTAAGAAATGATCCCGAAGATAGCGTGATTGCTTCAATGGTAGACGAGCTTTATAATCAATTCAACGATGCACTGGATTCTGACGAAAAGGCATTGGAGATAGTAGTAAATCTTCTTACTTTCGGTGAAGCAACTTTTACCGACCCTTATTTCAAGCTGTCGTTAAGTCGAATTCCTGAAGCGAAGCTGGATTTGATTAAAGAACATTTTGAAATATTAACCTTTGCTGTTGATGAACAGGGAAACAAAGGAAAGCAGGAACTAAAACATTTAGCGGATGACTATACCAAGCAACAATTACTGATGTTTAGCCGTAGTATCTAAAAAAACCTCATTTATATGAAGGGGGATAGGCGTAACTTTCCCCTTTTTCTTTCTAAATTCCCGAATTCTTTAAATCTTTGTCAATCCTCCCTGTGGTATTATTGACTATCGGGCAGCCGTTCTCGCCTGGATATTAGGATAGTTAAGGAGAATTCTTATGCGCCTGTTCCTCATGCCACTTGCTCTGGTATTGCTTGCCACTCCCGCGTTTTCTCAGGAAATTGGGACAATGGGGCAAGGAGGAATGCGGCCTCAGGGGCAAATGGGGCAGCCAGGTATTTCTCCTCACGATATGAGACAGAAAATGCCTATAAATCAGCCACAAGGCGGCCAAGGGGAAATCGGTCATGCCGAAGGAATGATGGCAGAGCCGACTCAAGCGACTCCTCCACAAGAGCAGCCGATGCAGGCGCCTACTGAAGCAGCAGGAAAACAGGAATTATCTCAAGCGCTTCGTCAGGAATTAGAGCAGTTTAAGGAAGCGAATAAGGCCCTCAATGAGCAACGCAAAGTGCTTTATGAGAAGCTTTCTCCGGAGGCGAAACAGATAGTGCAGCAACATATGGGAGCGCGCCAAGAACAGCGCCAAGATAAGATGCAAGGCGAGGACATGAAGAATACGGGAGGCATGCCGCAAGGTATGGTGGCTCCCAAAAGAATGCCTGGCATGGGAGGGGGAGCGCAGGGAGGCGGTCAACCTCAGGGCGGTATGCAAGGTGGAATACCCCAACGTCAGTAATTTTTACAATCGCGGCATTTAAAAAAGAGCGCTAAACAGCGCTCTTTTTTATTCGACCAACGCCAGAAGTTTCTCGTTGATTTCCACTTTATAACGATCGCCTAATGCTTTGGTGAAGCTTTGCATCATCTCGTCAAACATCATTGTTTTTACGGCTTCTTCGAGTTGCGCACGGCGCATTTGAACGATGGGATCCTCTTTCTTTGCTTGTGGGTGGGCAATATTTTTAACCACGGCAAACACGAAGGCATTATTGTCATCGGATGGATGAACCCCGGTCGCTTTACCGAGCTCTAACCGGAAGACTTCGCTTTGAAGTGCTTGCGGAAGCCCTTCATTGTCCATTTGGCGATTATACGGTGATGGGCGATGGATGGTTTTGGAAACAACAGAAACACCGAGTCCATTTGCAATCTCTCGGATGTCTTTGCCTTCTGCAACTTCTTTCGCTGCCGTTTTTGCAAGGTTCTGGCTTTGTTCGCGCGTCTGTTCTTTATTCCATGCGCTTAATACCAATCCTTTCACTTCGTCCAGCGCTCTTTCGCGTGGCGGTGTGGAAGAGGTTACTTGAAGCGCGACATATACGCCTTCCGCAGGGCCATAACTGGTTGGGTCTTCCCCGAGTCCTGCCCGGAAAAATTGGCTAAGGAAATGGGTTTTCGCTTTATCGCCTTCGATGCGGTAATCCGGTAGTTCAGCCGTTGCGCTGCCATTTTGCGCGAGTCCTTCCGCTGAGATACCTTGAAGTGTAACGACTTTTAAAAATGGATACTTCGATGCCGCTTGCGTAAGCGAAGTACCGCCTGCAAATTCATCTTCCATCGCAATGAAGGCTTCTTGAACAGTTTTGCACGTGCCTTGCTTCGCAAGTTCTTCGGTCAGCTCCGCTTTCACATCGTCAAAGGTGCGGGTTGCATCCTCGGCGATGGAGGTGGCTTTAAAGATATGCCAGCCGAGCGGGCCTTCCACCGGTTTGCTGATTTCTCCTTGCTTCAAAGCGAATACGGGCGCTTGTAATGTATCCGGGAGAGAATCTTTGGTAATCGCGTCGAATGTGGAAACTTTTGCTCCTTCGGCCGTATCGTTGCTATGCTCTTTTGCAAATTGATCAAAACTTTCGCTGGACGATACGGAAGCGTAAGCGGCATCAGCAGCTTCTTTTGTTGGGAAGAATAATTGCGTGACGGTGCGTGTTTCAGGGCGTTCATAAACACCTTGCGCACGGCGGGTTTCATAGGCTTCTTTAACGGCGTTCTCATCGAATGTGGTGATAGGAGCCATCGCGCGGCAATCCGCAACGACATAATTTCCGCTGCGATATTCCGGCGCAGAGAATCGTGCTTTCTCTTTTTCGTAAAACTCTTGAAGTTCTTGCTCGGATGGATCGGGAATGTTGTTCGCATGGTCTGCAGACAATGTCACGATATCAATCGTGCGCTCTTCGTTATAAAGATTATAAAGCGTATCAAGCATGACAGGCGGCACGGTAACGGTATCCGAGAGTGTGCCGAGCACCAATTCCATGATCATATTTTCGCGCATGTCTTCCAAGAAATAGGCTTCATTCATGCCCGCAGCGCGCAGACGATTTTTGAAGAGTTCGTAATCAAACACGCCTTCGTTATTCAAAAAAGATGGATGATGGCGCACTTGACCGGTGACGGCTTCCATCCCTAGGCCCATGTTATTATCTTCAGCGTAAGAGAGGAGTAATTCGCGATTGATCATCTGGTTAAGGATCGCAGGTTTAATCATCGCTGCGGAAAGCCCAGGCGTGCGGTTTACTTGATCGCGCACGACTTTATCGAGTTCCTGAATTGGAATTTTACGTGAGCCCACGGAAGCAACCACGGAAGCGTTTCCACCACCTCGAAGGACGTCCCCCACTCCCCAGAAGACAAACGATAGAACTATAAGGAAGAGAATCGCACGAACAACAAGATGTTGTGCCGCTTTGCGGAATACTGCAAGCATAGCTTAAAACCTACCTGAGACAAAAATCGTTAGCAAAAAACCAAACTGCACGATAAAGCGCAAAGTGTCTTCCTGCAAGAACGAATTGCATGGGAGAATATTTCAGGGTAAGGTGTCCGGTTTTGTATGGTGGTGCATATACACGTAAGAGGATTTTATGAAACGAACAATGGCTCCGATCCCTCTCATTGTCGGCAATTGGAAAATGTATGGATTGCGGGAAGCGGGTATTGCGCTTGTTGAGGAAATCATTGCGTATATGAAACAGCATGCAAGCACCTGCGAGGTAGTTGTCTGCCCGCCAGCGACGTTGACGAGTATTATCTATGATGTGTTGAAATCCTCTCCCATTGTGCTCGGAGGGCAGGATTGCCATGAGCTTGCGCATGGCCCGTATACAGGGAATATCAGCCCAGAAGCATTGCGGGAACTTGGGTGTCGGTATGTGATTGTGGGGCATTCGGAGCGCCGGAAATTCCATGCGGAAGATAACGAAATGGTCTCCTTTAAAGCCAAAGGAGCCATTAAACACGGGCTGATTCCGATTATATGTATTGGGGAATCGCTCCAGGAGCGTGAGGCGGGAGAAGAAGAGGCGGTGATTGAAAAACAATTGCGTGAGTCGCTTCCGAAAGATGCAAATCCTACGCAATATGTCTTGGCGTATGAGCCCGTATGGGCGATTGGGACAGGAAAAAATGCGGATATGCAGCAAATTAGTGCGATGCATCATTATATAAAGTCGAAATGGCGAGATGGTGCTGCGCCGCGGTTGCTTTATGGAGGGTCAGTAAAGGCCTCCAATGCGACGAATATATTGACGGTAGATGGGGTCGATGGGCTTCTTGTGGGAGGGGCAAGTCTTCAGGCGGATGATTTCTGTGCGATTATTCAGGCGGCTTCCGATAGAGTCGTGAAAGCGGCTTAGCTTCTCTAAAACAGTCGGATTCTCAAGGCGTTTTTGGCGCTATTCCAACCCAGAGTTTAAAAATCATTAATAATCCATTAATAGAATAAAATTTTTTGACTTTTATATTGACGGCACAAAAAATTTTTAGTATATATATACTATTCGTTAATGAATAGTTAATGGATAACGGCTACCCATCGGGTATATACCCTCCTCCCGGTGGATTACGTGGCCAAAAATACCCGATCAACCCTCCTCCACCCCGGGCAGTCTCGACTGTTCGGGGTTTTTTCTAAAGATAATATGAAAACCTCTCCAAAAAAACCCAAGATACACTCTCCCAAGAAATCGCAGACTTATTCAATTTTAACTTCGATATCAGAAGGTTCAGAAACTTCCGTGCAAGAGGATGGGTCCAATCCGGGCTATTGGGGATTTTTAAAGGATAGCACCTCCTCTTCAAATGAATTTCAACGTCTCTCTTATTATATAGACGCAGAACGTTATGTACTTCTTGAAGAAGAGCTTCAGAAAGATAAAGACATCATTAATCAAGCGGTTGATAAAAAAGGAAACACTCTCCTGCATTATGCTGTAAGATATGGGAAAATTGCTGCGGTTCGTCTGCTGCTCAAGAATGGTGCGCTTTGTACAATGTCCAATTTAGCGCTCGAAACCCCGGAAGATATAACGCATGATAGTGCAATTAAAAATCTTTTCTTAAAAGCGCAAGGCTTACCTTTATCGGATTCTCCTACGAAGGCAGAAATTTTTACTCCGTCTGTTAAGGCTTCGCATGTGGCTGCAATCTCGTGGACAAAAAAGAATGTGGCGAATATTCCTAAGGAATGGGACGAGCCGGATAATGCTCTCAGTGATGATGAGAGAGCGGCGCCTCACTCAACAAAAATATCGCACCAGAAGCAGGGAAAGCACAGACGTTCCCATTTTATTCAATAAAGTTTTCCTTTCCGATATACGAAGGTAACTCTTTATTTCGCTCAAAAGTAGGAAATATACATTAACGAATAAATCTTCAATAATGGCCTTTCGGATATATCCCGCAATTCCGCCATATTTCTCTTACAAACTGTAATAATTCCTACAAATTTCTTTTTTATCGTCATCCTGGTGTTTATTAAAAAAACTCATGGAGTTTACCGATGGCTAAGAAAAAAATTTTCACTGCTCCCACGTCAAAACAACAGGAGATTTTTAATCATATTGAAAAAAATTGGGGCAAGGAAAGCAATGCTTCTGAGGGACAAAAGGCTTTAGCCGCGGAAATAGCAAAGCAACTTACTCCTGGTGTGGGCAGAAATTTAGGACGGCTTTCGGGAATTTTTGTATCCAAAGAAAATTGTGAAGCAGATTGCCAGAAGGGTATAAACACGCTCGCACCACTTCTCTATTTGATAAGAAATGATGATCTTGAGAATCCGCTGCTGTTGAATCTTCAACGTCTTGGCGGTTACCTCGCTTCTACAGCTTTGCAAAACATCGCGGGAGCATTACAACATAATTGTACCTTACATACTCTTAGCATTAATAACGATACGGATATTGAATTATTAGATATTGCCTGCTTCCGGGATGTATTAAAGACAAACTTTACGCTGAAGCATTTTTCATTAGAGCAGCTTTCTGGTAACGGTTTTAGCAGCCGTTTTAAGGTACCACATCAAAACAACCTAATCTGGGGTGAGATTAACAACGCAATCGACGCTAATAATACTATCGACAAAAGAAGCTGTGGTAAACCAACGGTTCTTATTATTGCAGGCAGTTTGAAAGGATTGGTTAGAAGGAAAAATATTGAAACTCTCGAAGAGGCGTATGCATCAACATTCAAAGCGGCTGTAAAAGAGATTAAGCCTGACGCAGATGACCAAGTGCTTGGAACTTTGATAACCAAAGCCATTTCGCACCCTGAGGCATTTCTTGCATTCAAACAACAAGTGATGCAACAAATGGAAAAAAGAGAAGCAAAAAGATCGCACTCACGCACCCCTACCTCTACTCCGGTTGGGTCTTTCGAACCTTCGAGTAGTACCCCAACATTGTGGACATCACGTGTTCAGGAAGCAGGGGTCTCTTCTTCTGCACCCAATCTTCAAACGTCACGAAGTGAACCGATTAGCAGAATACGAACATCTTCCATTTCTTCGAACGATGATTCCCCCCCTCTCTCAGCCGCTCCTATTCAAGGGAGGAACGCCGTAAGTTCGGGATCTTTTACCCCGACTTCTAGCCCGGTTGCGGTTCCTCCTAGGAAAACGTTTACTGATCAAAAAAGACGAATCCCTCCCGGTAGCAGTTCAGAAAAGATAAGTTATCGTGACAGCGAAACAGAAAGACGTAACAGCCCTGCATCAAGTCACTCGCAAAGTCCTGATAAATAAGACAAACGAAAATAAGGAGTATTCCGATGGCAAAAAGCTCTCTTTCTTCTTCTTCCGAAGCAATTAATCGTATCAACGCGATAAAATGGGAGCGGTTGAATTTCTTCTTTGGGGATAGTCGGTGGTATAAGAACCAATCACAACCGATAGATTGGGAAGCTACATTCAAAGATGAGCATTTCGTAACGAAATTTCTTCCAACCCAGTTTCATTCATCACATCAATACTATGATAATTCTAAGTATTGTGCCGGACTTAGTATTCAAGAGGTGGCCAAAGTCCTCTCTAAACGTGATACCTCCGGCAGGACATTGCTTCACTGGTCGGCCGAGTTCAATAATCAAAGATTAGGTGAAGCACTAATCATGCTTCATAAAGTATCGCCTTCTATTATCGATGTTTACAGAAAAACTCCTGCCGATTATGCAAGTAACGAACTGAAACAATTTATTGAACACGAGAAAACATTAGAAAAACGTGCACTGGAGAATCCATCGGCCAAAGCGATCAGCAATTTAGTGAGGGATATGTGTAAACAATATCCACAAACGAAAGAGTCCAAATCACAAATGCCGTTGCAGGATATTACGGCACTTGTCTCTTGTGACCAAACATTAGGTGATAACCAGAGATCCTTACTGATACAGCAACTAAAGAATGCGAATTTATGGATATCCCAAAGCCCAACCTTTGGGAAAAAGAAGAGTCCCAGCCAACCAAACAGCCAACCCGGCAGCTTGCGCAGTTCGGATGCGGTAACGTTGGAAGCTGGTTCAAATGTGTCCTCACCTGCTCCTTCGCCGATTGTTACTCCGAAATCCGAAGTGCTTTTAGAAACGGCATCAACTCCACCGGCTTCTAAGCCGATGAATATTCCATCGCGAAGGAACAGTGATAATGCTGGCGAATGGCTTCAGTTTGCCATGGAATCGGGTTCCCCTTCGCCTTCAGCAGGAAGCCAAAAGAGCACCCCGTTACGTACTTCTGAAGAGCCAAGTGTTGCTTCGGCTTCTGTTCCAGATGAAGAAAATACGGCTGATTTCTGGTTTAAGGTTGCAACGGGTGCTTCCAAATCGCTTAGCTCAAGCCAATCATTATAGCTAAAGATTCCGACTCCCGGCATCTAGGAGTTCTGTCAGCTCGGCGGCTTTTTGTCCCACACTTGGGATAAAGCCGCCGGTGTTGGGGCTCGTTTTGATTCCAATCGTTTGTTGAAAGACGCGCTCGAACATACCGCCGATATTGTGTTCTGTATTCGTCATTAGTTTTAGCAACTCCCCTTCGAGTGCGCGCACTTGTTCCAGTGCGATCCGCTCGAGCTGTTGTGTCAGGCTTTTTCCTAAACTCCCGCTGAATTCTTCAAACACGGCCTCGATGGCTTTTGATAAAGCGCTTGCATGCGCGGATTGTTTCCCTAGAATCGACTCGAGGGTTTTACGTTCAAATGCGCTTGCGTTGGAGCCGAGTAGGTTGTCGATGTCGGTTGGCATATATGTCTCCGTATAAAAGGTTATAGTTTATGAAGAAAGTGGTGCGCGATCATTCCATTGATATTTTACGGGGGCTTGCGATTCTCCTGATGGTGCCGGCGAATCTCGCGCCACTCATGGTGGAACCACACGGATTTTGGCTTCGCTTCTTAAGTTCGCTTCCTGCGCCGATATTTGTCACGCTTTCCGGTATGATGATTGCCTTCATGATTAATCGCGATCCTAAACGGCATGACCTTAAACATTTTATCCAGCGCGGACTTTTCTTGGTTGGCATTGGAGCATTGATTGATATTGCCGCGTGGGGACTGCTGCCTTTCACAACAGTTGATGTGTTGTATCTGATTGGTATCACGACGCCGCTTGCTTATTTAGCAAATCGCTTGGAAACGCGCTGGCTGCTTGGGGGTATGGGAGTGCTGATTGTGGCTTCGGTGTTGTTGCAGAAATTTGTGGGCTATACCTTCTATCCTAGCGAATTTGCGCTCAATGGTCATTTGACACAAGATCTCCCCGATCAAACCTCAATTCCGTATCACTGGATTGCGGATGGGTGGTTCCCGCTTGTGCCGTGGTTTGGATTTATGTTATGCGGATTACTGCTTGCGCGCCTTCGGTTTGAGAAGAAAAAGATCGCTTTTGATCAAAAGACATCCGTGATTGCTGCGATAATTTGTGCGGTAGGAGCACTCGGCTGGTATTTCTATCCTGGCCAGCATTACAGTCGCGAGGGTTTTAGCGAATTATTTTATCCTCCGGTTCCAGGTTTTATCCTCTTTATGATGGGTTCTATTCCGTTGCTCTTATCCGCGATCGACCGCACCGCATCCTTTAAAGGTTGGCAATTCTTGATGCCGTTTGGGAAGGCGTCACTGTTCTTTTATATTGTGCATTTGTTGGTGATTGGGCGGATTATATTGGAGCTTTGGGAAGGCGTGGGGATAGTAAATTATCTGATAGTTCTTACCGGCCTTTACGCGTTCTTGTGCATTATTAATTGGTGCTTGGTGGAAGTGAAAGAACGTTTCGGGAAAAAGATGCCCCTGGCCGTTAGGTTTGTGGTAGGGGGATAATTCCCTGCTTTGTCATTCCCGTGTGGACGGGAATCCATTGCCAAATGTATGTACATTGGATCCCCGCCTTCGCGGAGATGACGACCTCTTTTAGTCGTTCTATACCTCCCCCTCTCCCGCTGTTCCCCGTCCGACTTTCTCCGAAAGTTGGTAGACTCTAATGCTTAACACACTCTGCGGAGCACCGAAGTCTGCCGTTTGCTCAAGCGCACTATAGGTCGCCGTGGGTGACGTTAAGCCTTCGATGGTACGTACGACCGTATCGCCATCCAGAATATCGACCTCATACGCTTCAGAGTTTTCGATGAGGGGAACATCCACCCCATCCCGCCATTCACCACCTACCCTTGTGCGGCGAATCCAGTGGAAAGTCAGGTTATCACTTCCATCACGCGTTCCTCTAATATGCACCGGCGCGTAGGGTTTCAAGCAATTGGCTGCCCAAGTGAAACTTTCCGCCTCCGTGGAGCCCAACGTATTCCCCACACTCACGGGTTTATAATCGCGCGGCAGTCCGATTACGGCTTCCGGCAATTGCATTTTGAGCAAATGGTTATTAAGCATAATAAAACGCTCGCCAGAGATATGAGTAGTCGTGGCGGATTCGGTATCGCAACGCCCACGAAGCAAGCCGCTCAATTCATATTTCCCCGGAGCAAGCAAGTTGGCCGTGGTGAATTGGATGATTTCATCACCCAACAGCGCCACGTTTGCACCGTTAAGTACGCCAAGTTCCGAAGCGCTTGTCAGTTCTCCTGTAATCAAGCTCACTGTTACGGAATTGAGATGATCAAACACGGTAAGCGGCCCATCCGCCAATACTGTTAGGCTTGCGCCAGCGGTGGCAGCGTTTGGAAGCGATGCGACGATATCATAACCTTCTCCGCCATCGTTGGAACGATAGAGTACCGCACCTTTCCATCCTGCTTCAAGCCCGCTTGCGCCTACACGCAATGTGCCATCCACATCATCATTGGGAAGCGAAGGTAGATCGAGGAAATGCAGCAATGTTTCTCCAGGAGATAGGAGAATTTCTGTGCCATTGCTGATGCCCTCGCCTGCTGGATTATAGAAATCGTAATTGCTTGCGGCATGTGCAACACCACGGATCCGCAAACGGTTGCTGGCCGTCATATAGATTCCGGTGATGCGGATCGTATGCGAAGCGCCCTCAATCGTGGTGAGTGTAACAACATCCGAAGGTTCTAGATGCGCATAGGAAAGTGGGAGTTCAAACTGATAGCGCGTGCGCTCCAACCAGGTGTTATAGAGTGTTCTATCGGCAATATTTTTTGCTTCCTGATCGCTCATCACGATGGGAAGCAGAAGCGATTCCGTGCCCAAACTTGCTGCCGTGAGACGCGCAGAATGTTGATTGCCGGGCTGGTAATCTTTCAGGCGGTTGATGTAATTGACGTTAATGTGATTTGGCAGCATCAATTCCTGCTCGCGCGCGATGCCCAGCACCTCTCCTTTATTCGCACCTTCGCGCGTATCGGGGAGAAGGTCAGATTCAGGAATTTCGATAATCGCCTCGCCCGCGCGCGGCAAGCAGGTGATTTTCCCCGCCGATTCCACCGCATCGAAGAAATAGGCCTGTTGCAGTGCTTCAATCGCATCGCGTGCGGTGATCTGTCCTGCGAGTACAAAACCTTCGACGAGATTATAAAGAGCATGCGTGTTGAAATCGTCCTCCGATAAACCGGAACGCCGCATTAAATCTGCAACAATGGCTCCCAGGTTTGATAAGCCGATTTTCCCTTGAATCCAATGACCTGTTGCCCAAAGTGCGGTATCGCCCCAAACGGAAGTCAGCGCTGGCCAAAACGGATAAGGCCGCGCATCCCATGTCCAAATGAACATACGCTCGACCATGTCCGAATTTTCCCATTTTTTAAGCGTGGCATTCAGCGCCTGACGCTGCGCGAAGAAATCCACGCGGCCTTGTGAATGGCGCGGGAAAGAACTTTCCGAGCTGTTTGGGTCGTAAAATACGTTTGGCTGATTGCTTGCCCCATCAACACTTGGGAAACCAAATTCGGTGAACCAAATTTTCTTCGATTCCGGTTCCCAGTCGGTGGTGCTGCTATCGGGATTGGTATGGGTATGGCTCCACCAATAACTGATATTTTTCCATGCATAGGCGGGTGCGAGTGGCGTTTGGACGGTGCGTTCTTCATCAGAATAATACCAGTTATAGCCCTCGCCCGACGTCCAGCCATCCATGATTTTTTGTTCCGTGATGCCGGATTGTGGCTCATCGGTGAGCGGGAAATAGGCATCAATGCCGATCACATCAATGTTCGGGGAAGCCCAAAGCGGATCGAGGTTATACCAGCCGCCTGTGGTGTGATGGTATTCCGACCAGTCAGCGGCGTAAGTCACTTTCACGGATCCGCCTAAGGTGGATTTAACGGATGCAGCGAGGCTTACGAGTTGATCGACAGCCGGGAAGCTATCATCGACTGCTTGAACGCTTGTGAGGCCGATGAGTTCAGAGCCGATCACAAACGCATCGACTTTTCCCTCTACCAAGTTCGCGTAATGAGTGATGAATGCGTTATAGCCATTTGTTTTTGTAAAGAAGTTGGAGACTTCGGATGACGTTCCCGTCACCCTTCCCCGCCACGGTTTATTTGTCGTGTCCATAAAGAACATGGGGTAGAACATGATGTTGTAGCCACGTGTCCGGAGTTCGTCGAGATAGCGCAACAAGCTTTCATCCGATGGCGTACCGCCATAGACGGGATTGCCATCATCATCCAGGCTGATCGTATGTGCGTTTACGCGGGTGAAGCTGCCGACTTCCCAAAGCTCGGGCGCAGTGATGGCGCCGCTGGTATATTCGACGCCGGGTTTGATGATGCAGTCGCCCGCGTCAATAGAGTTGCCAAACCAGGTAACGACGACGGCGATCCACTGGGCGTTTGGAAGATTGGCTTGCAACTGATCAAGTGCGACAAGCGTATCAGCTTTCGCACTGCGGTTATTCTGGTTGATTCTGAATTGCTGCCCGGTTTGGACGAACTCGCCGCCACCTAAATCCTCAACGATGATCTTGTTTTGGATTTGCGTATCATACACGAACTCGCCGGAGCCTGGGATCATGACGATATCGGTGATGCGTTCTTCGAGCGGAGTTTCATCCTCGCGCACTTGATTCACCGTCCGGCGAACTTCGAAGGTGAAGTTCGGAATGCGATTGCCAAAATCGCCCAGCGGAAAATCTTCGATGACGACATAAGCGAGTCCACGGAAGGCAGGCGTCTGGCCAACTCCTTCGATACTTTCAATCAACGGATCAGGGAGTTGCGCTTCGCCGCCGCGATGGATGCGGTAAGTCCCCTGGGTGGGATCGACGGTTTTCGCATCCGCCCAGACGCGCAAGATTTCATCGATCCGTCCTTCGCAAATTGCAATAGCGAGCGAGACGGTATACCGATAGGAGACATTGCCATCGGTTTGACGTGCGGTGAGGCCGCCTTTTCCTCCGCCGCCTTGGGGTACAGCGATTTCTTGGATTGCTTGCGACCAGATGATATTTCCTGCCATTCGGACAGTTCCGTATAAAATCGGAATCATCCTACCATAGACGGAGCTTTGCACTTCCAGGTTATCGAGCCGTGGGCCTCGGCCGGATGCACCTCCCCGCCCGCGATTGCTGATAGCAGAAAAGAGTGCAGCATCGGCAGCTTTTCCGACGATACTTGCGCCTAATTGAATCGCGGCGGCAGTCGTTGCGCTTGCGCCAACGGAAGAGCTCACGGCATTGGCTGCCGCGGTAAATACGATTTGTGCCATGAGGGAACCTGTTGATGGTTGGAGAATAAAATATCTTAAGAAGAAAGGGGGTATGGGTTTCTAATTGCAAAAAACTCTGGATTTGTTAATCTTCCTCGTACCACGCTATAGAGAGCAACGTTAATTTACACAGGATAAAGCCATGAAACGTAGACGCGAAACGCCCCCAACAGTATCCCATAGTCAAACGTCGGAAACAGCACCGACTACCCCTCCCCTGAATTGGTCGCAAGACCTGTCGCCTGATCTGCGCGCAGAATCATTGCCAGATTCGGAGGAAGGCGTGCAAACCAAAAGACCTCGACTTTTACGGGAGAATGCTCGTACTAGAGAGGATGCAACGTTTGAAGCACGTGTTATTTTTCAGCAACTTTTCCAAAAACTTTTACGTGAGAGTAAGCGCAATGGTGAAAACTGGGATGAGAACGTGATCCAGGCCATTACCGATTTTTGTGATAATTCTCCCCTTGATCCTCTTGTTTTAAGTGGGCTTGATTTTTCAGAAGCCCACAGCATTTTGCCGATTTGCAGGCTGCTTGAAGCGAATAGTCCGCATTTTTCTTCCCTTGTCTTAAAAGATTGTAGCATCAGTTCAGCAAGCATGCTCGCGTTGGCAGAATCGCTCAAGAAGAATACGATGCTTCTGACGATTGATCTTACGGGTACGCATTTGGGTAATGTGGGGATAGCGACTCTTTTGGGAGCGTTAAAAGCACAACCAGAGAACAGTCTGCATAGTCTTATTCTTGTGAATACTGATATTACAGATGAATTAATGAATTTAGTTAAAGCGTTTCTCATGGATAATAGAACCCTCGCTGAATTACGCTTAGAGAACAATTCGATTTCTGAGAAATTTTTAGACCAGATTCAGGAAATAATTATACACAATATCACGGGGGAGCCAAAACATGTCGATGTTGAATCTCCTTCGTCGGAAGAATCGATTGAACCTCCTGTTCCTCCAGCATATTCAGGGCGTAGTTCATCTAGGGATACTCCACCATTTAATATTTATTCCTCGGATGAATCTCCGTCTTCTTCGCCTACGCGAATAAAACCTGCGCCACTTTTTTCTTCTTATGATCCTTCTTCTTATCGGAGTCGAGTACAACCTGCTCTTTCTAGGGAAAAAACGCTACTCTCTTCTGCTGCTTACGCGGAAAAGAAGCATTCTTCCGATGAGCAATCTCCTAATTTATGGACGGGGCGAACACGCTCTTCTTCAAAGAAAGAAGAGGATGAAAAAGGCACTGGTTCACCATCGTTTGGTAGACAGTAACCCTCTATGCAACGCTTTTTCGTAATTCTTCCACTCCTTCTTAGCCTTACCGGATGTAGTTTCTTTGCGTTTGGGAAAGGTGAGAAGGTGTGGGTGAATTCGAATCCTTCCCATGCGCTTGTGCGCTTCTCGACCGGTGAAATGTGTTATACGCCGTGTGAAATGCTCTATGGCAATCGGGAAGAATTTTCAATCACGGTGGCGAAACCCGGCTATAAACCCGTGACTGTGCCAATCTCTACCCGTTTCTCCGGAAAGCGTTCGCTGACGATGCTCGGCGATATTCCCGGAGGCCCTGTTGCAGGAGTGGGAGATCTTGCCTCCGGTGGCACACGGATGTTCTCTCCGAATCCGATTGATGTCTGGCTAGAACCCATTACCCCTTGGAATAGTGAAGGCCTGCGCAATATTACCGAAGAACCGATGCCAAATACTCGGCTGCTTCCGTTCCGTCCGGTTGATCCTGTAGAGCGTTAAAGCATTTTCCATTTAATCGTACGCGGTGTCGTGCATCGGATTCGTCGGTCCGCACGTAGGTCTACTACGCTTACGGCCCCCTCCCCTTGCACTCCTTGCGTACGATTAAAGCGAGAACGCTTTAGCCCTTTTCGGACGCTGCAACGGCATAATCACATATATAATTTATACCCGCCCTTCTACCCTTTATTTTCAGCGAAAAAATGGAGGTAGTGATGGGCAATATTTTGGCGCGTTTATTCAGAAAAGAATCGTATGCGGGGCTGCTTTCGGATAAAGCCAACCGACACCAAGAGCGTGGACAACGCATCATCGAAAAGCATCAGGAAGTGCAAGATATGCTTAATGATGACTTATTCGCAGCAGTGCGACATCAAGATATTACTCAAATAAAATTAGTGCTCTTGCAGGGAGCGCAAATCAATGCCCGAAACGGGGAAAATTCCACCCCCCTTCATGAAGCGGCACGGAGGGATTTTAATAATGTGATGGCCGCACTGATCCAATGGGGTGCGAATGTCAATGCCCGTAATAGTGAGGATCGCACGCCGCTGCAGGTGCTCTTACATCGTTATGATAATACGAATGTCGGAGGAATGGTTTTGCTTCTACTTTCCAGTGCGATTGTGGATAAACATGATGTGGAATCCTTACAAAGCCGGTTGAATTTATCGCATAACGATTTTTCGCAGTTCTTTTTTTCTGTGAATGATGTTAGGGGCGTTACACAACATTACTTCCTTAATCAGCTGCGCAAGGAAGTCTTTGTTCATGCGGTACAGTCCCATCAAGCGCGAGGCTCTCTCGCGATACCGTTACAGAAATATGACGCAGAGAGTGAGGAGTTGATGCTGCTGAATAAATCTTCAGGAAGATTGCGCAATTCTCCCCCCGCTCCTGTGATTTCCAGGAACAGTAAGCGCAAAAGTTTCGCGGAGAACTTGAAATCCAGTGTGAAAAATTCTCAAAAACGTGCAGAACGCTATTAACAGGATTCTGGAACCTAAGGCAGCATATACGAATGTAAAACTTATATGCTTTTTTGTAATACCTAAAGTACATCAATTGTAACCAGAGGTATTTATGAGAATTATCAGAAGTATATTACAAAGTATTGGGTTGGGTCACTACTATACCGATCCCTCGTTAAATGAACCTCTTTTTGTTGCAACTCGAGAAGGGGATGTTGAGCAGATGCAAGCTCTTTTGCTTCAGGGAGCAGACGTGAACGCGCAAAAAACAGATAAAATGACGCCCCTGCATGTTGCCGCATCCCGTAATAACCCTTATGCAACGGAATGCTTAATCGAATGGTATGGCGATATGAATGCGCGCAATAAATTAAATCAAACGCCGCTGGATCTTGCGATTGCTTATAGGGGCAGTGTATTTCGTCACGACTCAACTGCCGAAAGAATAGAGACCATTCACACCTTGATTGCGCACGGAGCAAATGTGGATACTATCGATATTGATTGCAACACCCCTTTATACACAGCCTCCTACCAAGGGGATATTCCTGTGATGTCGATGTTGCTTAATGCCGGCGCTCAAGTAAGAGGCTCATCGCTTAGAGATTCCCCCCTACATGCCGCCGCATTTAATGGTCATATCCTAGCAATCGACCTTCTGCTCGATCACGAAGAGGGGCTTATTCATCGTCGGGATAATAACGGCAATACAGTGCTGCATCAGGCAGTCCATTATAGCAAACCCGGTGTTATCGACTTTTTACTGACACGAGGCGCTGATATCGACGGGGTCAATAGCGAAGGACTCACACCATTAAACCGGGCTGCGCTTGCGGGCAGCATTGAGGCAATGAGCTGTTTGATTTGGCATGGGGCAGATATCAATGCAACCACTTTGGAGGGAAAAACCATCCTTCATCAGCTTCTCCATTCGGGAGCTATCAATCCGGAAGATAGCCATAATGCGATTACGTTGCTGATTGGATCCGGCGCAGTCATTGCGGGAGAAGAAATTGCGCTTATTCAGAAAAAATTGGAGCTTCAATCTCAGGATGTTCCCCTCTACTTCAAGGGCTCTGCCTGCCAACCGGTGAACTATATGCTAAAAGCGGAGTTGAAGGAAAAATGGTTGAAGGATTATACTAAAGAGAAAGGAAAAGAAGAATTGCTGGAGAATCCCTTCCGGAAGGCAAAGCTTACTGTTAAGAAGAAAGATGATGCGCCACTTATGGACGTTACTATGGGGGAGAATCTTCCAAAAGAGCCTGGCCCTTTTGCCAAGAAAATTCTAGAAAAATTCACGGCTGGCACCGAGAAAAGCAAGGAGTCTTCTGTATTTTATGGGTAGGTGTCGATTAATACTCCGACAGCCTTCAGTAATTTCCACTACAAAATTCAAACCGAGGTAGTTATGAGCAAAGACACTGTAATTAACAACTATTTGACTGGACAAAAGTTAGAAGATTTTAAATACCTTTTTTTAATGAGGGAAATTTCTAATCAAATCCAAAGAATGCACAGCACGAATCAGGAAGAAGTAGCAGATGCATCTAGTCTATTAAGGGGCGCGCTGACTATGCTAAATGCTGAATTAACAACTATGCATACTCGCTTAACGCCTGTACTATCTAACGATCCGATAATGTCTACTATACAGAAGATTGCTGGACAGATTATTACTTTTAGAAACTTTCTGATTTATATATTTCCTCGAGCTAATGCTGAAACGAAAACAGATATATTGACAGGGGCACTAAACTGTGCACAGGCAACATTCGACCTTCTTAAGCTAGGAAAGGAAGCACTCAGATGCGCAGAAGAAGAAACTCCTCTTCCCTCTCCTGTACATTTAAGGGAACTGGATATTCAATTTCTGGATACAGTGAGAGAAGGTAGCAATATTGATTCAATGAAGCGTTTGCTTCAAGCGGGAGCAAATATCAATGCCAGAGATGAAGAGGGATTAAGTGCTCTTGATCATGCAAGTCTAGCCGGAAATAGTAAAGCTATAAAATTTCTCCTTGTTGAGGGAGCCAAATTACGGAGCCCTGTTAAGTTAGCATCTGAGTTAAGAACAGCAAAAAATTCAGACGATATTGATACTGCCCTAGGCCTTCAACTGGCAGTGGGAGGTTTACTTGCGGCTGATGATGAAACTCAATTTATTCTAACAAATAAGATCAGCGAAGAGGAACTCCCAACAATCACCACCATAGAGAAACTCCTAAAAATCTTTGATGAAGTAAGGGATGAAAATGGCATGAGCATAGGTAGGCTGTTTCAAGACCGCATTAAAACATGGGAACAAGAGCAGAGAAATATTGAATACAAAACGAATCACTCCGTTGCAAAAATTATTTCACGTGCTGCGGCAGCTCAGGATTTGAATTCGGGAGGGTTAGAAAATGCGCTAACACTTGTAAGTGAACATCTTGCTCCTCGAGATAGAGATACGGTACTTTGCACCGCCCCTGAATATCCCGCTCAACCATTGGAAAAGAAATTCTCCACCCGCGTAGCTCGAAATAAGCTAGGAGAAAGGCTCGAAACAACATCCCAAAGTTTTGTTGAGAAGATCAATGCCGAGCTTGAAGCCCATCAGACTCAGGAAGCTCAACAGCCTGGGCGCTAATACTCCGGCACTAACGGAATAGGCTCTGCCGTATTGGCCGGGCGATCGGGAAGTGTTGCTGACTTCGGAATTGGCGGTTCAGAATCGGCCGTCATTCCTTCTGGTGCTGGAAGTGGAGAAGCTTGCACTTCCGGCATCACTTCTTTGGTTATCGCTGATTCCTGCCCGGTAGTAAGTGAGGTTGGTGCTATGCTCGAAGATGGAGCGGAAGCCGGAGTTTCCAATTGACGCAGTGCCTGCCGGCGTTTGATATTGTCTTCGATACGGTCGATACGTCCTTTTGTTTCCGCTTTTTGCTCGATCCAGGCTTCGGCTTTATCGCTTGCCTTCTTTTCGGCTTTGAGTTCGCTAACCTTTTTCGTCACGTTCTCGTCCCACAGCTTTTCGGCATCCTGAAGCTTCACTTCGCGGTAAGTATCCCGCTCTTCCTGATACATCTTCTCGTACGAATGTTTCGCGGTGAGCCAGTCGATTTTTTCTTGCTCAGAACCAAATTTCTCCGGCTCCATCAGAACAACTAATTTATAAGGATAATGCTTGCCGATATCCATGGTGATATCGCGCGCCGCCCCAATTGCACTAGTCGCAACATGTTGATAATCATGCTTATCCCCATAGACTTCATCCACGGCCACGATTGTGCGTTTATAGCCTTTTTTGGTGCAATCGATGGTCATCGGGCCATAGCCTTTCATCACTGTGACCGGTTTAGGAGTCGCATCCACGTACCATTTATGGCCTCTGGTATCAACCAGTTCACATTCGGCTTTGGTAACAAGCGGGGTTTCGATGACAATAGTCTGATTGCGGACCGTTTTGATGTCGGTGCAGCCGGTTAGTGCGAATCCTATGGCAGTAAGCCCTATTATATAGTGTCTCACCCTACCCCTCATGGTTGAAAATCCCTATGCCCTATGTCCTTATACTACGCGATAATTAAGAAAAGATGCAAGAAAGAAGATAGTGTCAAAAATTTGTTATAATATTAATAGAAGGGTGCAATGATATACTTACAAAAATGAAAACCTTGTTGGATGCAAAAGATTCTACTTCTAAGAGTCAACTCCATCTCTTGATGAGTATGGAGTTATTAGCACTCCAAGTATTTATGTCCCTTGCTCGCGCGGACGCAGAGTAAGATGTTCATAATACTTACTAGATAGGCACTGTTAACAAACCCACTGGTGATAATGTCATCCGTGGGTTTTTTGTTGGTAAAAATCTGCTTTAAAAGATGAAAATCTTCAATATTTTACCATTGTAGGATAGCCGAAATGGAAAATATCAATATTAATATATTGACTGTATTGTCCGACCCTGATACACATTAGTTTATAAATTAATGCAGACCATTTATGACCAAACATGTCCCGTTTTCTCAACACAAAGAAACCTACGGATTCACATGAAACAGGGCTATTGCGCGCGATTAAGAAGTAAGGTTTTTTATGTCAAAAAGCAGTGATAAATCATATATTGTTATCGGAGTAAAAGCTAAACCTACCGATAGCCTCTCATACGTAGAAGAAAAGACACGATCGATCTCAAAGTCCTCTACCGTTGAGGCTTGTGCTAGCTACTATTTTGAACCTTCTCCTTCTTCTATAATGGCGCAAGCACAGAGCACATCTCTTAGTAGCTCCTCCTATCAAGAGCGAGTTTCAAAGAAAAAAAGGCAAATCACTTCTCCTGAATCGAATGATGAAAGCTGGCTTGTACGTTCTGTAGAGCACATGAAACGGTACGGGATTTGTCCCCCAATAGCCATGTCGAAAAATGAAAAGCGGATCTTTGAAAAGATCAATGAGGAATCGCAGTACTATCAATCCTTTACGGGCATAACTGCCGTTAGAACCTTACTTGATGGCAAAGTTTTACCAAATAATGTCAGGAACCCCATTGAGTTAGAGGTACGATTTGATAGCTTTGCAAGTACTAAAGAATTTGGACAATTTGTTGCGAACTGCCGGTTCGATGGGGGAAATATTCCTGAAATCAAAGGAAAATCGGTCTTTATTCCTTATACCGCAATTCAGGATGTTTTAGATGCCTTAAGGGTAGAATCCGGCACAGCGCACTATCCACTTTCGGAGATGCTGCGAGACGAGCTCGTGGAGTCTCAGAAGGGTAAAAATCCGTCCACTGAAAGATCTAGCGTATCGCGTTTTTAAACGCCTCCCAGACCAGATATAACCCGCTGGTAATACATACCGTTACCAAGGTGGTGCGGATCTTCCCCCCAATTTCTTCGCTTCCCTCCCGGAGTTTCCGAACATAAATCATATCCTTCTGCGTTTCCTGTGGGTCGTAAGGTGTGAAGCCAAGACTACTGAGAGTTTCAAATACTACTTCTTTTATAATCTTCTGGAGATTTGCTTCGTCTAGTGGCATATAGTACCTCGTGCGGATAAAATCGTATATTTAGTAAGCAAGGCATTTTTCTCTTGAAATAATTAATAAATTATATAGAATTAACGAAATTTTAATGTTTGTATAAAAAGAGAACATTGTGGCTAAGCTAAGACAAATTGCGGACAAGATTGCAAACTTTTCTGCTAAAGATAGTCCAAGAGATATTATTTCTTCATTGAAGAATATAAATGTTAATGAGACATTTTCCTGGGGAGTAGGCCAAAGGACATTGCTCCTCCTTGCTGTAGAGGGAGGACATAAGAGGCTGGTTGAGGCTTTGCTTGAAAAGGGAGCCTCTGTTGATAATAAAATAATAGATGGTGAATCTGTATTACAGGCTGCTGCACGTATTTCTTCTAAAGAAATTTTTGAAATTCTCATCAAACGATCATCCGTTGCTAATAAACCAAACGCGATTGAAGCGCTTGTGAATATCGCGTTTGAGAGCCAGAATGTTGAAGTATATGGCTACTTTGAGAGTAAGAGGTTAGTACCTGAAAACTTCAAACCCATTACGAGTGGAAACCTTAATAAGGCAAACGATTTCCTTCGTGACGTTACAGATCCCACAAAAGGATCTAAGAATGTATTGCCGTTTAAGACAAAAGCCTCGGCTTCTGCAGACGATGCCTCTTCCTCTCTTTCCTCGAATGACACGATTGATTTAACAGCAAAAGAGATTGCGCCCACAGTATCTCTTCAGCGTAAAGGTGCCAGAAAGATAGAATTAAAAGCTTCACATTCCTTCGATGAGTCTTCTTCTGTGCTTCTTCAGCGTAAAGATGCAAGAAAGATAGATTTAAAAGCTTCACATTCTTCGGATGATGCTTCCTCTTCTGTAGCATCCGATAGCGTAGACGATGTGGTTTCTTTGGAAGCAGAAGAAGTTTCATCTGTGGCAGGAAACAAAGCATGGGCTACTGGGATAGAGAATTCCAGAAGAATCTATACCGCCGCCACCCATGAAGAAGTGCTTGCCAGCGAGTCGACTCCTAGATTATGGAAAAGCAAAGCGACCAATAGTAAGTTGAAAGGCGCTCACGATTCCCCCTCTAACCACTTATAACTTCCCACGACACCGTCACGGTTTCATCGACAGTCGCATCTGCGCGCTCAACGCGTACCGTGTCCGTATCCAGCAATTTGGCGGTTGGAAAAATCTGATGTTCGTTGTTCGTGGTTTCGGTTGTAGTAAATCCTAAATAACTTACGGCAGATTTTGCCGTATCCACCGCAGTGATACTCGCATCATGCGCCGTATTGCTCAGTGCAATGGTAGAACGGTCCCGTTGTACGGTGATGCCTTGTGATGCAGAAAATTGTGCGACCGTTGCTTTGATCGTTACCGCATCCGTACCACTTGCCGTATTTCTCTGTGCCGTCACCGTAGTAGCACCCGCAAGATAGATCAACGGTGCTGCAAGGTTCGGCGCTACCGATCCGGCAATCGAATTTCCTCCATAAAATAATAACGAACGCCCTGTGCTCACACTGCTAATCGTAGCATTTGTAGAAGTCGATGAACCGTCTGCCGGGATCGTAATAGACACCGTTTGCATGGAATCAACGACCCCAGCAGCAAATTCGATTACCGTATATCCGACTGTCGCCGTGCTACTGCTACCGTCACCTCGGGCTGCGGTGACTGTCGTGCTATTGGTAAGTACCGCCGTACACGCGGCGCGGCTAATGATAGTACCACTCGTTATATTTCCCATATAAATCGCTACAGCACGGGACGTGGTCACGCTGCTAATCGTCGCGGTGTTGGAGCTTGTGCCGGAACTAAGGGTAATCGTACCTGTTTGGATACTCGATACTTTTCCTGGTGCAAATTGGATCACCACCCCTCGTACCGTCAGTGCAACGCCGCTCGTGTTGCGAGTGGCTGTTACGGTCGTGCCATTAGTCAGGTCAAGGCGTGAATAACAGAGGCGGAAGTCCGTGTTGCTCCCGACATGCCAGCCATCCAGTAGCACGAGCGAACGGCTGGTATCGACACTTGAAATCGTGACCGTTTTAGAGGTATCGCCAGAGCCGAAATTGATTTCAAAAGCCTGCGTGGATTGGATCAGACGGCGCGTGTCTCCCGCCGCCATCATCATGCGGAAATTAAGCATAGGGACTCCGTTTGTGGGTTTAAAAAAGTGGTTTTTATTTCTGGGGTTTGTATATTTCGATAGATGCCATCTTCCTGCGTTCGCCACACATACTGGCCTGTCCGAGCCTCCGCCTTTAACGAGCGATGCATTGGAACTCCACGACGTAAATAAAGTTCAAATGCTTTGCGGTAGCTAGGAGAATCAATACGCATAAAAACCTCACTAACCAAAATTAATCAGCGCCGTTCCATAATAGATTGTTCCTGCATCCGTCGTGCAGAGTGTGACGATATCAATCGCGTTCGCAGCAGTGGATAATACCGGCGCACTCGCCCCTACCCATTTGACTGCAGCTGGCCAGCTGACTGTTCTCCCCCCTGTTCCATCTTGTTTAAGGATGAGGGTGAGGTTTCCCGCTTTGCCGGTGGCTGGAGGATTGCTGAAGGTAAGCGTTGTAATATTTCCGGTGAGGGTCAGTTCATGCACATTCCCGTTCTCGATATCGACTGTCACGCTTCCTGTTGCTGTTGCGTTGGCCGCGCGGGTTTCGGCATAATCTTTGATCTCCGGACGTGCGACGAGATTATCCGCGCAGGATAACGCTCCGCCGAGTGTTGCCGCAATTCCGCTTAAGGTTCCGCCGGTAATGCTCACCGAGCTTGCGCTTTGGGTAACAATGCTGCCTAAGCCCATGCTGGTTCGTGCAGTGGAAGGTGCTTCATTCGTCCAATCGGTTCCGTTATAGACCAGGAAGTCATTATCCGTAGCGCTGGTAATACTCGCATCGTCCAGTGATGCAAGCGCGCTGCTGGCTCCCGATACCGTATCATTCACCCAGGCCGAGCCGTTATATTTTAGAATCTCGCCATTGGATGGGCTGCTCACTGCAACGTCCTCCAAATGATCCAACTCCACCCCGCCGAGCGTACCATTGATGTAGACATCCTGTTTGAAATCAATATCGCCGCTTGTGTGATCCACGACAAAAGATTGCGCGAAGCTGCTGCCATCGGCGGAGACTTTCAGTTGGAAATCATTATCCCCTATGATTCCAAACTCTGCACGGCCTGACCACGCGCTTTGAAACACATAGGAAGCCGTATCGCCACTCGTCGTTTTATTCACTTTGATTTGTGTATCGCCGGATGCGCCTGCGGTAAATAAGATAGCATCGCTGGCAACGGCTAGTTTGTTTGTGCTATCAGCACTTGTTCCGATACCGATTCCGCCCAAATTATTTGCGGTTTGAGTATTTACAAAGGCTGTTCCGTTATATTGCAAGAGATCGTTGGTGCTTGCGCTGGTGATGGAGACATCCGTAAGTTCATCGAGCGTTGCGGCTGAGCTGCTTGTCCATGCGCTTCCATCAAAACTATAGAGCACATCTTCGTCATTGACCCATAAGGTCATGCCTTCATTCGGTGTGATAAATTCCCATGTGCTGTTGAGGTAATAGGCAATATGTCCGCCCTCCCCACTCCAATCGCCGGTCGGAGAGCTTCCAAGGATATATACATCTCCTGCCGAGGGACTAACCGGTGGAGTGTTCGTGCCTTTATCGATTGCACCGGTATTCAGGATCGCATCGATACGGTTTAGGCCCTCATTGAGGGTCACTTCTTTTTGCGCTTGGTTTTGGCGGATATGGGAAATATTTAAGTGGTTGGTGGTGGTCATGATGAGCTCCTTAGTGATGATGAAACGGCTGTAGAAGCAACACACGAGGTAGTCATCCCCGTGAAGACGGGGATCCACTGCCTAATAGTATAACAATGGATTCTCAACCAAAGTGGGAATGACGACCTCTTCTGGTGCTGCTAACAATGATTTTCTTCCTCCGGCATGCCTTGGTACGGCTCGCCAGAAAATTTGGAGTAATAACGTTCCATGATGGCTTTTTCTTCTGGGGTGAGACTGGTATCCTCAGGCGTTTGTTTTTCTTCTTCAGAAAATTTTTCCGTAGGGTGCATACGTGCAAATAACGCGCTTAGTTTGAGAAGGAGTGAAATGGCTGTTTCCTTCTGTCCCCAAAGATGCTGGTGATTGAGTGAGCTATTTTCGCCTTCCCCTCTATTGACGGGTTTAGCAAGGAGGTGATTGATATCTTCTTCGATGCAGTTGATCAGCTTGGAAAGCAAGGTGCGCAAGCGTTCCGCCTCGCTTGAGGCGGTCGGAGGAGTGGTCATGGGAGGCTCCTTGTGTTTAAGGACGAATGCGAAATGCGGCAACGAGCCTTTCCTGCCACGTCTCATCAAAGCGATGCTCGACAACAGCGCCGGCACTTCGGTAGCAATGGATGAGGCTTAGTCCTCCTCCATCGCGATAATCCCCCGCAAACGCAACATGCTGCGGGTTTTTATCAAACCGGAAGAGGAGAATATCGGCGGGCTCAATAGCACTGTTTGGAATGGGATTAAGATATTTCAGCAGTGCGGCTTCCAATTGTTTTCCATCGGGCAGCATGCTGTAATCCGTGCGGTCGAAAGTATGTAATGGGATCTTGACTCCCCCCACATCAACGGTCATTCCTAAGTTTTTTAGCACCCCCACAATCAAGCCAATGCAATCGCATCCGCCCGAATGCGCCGACGTTCGCTTGCACCTCCCCTGATGATGAAAGCGCGTGCCAATCCATTCGCGGGCTTCCGCGGTGATATGCGTTTGGAGGGACATAAAACACTCGTGATCGTGTTTAGTAGACAGGAGGAAGGACGGGGGTTTTGCGAGTATCCGTTTGGGTATCCGCAACAGCAAGCGTCTCAGCGCGTTCCATATATCGCTCTGCTTCTGCGGCTCTGCGAGCAACAAGTCCACTTAATTTCTTGCCGCCGGCAAATATCCATTTCTCGAATTCCTTAGCAGCATCTGCATGCTCTCCCCTATTTATTTTGCTTCGTAGGGTTGAACCCTGGAATGCTCCCGCTCCGAGGTTAAAGACAAAAGATACTAACGCATCAAACTGACCATCCGTCAAGGGTACCGTAACCAATCGAAGTACGGCCTGTTCTGCCGTTTCTACATCCTTACGCAATAACACTTCTGCTTGCGCTTTTGTAATCGGGCCAGAGAATTGCGCTTTATTTTCCGGGCGGATCAAATGGCCATAACCAATCGTCGGATAACCCGCCGGACAGATATAAACTTTTGATGAAAAGCCTTCAAATCGGCAAATAAGATTTATGCCTTCTTGTGTAATATGTCTCATCGTCCTACCCGAAGTTTATGCATTGCGCGTTGACCAAAATAAAAACTCATGATGCCAGCAAAGATCGCGGCATCTTCTGTTGTCCATAATGCCTCATAGACAACAACAAACGGTACACCAGAATCTGGTAACGACGCATAATAAAGAAACTTTATGGCTGCATAAAGTAAAAAAAACGCATAGGCAACTACAGGACGCACGGTTCCGTTAAGCGCATCGACCCATCCTATGCCGGTATGGTATGTTTTATAAAGCGCCTGGCTTTGGGCAATATCACCAGCAAAGCTAATCTCCTCCAAACGATCGCGATGGCCCTGCGCCTGGAAGTCCATTTGGAGTTTCATCACTTGGAGTTCGTGTTTCTTATCGGAAGAGTCCTTCCACATTTTAAGGAACTCAGGGACGATTGATCCTAAAAAGCCTACTAATGCTCCGAATAGAGTAACCATAGCTTCTCCACTTTTTAAAGAATAAGAAAATTGGTAAACTGGTTTAACCCACCTGCCGAGCCAACCGTTCCCGCGCTTCGGGTACGTTCATTCCATGAGGAGCAAAGCCGTGTGTTTTTAAGAAGAATCCGGTGAGTGCCAGTCCGGCTCGGATCGATTCCGTGGTGATTTCAAGTATCTCTTCGCCTAACAAAAATGCAGGCAGCGTGAGGAGTTTATCTTTATACGGTTCCCCTGCCCCGCGGGATACGGCACGACCCGATTTAGGCGATACGTAAAGAAGTTCCTCACATACTCCCGTTGCGACGCATGATGTTAAATCCAGGCCGAACCCGATTTCTTCAAGCAACCGCATCTCGAGTTTTACATAATCGCAGAGCCACGGTTCATTGCCTGCCATCCGTGAAAGTAAGCTTTCCGTATCCTCAAACAGCGTCTGATACCGTGCATGTTCGGGAAGCAGTACGGAAAACAACGAAAGGAGCGAAGTCACGCCGGAGAGTTTTAAGGGATCCTGCATGGTCAGCGCTGCAATGGGAGAAATAAGTTCTGCGGTAAAATTTCCAAGCTGCTCGGCTAATCGTGCACGCCAAACCGCATCAATGATATTTCCCGGCTGATAAATCCCGCGTTGGGTTTTACTGAAAGCGGATTTGGCCATTCCCTTATGCAGTCCGTGTTCGCGGGTGAATAAGGTGACGATGGCCGAATGCTCACCATATTTTTGTACCTTGAGGATAATACCCCGGTCTTGCCATTGCATGGGGATATTTACGGCAAAGGCTTATAGACACCACCCGCGTTGGGCGATGCAGGCTTAGCGGGATTCAGGGTAAATCGTTCTATATAATAGTCCGGGTTGCCAAGCGCTTCCATTGTGGCGGCGGCTTCGTTACTATCCGATGGAGTGGTAAGCCCACAAACACTGGCGCTTGCTGGTGGGCTAGCGTTGATACCCATTTTAGGGTACGCAGTGCCCCCAAAAGGGACGCGAGGCTTATCTTTCGGGGCCGCATCTTCTTTCGGCTTCGGAGGACTTGCAAACACCATATATTCTTTGCCCTGTTCGAATTCATAATCGCAACCAAAGACGACCAAATTCGTGACAAGCGAAATGTTCTTGCCTTTTTCCGTACCCTTCCAGGCTTTTTTTACCTCAAAAAAAACCTTATCTTGTTGGGCGTTATGCTCTTTGGCGGAAACGGTTCCAAGGAAGACTAAGGTGCTATTTTCCAATGCCTTATCAGGAGTATCTTTTTGGGCGGGGCAATCGCATGCTATCGCGGGAGATAATCCTAATAATGCGAAAACGCTGAGTGTTGCTGTCAATATCGGTAGTATGCGCACTGCTTTCTTTGCCTCCTGGCCACTTATCCTTGCATTTGCACCCTTAAACCATTATCACTTTTTAAGATAAATAAATGGTATAGGCGCGACATTAGTATGACACAATTCCCCCCCATCCATCAAGTGGTTACTCTTGCGATTCAGGCGGGGAAAGGCATTATGCAGCATTATCAGGGTGAAGTGGTTGTTACTCGGAAAGAGGATGCCTCCCCTGTGACCATTGCAGATACGGAAGCCAACGCTTTTATCGTCGAAGGCCTCGCTCGTTTAACCCCTAATATTCCTGTCGTTTCCGAAGAGAATCCTTCGGATGTCAATGAATTGGCAAGGCAATCTCCAGTCTTTTGGCTCGTGGATCCGCTGGATGGAACCAAAAGTTTTATCAAGAAAACTGGCGAATTTACGGTCAATATTGCGCTGGTCCAAAACCATAAACCCGTTCGCGGGGTGATCTATGTCCCGGCTAAGGGGAGTCTTTATTATACCGGCGATGATGGCTTCGCGTATAAAGATAATGGCACGCGGATTTCTGTCCGTTCGTTGCCTTCCGAAGGTGCCGTCGTTGTTGCAAGTATGTCACACCTCACGCCGGAAACAGAGGCCTATATTGCATCGATTAAGGTACAAAAACTGATGTCGGCCTCAAGCTCGATCAAACTCTGTTTGGTCGCAGAAGGGCTTGCCGATATTTATCCCCGGTTTGGCAGAACCATGGAGTGGGATATCGGCGCGGGGCATGCCATCTTAAATGCAGCCGGTGGTTCCGTAATCAATAGCGATGGCTCTCCGTTCCTGTATGGAAAAGCGGGATTGGATAATGGGAACTTTATTGCGCGGGGGAAGTCCTCATACTGATTTTGTATCAAGAGGTAGAAAACCGAAAATAGGTAGTCATTCCCGCGGAGGCGGGAATCTAATGTTATACTATTAGAACAATGGATCCCCGTCTTCACGGGGATGACTACCTCTTATGAAGGATCTACAGACTAATCCTCGTCCTCATCGACTTCTTTAGAATAATTCGAATTCTGGCTGCCGTCTTCTCTCCGAGCGTTTGGATAACGGCTTGGGCGGCGCGCAAAACGGCGGCCTTTTGCTGATACGAATGCAGTCAGTGTCAAGAACCCGAAACCGGATACGGATAAAGCAATCGCCTCATCACGATACCCCTGAAGTCCTAAATATACCGTTCCTGCAATAATAGAGAGTACAGAAAAATACCCAATAAACTGCCCAAGCTTATAGCTCGCCGAATGGGCTTTAAGATAATTATCTTCCCATGCGTGGCGGTGTTCTTGTTCTTTGCGTGCCTGCTCAAAAAGCCGCGCAGAAGCACCTTTATCTAACGCTTCGTACGCCTCTAAAATGCCTGGAGGCGGTAAAATATTGTGCGAAAGCCGTGGGCGACGCGAAGAAGAAGAGCTGTTGTATCCTTGGTTATTCCGTGGGCCTGATGTTCGCCGTTCCGATGTCCGATAATCACGCTGTGTGCGTTCTGCTACGTAATGTCTACGCTCGTTTTTCTGTTCCATCATCCTTTAGCCTGCTCATTGTTTTGTTGATATCCTCGCCCATTATCATCCAGTCTGAGGTCAATGCTTTTTCAGGAAAAGTAAATGGATATTTGGCAAAGCTCATGCCTACGGATAAGCTCGACCCACCAATCCCTGCGATCATTCTTCCTAGTAGTCTCATTATATTCGGCATCACCCCCTCCTGGTTACACCGCATCATCAGATTGCTCTACTGTGCGGTTATGCTGAAATCTCACAGTATCCAACTTTATCGACTTTGGCAACCCTATGTTGAAATTGCTTCCGCTTACCTAATTATTCCGCGTACTTGAGGTCTCTAACATCTTATCCGTCCCTGGTACAAACGGTTCACCTCTGAAATTCAGTGCGTTATTGAAGCGTGTAATGCAGGTAGGTAAGGTTTTATCACAGCCTGCTTGCAGGGAATAACTATCCCCTTCCTCCACAGCAAACGGCATCGGGAAGACAAGTTCAATCCGGCCACCTTCTACAGTGTAACGCTTCACTTCCATCGATAATCCCGCATTATTTCCTGAGTTGAAGGTGATTTTGCCTTGCGAGAAAAAGTCGTTCGCCTCCTCCCGTTCGCTATCAAAAAATATCCGATTGTGGCTAAGTGAAGTGATCGTCCCAGTTTTTACATAATCCGGCGAGAGTGTGATTTTGCAGCGACTATCGCCCAACTGCGCACGGCAGGAGGGAGAATAAAGTTCTCCAATCCCTTGTGATAAAGGCTGTTGCATTCCCCGGATCTCTGCCACAAACTGGCCACCCTTCATCTCCACTTTCCCTAAGAATCCACGGCGGAGCGGGAGTGTTCCTTGAGAGATATCCGCATAATTCACCTGAAAAATTTCAATTTCCGCTGCATCGTAAAGCCCTGCATGGATATCTTCTTGGCGGATCGCATCGCTGCTTAACATGCCCTGTACATCCAGGTTATCGACCGCCAGTCCAACGCGCGAATCGATGGCCGAAGGGGTGAATCCTCCGCTTGCCTGATAGGTTACTTCCTCGATAATGATGCTGCGGTCATGGCTCGTGAAGCCTAGAACAGTCGCATCCTGGCGGGTGAGTTTCCAGCAAGTGGCAAGGGTGGTGCATTCGGAAGCGATATGCGCTTCCAGTTCCAGAGAGATCGGTTTCATGGGGAGTCCTTTTTATAAGTAACGCGCAACAAAAAGCCCGCCGGAACGGCAGGCTTTTGGAATAAGAATAGGTACAGGATATTAACGCTCGCGGCTGGAAGATTGTGAACCGCGCGGGCTATCGGGAGTGAGATTCATAGCAGCACTTACCGGAATATTTATATTAGGATTTCCTGCAGTAGGAGCCGCTGGAGCTGTTGGTTCATTTTTTTTAGCTCCTCCTTCAGGAGCCTGGCTTCCGAATTTCTTGTAATCGGTTCCTTTGAACCATTCACGTAGTGGCGCGGCGACTAAACCAATAAGCTCTTGAGGCTTTGATACTAACTCTTTAAATGCTTGTCCAAATTTAGCAATCGAGCTGAATAACGAATCCGTATCACCGATAAGCGCAAGGAAGAGATTTGGAAGCGTTTTAAGGGCTTCAGCGCCTGCTCTTCTTAGGTTGCGTGGAACTTCTGTTGCTGCTTCGTGAATCACTTCACCTGGGTGCGTTGCAGCATCTTTGATGTCATTTTTCAGTGTTTCCAAATATTCACCGGGAGCAAGCACGGTTGTACCGATACGTCCCATAACTTCACGCGACGTTAATTTCTTCTTATGGGTATTGGGGTGCCCATTGTTTTGCTCTACGTCGGTGGCTTTTCTTTTATGGCCTTCATCATCCATGAGGTGAGAGACATGGCCTTGCCCGATCTTTCTTTCGGCTTTGAATGCAGCACGCAAATTTTTGATAGTGTGATCTTTATCTGCCATGGGAACCCTGCTTATTAATTTGCCATTCTTTTTTGACGTTGAATTATTATATCAAAAATTAAGGGTCAAAGCAAGGAGTTGTTAATGCATTTAGACAAATGGATAAAGTAAACTCCAGGTTACGTACCCTAACCTGGAGTTCAACTTTCTGCATATTATAGGATTATCAGGCGATGCGCTGGCCTGGCATTTGCGATTTCGACACTTTAACACGAGGGGTCGCATCCGGAACAAGGTTAAAATCAATAGAAGGGATCAGGTCACTTGTTTTTTCAGGAGGAATTGGTTTCATTGGAGGCTGTTCGGGAGGGATGCTGCCAAAACTTTCGTAGTCAGTCCCCCTAAAAAGCGGGGCGAAGACAACTCCCAGCAATTTTGCAGCATTTTTTGCCCTGTCAAACATGCTTGACACTCCCCTCATCACCCCTTCAACCGTTCCTTCTCCTCCCTCAATCAGCGCTAAATACATATCCACGAGCCCCATCCGTAAGATACGAGATGCGCTGCCTTTGACTACTTTCCACGTGTCATCTATCACAACGGTCTTAATTGCTTTCCATGGATGCCGCGCTGCATCCTCCAATCCCCTTTTAGCCCGGATTCCAAGCATAATCGGAACCGCCACAAGCATCGTAATACCGCCGAGTAACTCTTGAGCAGTAAAAGGCTCAACTTCCGGCTCGTCATGATGCTCAATGGGCTGGTAATAGCGGGCTTTGGAGGCTTCTGATACGTTATTGGCTTGGGCATTGGGTGAAGTATCTTTCATAGAATTCCCCTTTGATTGTGTAGGCAAATGTACCTATTCCTACCCTACCCCGGACGCTCTTCAAAAATCAATATTATCACTATTTTTCAGATGATTACATAATGGGGTTTTTATACTTCCTTATATTCTTATCTCGATTAAGGGAATATCTTTCCAACTGTAGCTGCCATAGCTATCGAGACTGGCCGAAAGCCGATCCGTATCAAAACGCACGGGCACATCGAATTCAAAATCGGCAGAAAGGATAGTGCCATCGGTAGGAGGAGTCGCGAAGGTGACGATTCCTGTGACGGTGTTGAGGGTATAGTGAGCTGGTGTGGTTTTAAGCACGCTGTTGATGTAAATCGCCTCACTGTCCGCGACCGGCTTGGTGATTGTCCGATTCACGGTGATACCGCCATCCGTATAAGGTTTCCGCAGTTGGAAGGCGGTTTCTGCACCATCCCCTTCTCCAAAAACCACGCCAATGGCTTGATAATCTGTCCAATCCTTAAAACGGAAACCTTCCGCCTTTCCTCGGCGAGCACGGAAAAAGACGATGAGCGCATCCAGCTGCTCCTGGCTTTTAATCCCGTGCGCAATGTTATAGCGAGCGCGGGCCTCGGCCCAGTTGATGTTGCGCTGTTCAAAGCCTCCTTGGGTGACGACCACATCGGTCGCAAATTCGGGACCTCCGTTGGAGCCATAGGAAATATCTACCGGAAAACGCGTTTCGGCGAAGGTCATAGTGTCCTCATGAAGCATGTTGAAGGGAGGGAAAGTCTTGTATTTCAATCTGTAACGATATATCTGAAGAAGGTACTATACCTATGGTTTAGAATATACAATTCATTACCACGTAAAGAAGATTATTAATTTACTAATTGATCCTTTTGTGCTATATAAAATATACAAAATATCTCAGTTAACCAGTTGGAAAACCTATGTCAAAGTTTAAAAGAGAGCGGGAAGAGGATAATCTTTTTAGCGAAGCGATACGCCCTAATAAGGTTAGGAGAAAGCTGAACTTTGATGAAGTCACAGGTGAAGAAAATCCATCGTCTGATGTGACAGTTTCTCGAAAGGATTGCGGCTCTGTAGAAGAAGTAGCAAATGAATTTTCGTCGTTATCCATTAATAAAGACGCTTGTCCACTAAGCTCTGTAACCGAAATGGAAGTTGATTTTTGTCGTAATGAAGATATCCAAATGAAAGATGCAAGCGATGTTGAGGAAATCAATGATAGCTTCGGATTATCATCTTCTCGGGGGACGCCTGCCGCTCCGGCATCCGATTTTATTAATACATTATGGACTCAAAAAACGCAGCCTGCCTACAAGGATAATCAGAAGAAAGGCTGCTATAGGGCTTAGTCCTACCGCCCCATTTCCGGCTCGCCCTTTCCTTTGTTGAGCGCTTGCGCCCATGGCGTATGATCGGGAGCTGAAGCACTTTTGACTGCCGTCATCATCGCCGCTGAGGCTTCTTGTTGCTCTGCCGCACTAGCTTTTTTTCCAGAACGTTCGGCTTCTTGGCTTTCGGAAATTTTAGCACCCAGCTGCATCCCGGCTTTTACGACCATAACATCAATCCCGGTTTGTAAGGAAACATATTTCGCCGCCAGATTCATCCCTTGTTCCCGAATTTGGGCAAGCGCATGATCCCGGAATTTAGCGACTTCCGCTTTGATATTTTCCAAAGCTTGCCGCATCAGCTTCACCGCCGCACTCTTAATAACCAACATGGCCGCCGCTTCGGCAATAGGTTTTTCAAAGGCGCTGACATTCTTGCCCGTCTCGCCCAAGCTATTTAATATCTTATCATGATCGCGGTTATGGTCGAAATCCATGAACTGCTTGATTTTATCCATCGTGCTTTTAATCAACTTCTTTTGCTGACCTTCGGTGGAGCGTTCCTCCTGCCGTTCAAGCTTCTTATGGATGGCAACCAGCATTTGGAAATATTTCTTAAGCTTCTTTTTCCGCTCTTTAATTTCCTGGGAATCGGAGTGCTTGATTTTCGTAAAATCTTCGTCCCTGACACCAAGTGCCCGGAGTTCTTCCTGTAAGGAAACAATATCGAGAGATAACGTTAGGGCTTGATCAAGATCATTACAGAGAGATTCAACCTCTCCCCCCTGCTCTTCCATATAGCGTTTGAAGTAGGCGAAGGCCGATTCAGAGGCTGAAGGCGGTAGTGTGTTTGGCATAAAACCTAGGTTTACCTAAGGGATAAACATCTAATTAGTATACCACATTTGCACTCGTTTTTCCAGAAAGTTCTCGCTTAACAGGGGGGGTGCTACTTATGATTGTCTTTTTTCTAAAAACCGATTGATTTTTGTATTTTAGTTTGATTTTTATAACATATTATATATATTATTATAAATTTTTTAACTTTAGGGACTCCCAATGAAACGCACACACGAACAAATGGACCGCGACCAGGAAGGGCGTTTATCTGAGGCTGAAAATAACCTATCTAGCTCCTCTAACAAAGAAGGCCAGCCTGAAAATCAGTCTATGGGAAACCCCATTTTAGATCAAGCCTTAGCATTCTTAAGTAACCCTGCAAACAGAGACCTAAGACTTCAGTTTCAAAATGAACTTGAAAATCGTTATTTGCCGCGTCTTGAAAGTAAGCATCGGCATCAAAATCGCTTGAATGACGAGCTATTCCATGCCTGTATTGCAGGGGATTATGATGCCATCACCCCTCTTTTAGAAGCAGGGGCGGATATTGAGGCGTTTGTTAAAGATAGTGATATATATGACTCGAAGGATGGCGCTCAAATCACAAGACAGAAACTTAGTCGTGAGTTATCGGACTTTAATGGTGACGTTCAAAGCATAATAAAGGGATGTACTCCCTTAGGGCTTGCCATAGTTTTTGGCCATACGAACATCATTAAACTGTTACTCGATAAGGGAGCAAGTTTAAAATGTTATTATGATGATGACGATGGCTATCCAGCCTTCATACATGTGCTGGACTGGTATGGTGGTCGATTACTAGAACCTTCAAAAGTGCTTAAGCTTGTTTTAATGCATTGTTTTGACAATTTTTACCGTCCAGATGAGGAGTGTGATAATTATAACAAAGCCATACTTTATGCTGCTGCATCCCTGGGAAAGGTTTGTTACGATAGCAATTTGCTACAGCATATTATATCAAGGGAAGAGATCGCAGAAAGGAGCAAAGAAGATGACTATCGCTATGCTCAACTTATCTTATTCTCTGGTTTTACTGTAAATGATACTCTTTTTGAAAATATACGGAATATACTGAACCTTTCAGAAAAGGAGTTCAATCACTTCTTTAACATTATGGAGCCACGAAGGGAGCGCTTTTATAGCGAGCCTGGGCGAGCGGCTTTGAAAAAAGAATTCCGAATCGATTGGGAATATGAATCCAATAAAGAGTTCCATAAACTCTTGCGACAAACAAATGCACCAAGGCATGTTGCACAGGTTCTTTTGCAATCAGAAGGAAGGCCCACGGACATGTCAGAAGATCCATTGACGCTAGTTTTTGATCACCTTTCTATCAATGAAATTAAAACCATCCTTTGTACGGCAAAACATGCTGGAACTCGTGATGTCAACTATTCCTTTTCTATGCCTAAAGATATCCCTTATCAGAGACCTGGTAAGTTATATTTCCAGACGAAGCTGAGTTTAATGGAGCGTGCACCGTCTATTTTTGAGGAAGCACTTGAACGTTTTAATGCAGAACTGGAAAACGTTAGGGAGAAAGCGGCCGCGAAAGCAGCCAAAGAAGAAGGGTTTTGGCAAGAAGCCGTTGGTCAAGCACTTGCTCTTCCTGCTCCACACGCTCTTACTCCTCCTCCGCAACCAGGGCAATGGGCACAACATGTGCAGGCTCAAGGTCATGGTGGCGCGCAACCAGGGCAACGGCAGCAGCATGTTCAGAATCAAGAAGATTCGGAACTTCAACACTGGTTTAACGGAATGTAGTTTTACAACCATTCCGTAACCACAATTGCTTGAAAACTTAAGCTTACACTAAACCCCTCGCTGCTCTGGGAGGGGTTTTTCTATTTTTGCTTGAACCTTCTCCATTTAGAGGCCGTCCTTCTTGACTTATATAACATATTAATACATATTAACCAAACTTTAACCAATAGAGTATTCAAGCTATGAGTAAAGCTAGATCTTTTCCTTTTCAAACTCCTTTAGATCAAGCCATCAAGCAGGGTGCTGCCGAAATAGTGCGGAAGCTTATATTGCAGGGAGTAGCTATCAGCGATAAAAACAGAAAAAGTCCGTTATCGTTCTATGAACGCTTTGGCTCTCATGAGGTTAAGGTTACTAGAACCGTTCAGGAGGTTTTAGATGTCCTTTTGCAGGATGCGATAAAGGGAAAATTAGAAAGCCACATAAAATTTCTTATTAAACAAGGTGCTAATGTTAATTCGCAGGTTCCTAGAAGTCAGGATGCCTGCCTACATCTCCACATTGCTAATATTAAGATAGCTAGGGATGATGCTAATCGTTCCATTAGTGAAAGAAGACGAAAAATAAATCAGAATATTCAGAAGTGCAAAAATGCTAAATATTGTGAGGATAAAATAGAATTTATAAAAGAAAACAAAAATATTAACATATTAATTGCAAGCACTGAAAAAGAAATTGAAAAACAAAAAGTCTTTGATCTCAATATCCTAAACCTCCTAATCAACGGAAATGCAGACCTGAACGCACAAGGGAGGGTCAGTCGCACTCCCTTACATCTTGCCGCATTATTTGGTCTTGATAATATAGCAAAGCTTCTGCTGGATACGGGTAGAGTTGATCTTGATAAGCTGGATAACCAAAAATCTACGCCGCTGCATTTAGCTGCTTCTTATGGCCATTTGGGGGTGTGTGAGCTCCTCAAAGATTATGGTGCCAATCTTACGCTAACGGATGAGGAGGACAAAAAGGCTCATGAGCTTGTTCAAAAGAATTCACCTCTAGAAGATTTACTCAAACCTGTGAAGTCCGTGCCTACACTGATTACGACTCCCAATAAAACACCTACAATTCCGATGCTTTCAATCCCAACCACCTCTAGAGTTTCACCGCCTTCTTCTTTCAGGGAGAGCATAACTCCTCGGGAGAGCATTGCTCATTATAAACGGCCTAGATCATATGCTGTTCCTTCCCCGCGCCCCACTGCAGCAGAAGACAGGACAGCGTCGCTAAACAGGGGCGAGGATAGCGAAAGCAGAGAAGTATCTTCCGTTCGGAGATAAGTCTCCGCCATTATTTCATGTAATACATTGCTTTATTCAATGTATTAAACGGATAAATTGTCAGTTCAGCAGGGGCTGTATGATTTATAACCTAACCACGATAGTCCTAAAGCTCACACTCGCATTAAACCCCTCGCCGCTTGTATCGGGTCTGACATCCGTTACCAGATGATACATTCCCTGCACTGTCCCGTTTGCTAAAGTGGGATGGGTTTTATCAAGCAATGTCTTGATCCGCGCGGCAATCGTCATCACGGATTCAGGGCTGCGGTCACGGCCAAGAATATCAATCTTTACAATGCACTGTATTCGACTACCGCTAACGCTTGAAATATCCTCCTCCCGTTCCATCATTAGCACGGCGGAGGGATAGGCAATATCTTTTGGTAGTTCATGATAAAGGCATCGTAGTTGCCCCATCAATTCATTATCCGCATCAAGTATCGTATAAATGGCGTTTTGTAACGCCCAGGGTGCGCTGGTCGTGGTCATAAGTACTTCCTCTTGTGATTAAAGCAAGATATCGCGATACGGCACATACAAGGCCCGTGCGGCTTCGGGAATCCCCACAGTTCCATTGCGGTCATCGAATAACATGCGGGTGTGGAGCAATATCCCCTGGCGTATTGCATCGGGAACATCGGAGCTTCCGCCATAACCGGTGACATACACAATCTCCACCCGATGCGCGATCGGGTTTGCATCAAAAATCAGAAAGCGTTTTCCGGAGGAAAGATAATATTGGCCTGCATCCATGACTGTTGATGTGCCATCGCGTGCAATGAGAGTAACGCTGGTGATCGATTGCACCGGCCCCATGCGTAAAGAAACGCGCGTAGGTGCATAATTATCAAAAGAAATTTTCCAACTCTGCGTGATAAGCGAACGGTTCATAAAATATTCGGCGGCTGTACGCGTCACCTCAATCAAGCCGGTGAGCAAGGTATCATCCGCGGTATTGCCAACACGCAAATAAGTTTTCGTTTCCGTAAGTGTAACAGGTTCACTTAGCGGAGCGGTTATTCGCACGAATGAAGGCTGAGGTGGTCGTGGAGTATGGAAAAGGGAGTTGGTCATAAGTCGCTCCTAATAAAGTTACCGTAAAGAAGGAAAGCAAAATGCTTGGCGAAATCAACAACATGATGTAGAGTCCCTCCCAAGCTTGGAGAGTCACCTATGTCCTACGAAAAAAGAGAGTCGCGCTCGCGCATCGACGAAAAGAAAAGTGGCTGGATTCCTGCCATTATTTATGCTGCAGTTACGGGCGTATTTTGCTACTGGGTGATGCCAATTATTTTTGGGTTTGACAATTCTTCGGTTCCTCAAAACATGGACTTCCTAACGCAAGACGATATTCATCTCTGCTCTGACCGTATGGGCTATGAGGAAGGAACTTACCGTTATCGCCACTGCTTAAAGGAACGTATCGCCTATAATTCCTGCCAGGCAAAAAATACTGCCCGTGAAGCACATTATGAGCGGGATGCAGAGAAATTTTGTTCAGATGAGGCGCGTCGCCGCTTTGCTCAGCCCGCCCTTGAAGAACAACATGTCTATGATCAATGGCCTGGACCTCGTCAGCTTAATGTAAAGGCGAAGCCTTATGTCTACCGCCCTACCGATATCGCCGATTTGCGTGGTATCTTTACGGAACTCTGCGCCAAAGAATGGGTATCCCAACGGGATATTCTCCCTTCTGTACTCCCCGATTGCGAGCATCTGCTTGAGTTTTCCAAGGCAGAATAAAACCAAGGGTTGTGCATTTTCTTTTTTCCACCCCAGCAACTCATTGACAAATTAGAGACTTATTGTTATTGTATGCACAACCATTTTTTACTTCATTAATAATAAAATTCTTCAAGAAGATAAGCTAGCTTTCTTTCCTCACATACAACTCTATTTAAAAACAATGAGGCTTTATGAAAGAAATTGCACAACGGATCGCAGCAGAGTGCCGTGAGTCTTTTGAGAATGCTAGAGCATTTATAAAAAGTGAAAACACCACAAAAGAAATATCAGAGTATGAGGCATACTACGCTGATTTGTATAACATTACTAATGCTACGCTTGGTTTTACCAATGCGGTAGGGAAAATATATGGCTATTTAGTGCCCAATTCATCCGTAGCGGAAGTCACAGCCTCTCTCATAACTACTACAGATCAAAATGGTACAATCACCGATTATCCTAATGCCTCTCTTGCATGCGTTACGGGGCCTGATCCTCAATTGCCGAATAATACGGGCTGGATAAGTAGTTTTACTTTTGGTTTTCAAAAGGATTTCTACAACTATTGTAAAAATACTTTAAATGGTAGTATATCCTTACTTCCCTCAGTAAAAAATATGGAATGTTTTGGTGGCTTTAGCTGGCATACTGTTAATAGTAGTACAGTCGGTGTAAACGTATTTAACACCTTTGACAAGGTATTTGAACCTAATCATACTCTCACCTGTCAAGCCAATGTATGCTCGTATAACTATTCACTGGCACCTGAGACAACACTCACTCCTCCTGCCTCTCCTTCTCATGCCGCTACGATTGCGGGTCCTATTGCAGGAGCAGTTGCAATAGGTGCTGCAGTGACTACAGGTGCTATGATTAAATATAAATATGATAATTGGCACCGCGATAACCCCAACGGATCTTTCCGTGAATATGTCCTCGGCCGTCGCAATACACAAATGACGGAAGAAACGCCTTTATTGGACGTTAAATCAGAAGGCAAGGAAAAAAGCGAACTGCCTGATCTGTCTGACACCCAAAATCCTTGGGCTAATAAATCAACAACAACACGTTGTTTGGAATTCATCGGATGGAGTAAGTAAGCTACTTTAAAGCTCGCGCTTCTCATAGCGCGGGCCTTAAATCTTCCGGGATACCGATTTCCTCGCATTCGCATAAAGTTCAAACTCATCCAACGGATCACGGCCTATCGCAGCGGCAAGCACAGCTCTTTCGCCTTTAGTTTCAGAAGATTCCAGCAATCCACTTTTTTGGTCGAGGTTCGATTTAAAAATCCCTGCAGCACTTACCGGCAAGAAATCTTCATAGGTAACGGGTTGCCCTTTTGCATTAAAGAAGGCAAGCTCCCGGCTCTTTAGCGTTTCTAAATCATCCGGGAAGGTTTGAAACTCACGTTCTAATATCTCGCGGTAATTATCTGATTTCTCAGTTGTTTGTGCGAGTACCTTTTGCAGCAACTCGTCATAAAGCTTTCGTCCTTTCGGTGTCAGCGCCATACCGCGTTGTTCAATTTCACCAAACCGCGCACGATGCTTTCCTTCCACAAAACCGCCTTTCCCGTCTGGGAATTTGGTTACTTCTTCCAGTGCTTGGAATGAAGTTTGCCGCAACAAAATATCGAATTGCCGTTTCGGAGGTCCCTGAATTTGCGGAATCATGTTGATACCCCGCTCCTTCATTGTTTGGTGGAGTAGGTCAATATCCAGTGTCCGAGGTGTTAGATGGTTGATATGTGGCCCTTGGAATCCGACAATATCCGCCACTAATCCATTGATCTGCAACAGTTCCGTATAGAATCCTTCTGAGATCAGCGCCGTGTCGTGCCATTTGAACGTTTTAAGCGCCTCTTCAATAAACCGCTCACTATCGGCTTCATTCAAACCACCATTACGCTCGTTTTTTTCAATAAGCTCGAGCACCCCGCTTGAGAAAATCTGGCGGCGGCTTAAGACTTCTTCCACACGCGGCCTGATATCCTCATTCAGTAAATCTGTCCGCAGGAGTGAGGTAAAAATCCGAAATGGGTTCGAGTCCAGTGAGGCTTGGGAAACGGGACGGAAAGCCGTGGAATGGATAGGAAGCCCTGCCACGGTGAGGTTATAGTAGCTCACGGCTTGCATGCCCATGACTCCAAAAAGTCTTGCAATTCCGCGCATTTCTTGTGGTGTTCCCACCCGAATTGCACCATGGCGCTCTTCGTTGATGCGCTCCAAATTCCCATACAGCGCCTGAAGTTCCGGTTTCTCGCGCAAGACTTTTGTATTTATTTCCGCAACAATCTCGAGCAACGTGCCATAGAGCGGCACTTCGCGCTTATACATATCGGACATGGCTTTGGAAAAATGGGCGCGGATGGTATCGGTAGGAATGAAGGGCATAAAACTCCTGCTAATGCGATTATCTACCAAAGGCTTCCGACGGCTTCTATACCTTGACGCAGCATCCGAATAACAGACCAGAAAAATTTTCTAAATTTATCATTTGATAGCGCGAGCAATACCACCGGAAACAACACCATCGCGCTAACCGCATATAGGCGAAAGATAATCCTAAACAGCTCTTTTATTATTTTCATTATCTCCTCAAGCTTGCATTCAATGATGTCATAATGCCATAGAAGCTACGTTTGAAACAAGGAAGAAGAGATAGAAGCAACATAAGAGGTCGTCATCGCGAGGAACGAAGCCATCCAGTTTTTGACTCTGCTGGATTGCTTCGCTTCACTCGCAATGACAAAGATGGTCTTTATTTAAGCCACAGGTGCTAACCCCGCATGTCCCTGTACCGCAACAATCCCGATCGGTGTACCGTTCGTATGCGTACCTGTTTTGGTCGCAACCGCACGGATGTAACGTTTCGCGCCTTTATAGCCAAAGGTCACGACAGTTTCATCTTCTGCTGCCTCATCGATGACCACAGACGCCACACCGTTGTGGAGATCAGAAGCTCCCACTGCTGTAAAATCAGAATCATTGTCGGATTCCTCTGCGGTTAAGGTCCATTTAAGCGAACCGCTTAGGGTATCGCCAGACTGCCCCACGTCGAACAACACGGAAAGGCTTTGATAGCCTTGCATATCGATTGAATCGGAAGTGACATTTCCTGTCGCTACAGCGGGTTTAGAAAGCTGGGTAATTTTGAGATTATGGTAAAGGTCTTTCATGGACAGTTCCTTGTGTTAGAGGGGGAAAATATGAAGAGAGGTCGTCATTGCGAGGAGTGAAGCGACGAAGCAAGCCAGATACAAAAGAAGACTGGATTGCTTCGCTCCGCTCGCAATGACAAGGATGGTCTTTATTTACGACGCAACAACCATCAGCTTGATAGCTTCAAAGTTGATCACATCACCGCCTACGCGTTTCGTGGTATAGAATTTTACAAAAGGCTTATCGGTAAATGGATCGCGAAGCACGCGGATGCCCGTGCGATCGACGATCTGATAACCAGCAGCAAAATCACCAAAGGCAATCGGGAGATTGCTTGCACCGATATTATCCATATCCGCGGATTGATACACAGGCGCACCCATGATCGTATCTGCAGCACCCACAGAAAGGCCTGGATGCCAAATATATTGCTCATGCTCATCCTTCAATAGACGTACCGCTTGCATCGTGCTGCGGTTCATCAGGAAGCTTCCGCGTGCCGCATATTCTTCCTTCAAGCTGTAATAGAGCGAGATGATTGAATCGGCAGTAATGGTGCTTGCACCACCGGAATGCACTTGCTCAATTTGTCCCCAAGCAGTACCGTTTGGATAAGTCGTAAAACCACGTGGTTTACCCACGCCATCCCCATTGACGAATGCGGTATTTTCTTTGACGGAGAAAATCTCAGAAACGCGCTCAGCCAACCATACTTCGATATCAATCGCCGCATCATCGATAAGTTTTTGTGTCGCTTTTGGCTGCGCAAACAACTCATGCACATGGATCGTCTTCTTCGCAAATTGCGGAGTAGCGCTATCGGAAACCGAAGAAGTTTCGCTTGTCCAGCCTGCACCTGCATCGCTGATATCCTCGATAATATCGAGTGAATCCGTCGATACGATCGCAACGCTCGCCACTTTACGAATCGGGCTGGTTTCGGTCACACTGGAAACAATCTTATCCGACAATGTTGGGGTCACGAGGAAACCACCGTCCGGATCAGATCCTACCGATAGTGCTTTTTGCTCAAGCTGCACCAGACCATCATCAATTCCTTTCCGCAAATAGGCACAGAAGGCTTGTTTATGTTCCATTTGGGCAGCATCCATATATTTCAAGCCCAATTCCATTCCTGCAACAGGACGGGAAAGTGCTGTTTCCAGACGGCCCAAGCGGCTTTTGTAATGGTCGATCGTATCATTGATACGGCCCAAATGGTCCACCGTCAGCGGATCGGCAGAGCCTTTCTTTGCCACTTCGGCAAGTCTGCGGTCATTGATGGATTTAAATTCTTCCCACGCTTGATGAAGCGTGTTCATCCGGTCAGTCAGTTCGTTAATCGTCATAGTTTAACTCCTAATGGTTGAAAAAAACGCTAGGTTAAAGGGCCCAACTTCCCGTTGAGGTAGAAAATTGAGGGGGTCAAGCAAATCATTGCTTGACTTATCAATCAATCGCCATATGGTACGTCCCCCCGGAAGGGGATTCACTCTTGAGAGCAATAAATTGAGGAAATACAATGAGAAACAGTAGCAAAGTTAATCCAGAAAATTCAATATTTGGTGCTATTGATAACAACGACACACAAGCCATTGAGAAAATCCTGGCTAGTAACCCTGAATTACTAAATGCTTTTGTTGAAGGAAAGGGCTATCCCCTGAAACATGCTGCAATGTCAGGTAAAGTGAATGCTGTTGAATGTCTCATTCGCCTCGGTGCAGATGTGAATGTGGGAGAGCCTTACACCCCTCTTGCCCTGGCAGCATTTGCACATGGTGGGGACGAAAAATACGATACTATTATCGGAATGCTAAAAGACGCGGGCGGAATCATTCCTGGTAATGAGAACAAGCAACTCAATCGGGTTTACAAAGAACCGGTAAAGGCACCACTTCCAGCAGAGCAAGAATATCATTCTAATCGCAGGTCGGCTCTGGCTTCTAATGCAAATCCTAGTCCGATACGGTAACGAGCGTCCGGTTGCGCTCCACTCCCCTTATTGCCAAGCCTAAATGTCCGGATCTTGCTTTGTTTTAGAAGGCGAGATCCGCTAGGATTTATGCTTAACATACCTAATAAAGTAACTATTTTTTGAAATAATTAAAATATTCAATAAACCAATTAAACCAAAGGCATCATGAAAGAAACAAAGAACTTCGCAAACTTATCTAAAGCAATCAATGATCAAGACATCACAACACTCCAAAAAATCCTTGAGGATAAAAATATTCTCACCTTACTAACCTCTAAGAATGAGTACGGCTGCTATCCTTTAGCATATGCCGCAATTACTGCAAAACCCCTTTCTCTGGCCTGTCTTATTCGCAATGGTGCCGATGTAAATGTTGGATTTCCTCGTACCGCTTTGGCTTGCCTAGGCTTAGAATTTGCCGTGCCAAAATCGGACAAAGCCCTCCTTAAGAATATTGTCCGTCAGCTTTTAAATGCAGGCGGTGTGCTTTGTGAACAGGACCTGCCCCAACTCATTAAATATGCTGGTCCAGGACTTCCAAACCTTCACTCATGCACACTTAGCAATGGGGTCAATATCCTTGGGTTGGAGGGAAAGGTTGACGTACAAGGTCTCGAAAACTCTTTCCTTAAATCTAGCTCGACATATTTTCAGGATAGAGAAGAAAAACAAAAACAAGCATCTTTTGTAAGAAAAATTTAATCCAGCAACACCGCAATTCCCTTTTCAATCGCAAGCCCGAGTGCATCGATTTCTTCCTCTCTTCCTTTAGGGAAACCGGAAGAAGCGATGCGCTTGGCTTGTTTGCGCGAAAAACCTTGGGCATGCAGGAATTGTTCAAACTCTCGGACGCTTGCAACCTGCTCTCCCGCTTTTACATGCAAAATTTCCGCCTCAGCGTTCGCAGGAAATGTCACCAAGCTGATTTCCCATAAATCCACATCGGAAATATAGCGAATGCCCTTTCTTTCATCATTATGGGAGGAGGCAACCGTATAGCCAATACTCAATCCCCGCACGGTGCCATTCTTTAGCCACTCATAGGCCTCTTTCCCGCGTGCGGATTCCAGCACCAACTGCGCTTCCACATAAAGTCCTTTATAATCCTCATAAATTGTGGTGATAAAACCCACCGGCTCATCCATACGATGTTGCCAGAGGAGCTTGATATCCTTGCCTTCATTTTTTTCGCGGAGCGTTCGGGTAAAGGCGCCGGACAAGATGCTATCATTTTGGCTATCGACGACTTCAAAGACGCTTGCATAGCCCGAGAAACTCCCTTCCGCTGTTTCTTCCAGCGCAAAGGCACATTGCAGTTGTTTGGTTTCGATCATAATGGTCTCCTATTTTTAAAAGAGATAAAGTGGCTAGAAGAGGTAGTCATCCCCGTGAAGACGGGGATCCACTGCCAAGCGGCCTGGCAATGGATTCCCACCTACGTGGGAATGACGACCTCGTGTGGGGGTCCTATAAAGAATGAGGGCTGGTGCATATTGTTAACACTTTCTTACCATTCCTCCTTTAGCCTTGATCTTGGCGCGACAATGGATTATCCCATAGAATATGACGAACATCAGATGGTATTTGGCATCTTCCGTAACGCAGGCATTCTGTGTTCTGTGGGCATTTTCTTTTTGCGCTACGCCGAGTGCAGAGGCAGCCCTCTCAAACAAGGCTGATCCCCATATCCTCTCCACTCGGCATTCACCTGAATATGAACTCGTAGTACCCATTAGTTCCCTTGCTCCCGCGCATAAAGATTCCCTTCCTTCTTCAACGATGGAAAATGGGGATGATATAGCGCTTGAGGTGGGCGATCAGATGGATATCCCTAAGACGCAGTCACGTAGCAAAACCAAACGCACATCATCCCATGAGCCATCGCATCGCAGGATTCGCGAAGGGGCAGAAGATGATACCTTCACCCCACCGCAAGAGGATTTCATGCCGCCAGAATCGGGAAAAGGGCTTCCTGCAAAAACAAACTTCCAGCGCCGTGCCTATATACGAACGATGTATAACAGCGCGGCCATGCAGGATGGTCGGCGGATTGAAATTCAACTTGACCAGGCACAAACCGCGCATGCACGCGTGATTGAAAAAGATGGAACAAAAACTTTAGTGCCGGATGGCCATTATGAAATCCATAATGGCCAGTTACGGCGCTTACAGAATAATAATTTTGAATTGCGTGACGATACCAGCATTCTGCTATCGGTTTATAAAGGGCAAGTGATCAACTATCTGCCGCGCATCGCTGTGGTAGCCGGTGAGTTTGAAAACTTCTTTGTGCCAGAACCGGAGCCTCAAGCGGCTCCAGTTCCTCCGTCTGCACCAGCTGCTGCACCCGTAACGCCAGAGACTCCCGAAACCAAAGCAGGGGAAGGAAGTATTACTCCTACAAGTGATACGACGAGCCCTGCCGCTGTGACGAAGTCTCCCGTCCCCTCACCGCACCCTGCGCCTTCCGCACCACCTCCCTATCCACAGCGCTAGGCAGATTTTCAGGAGCATTCGAGCTTAAAGTAGGCCTCTGTAACAAGACAGAATTCGGCACAAACGACATTGCAAAACCTCCCCCATTTTCAGGAGCCCACACGCCTCTTTGAAGCGAAACCGGAGCAGAAGTAGGGAATGCCTGCGAAGGAGTCCGCGTTTCTTGCGTATTTGTTCTAGAAGTCGCTAGCCTTCCAGAAGAAGAAACAGGGATAGAGAGAGTTGCCGATTTCAACTGAGATGAATTAGCTGTATTCAATACGGGAACTTCGCCAACAGGCGGAAAATCTTCTTCAGAAGAAGAGCTACTCTCTTGATTCGGTGCTGAAGAAGAAGTGATATATCTCTCTCTGCGTTCCCTTGGAATCTCTTTTGGCCTTCCGATGATTATTTTTTCAGCTTGTGATCCTGAATATATTTCTTTCCACTTTTCTGCGCTTCCTACCTCTTTATCTTCTTCCTCCGATAAATCGTAATCTTCAACGGGTGGTACCCATCTTCTCGTAGGAATTGGTACAGAAGAGGAGAGTGTAGGACTATTAGCTATTTGAGGTGCAGAATTATCATCACTAACTTCAAGCTCATCATCAGAAACGTCTTTTTCTTCCTTTAGCTTATCCATCTGAAAAAAATCCTGCTCAAAGTCTTCATCAAATACATCATTAAACGACTCATCACTCATATGACCTCTCTTTATCATCTTAATAAATGGCGGAATTCTGCCATTTATTAAAACCACTTCACCATTCTTGTCAATAACATAAAGTTTTACACCATAAAAGCGTATAAACCCCATACGTTATTAACAATAATATGCTACAATGAAGTTACAAAAGAGGGAAAAGCACCGATTATGCTCGTGAGTGTTGATGCGAAATATAATGTGATGCGGATGAAAGAACGCGTCTTGTTTGATAGCTTCCTGACCCTGCGCTACCCCGCTCTCACCGATATCGAAACCTTCTACCGTGTCATACAATCCGATGCTGCATTTTCGCGATATTATTATCAGCATGCCCAAGAAGAGACGCTTCCTGATGCTCAACCTTCTTATACTCTCGAGCTTCATTTCCCGCGCTTAACACCGCCGCGCAAAGGCTATGCGGAACTCATCGAATTATGCCGAAAATATGGTTATAGCCACGAGGCGGATCAGCTGACCCAGCTTCATGATGCGTTTGTGACCTGCAAGGTCAAAGCCCAGCTAAACCGTGAAAAACAGGGCATTACCCTAGAGTGCGATTCCGATCAAACTGCTGCCATTATCCTTGAAGAGCTTGAGCATGGCAGACGTTATAAAGCAGAAACAGGGCTTCTGGGGTTGGTCACTATTCACCCGCGGCAGCATGTAAAAAATTCTATTGATACTCTGCCGGAGCACACAGTATTTGGCCGTAGGTGGTCTTCCTATGACAGTCTGGAGGACCTCATCAGCCATCTTCGCGAAATGCATTATCGTCATTTTCGCGAAGGTACAAGCATTCCCGCCATCGTCAAACTGATTGCAGCGCTTTATCGGCTTGAGAAGGCTCTAGAACAGGATGAAATCGGCCGAGTGGAAGAAGAATAAAGCATCTCGCTTATCGCTCTCTTGACTGTGCTGGTCCTGCTTTTCCATCTGTTTGAGGTGGAGTTATACCCAAAGCGTCTTTATGGTGCGATGCTCCTGCCTGCTTTAAGACTCTCGCCTCTTTCATCGCTTCTGTAATTTTAGGCAACGCCTTCGGAGCAGATTTTTTCGCTTCACGTTCCAATACCGTTTCTGCTTCTACTTTCTTAGCGAGCATGGGTGCTGGACGAGTTGGTTTTGTTATTGCCTCTTTTTCCCTCTCAACAGGAGTAGGCAACGGCTTGGAAGTGGATTGCTCGACTTTCGTTCCTGAGAACACGGGTACTGGACGCGTGGGTTTTGCGGGTTCCTGCTTTTCTAATGCCTCTCTTCGCATTTGAGCACTTTCGCGTGTCTCAAAAAATGCAGCAGGCCTGCCATTGAAAGACTCTATGTATTGCTTTTGCCGTGCTGCGGCGATTGGGTCATCTTTTTTCAAGCCCAAAGAATCGCTCACGTCTTTCGCAAAGGATTTCATCTTATCCCATAAGTTACCCAAGGATATTGCCATAATTAGGGTGCGGATCTCCCGCCTCCCTTCTCTTGATTGGCCTGTGGAGTCCCTTGTGACGGAACGTTTCCTCCTTTCTCAGGAATCTGATCGGCACGTACTCCTGCTTTGGAGAGTTTCTCGATTTGCTTTTGCATCTCAGGAGCCATCCCCTCAGGAAGGGCTTTAGGCGCTTTTTCCTTATCGGTTGCCATGATTTCTTCGCGCTCAGGCCCCGCTTTCTCTTTACCCTTCTTATCGGACAAGTTTACCCGATCCATCTCACTGCCTTTTTGGGCAGATTCACGTTCTTTAATAGCAAATTCGCGCTCTGGGCTTGCACCACGCTCAACGACAGAAACCTTGCCTTTATCTACATCTTTGGCAACTTCACGACGCTCTATTTCGAGCTTCGTAGGATCGATTTCAGTCGATTTCTCTGGCTTGCGTTCTTTTTCTTCGGGGATAGCAAAGCCAGCTTTCGCTTCTTTGAGGAACTGTTTATCATCCAGCGCCCGCAGCGCTTCTTTCTTTTGGGCTTGTTCACTAAGGTCAGCTTTAAGGGGGCGAACATCCAGCGAGCTCGCCATTTCTTTTTCAGCTTCTTTATCGTCACCGCCAGTGATGCGAGTAACAAGTCGAGAAAAACGCGAAAGGTCTAATGCCATGGACTGCCCTACTGTTTAAGATTAGGATAGAGAACCACTAGGCTTTTAGAATAACATGAATATATTAATAATTCAATACATTCTCCTTTTAGATTACGCTTATCCCCTCCCCCTCCTCTAGCGGAGACAACCCCAGCATCTGCCGTTTCTCATTTACTGTCAGGAAGCTACTTGACTCAATCATGTTCCACATATTCTCACGCTTTGGTAGCAAAGCAGAGATGGAATCACTATCGTAAGATAACTTCAGCCCCTCCTCCTTATACATCGGCACAAGCCAGTTATTCATGGCATCAAGGACATGATCCAGGAGTGGAAGGATCGTCTGCTCCCACAATGCAAGCCGCGCTTCAGCCATATTCTGATATTTATTATCCCCTGGAATTCCAAGGAGTTGTGGAGGAACACCAAATGCCAAGGCAATATCCCGTGCGGCGCTATGCTTCATCTCGATGAAATCCATATCTTTGGGGCTTAAGCTCATCTCCTTCCATTCCAAACCGCCCTCTAAGAGTAGAGGCCGTCCTGCTCGAATAGCACCGCTATAGCTCTCATCGAGGTTGTTTTTTAGGCGTTGGAATTGCTCTTCGGTTAAGCGACCGCCTAGGCCTTCCTTATCCTCTTTAACAATTAAAGCCCCGCTGGGGCGGGCACCGTTCTGGAGCAATGACTGGTTCCAGGCGCCAGCTTGATTATGCTGGTCGATGGCATAGGCGGCTGCCTCGATTGGGGATAGCCCATACCAGTCATTTAAGGGGTGGAAGTGCTTCACGTGCAGGATACGGCTTTGGCCCGTTAGGGGGTGGGTTGGGAAATCCCACGATTGTTTCCCCACCGTATAACGGTATCCACGGGCCAAGCAGGTTGGACCTGCGATCACTTCCACCCGATCAGGACGTAAGTTGTGAAGCTCCATCGGTGCCTCGCCCTCAGGGCCCACCGCCTGGACGAAGGCGTTACCGCTTATCAACCGATGCGCCAAGAGGGTGTGGAAGAACTCCGCACCTCCCATTGTGGGATTTGGCTTAGAAAGCAGGGTTAGCAGCGGATGCTGGCGGATTTCGGTCTTGCCGATTTCATCCAGGCGGTGTAACTGTAAATCAACGGAGGCCGCTCCTTCCACGATCATGGAGATGGAACGGTACGCGATCACATTGCGTGTAAAAGCTTCATCAGCGAATTGGCGGTATTCCCGTGGCATCCAAACCGGTTTTCCTGGCGTTTGGACATAGGTTTGAGTGGCACTGCCAAACTGCTGGTAGAATTCCGGAATGGATTTTTTATGTAGAGTAGGATTTACTTTACGACGTAACAATTGCTGCAGGAATGACCGAGCCATAGCTTTTCCTTAACCTTTGATTAATAACAATATTAAAAAGTAATACTTTTGTCTCGACAAGGAGGGCGAAATGGTTTATATTCCTAATCCGATCGAAGAAATTAAATTTCGATAGAAATAGAAATAATAACGTGTTATACAGCGGATATGGTTGGTTTTTCGAACTCATCACTGGAATACAAAGATAGCGCAGATGATCGCATCGCATATCTTAATAGCACCTATCGTCCGGTATTAGATAAAGCAACCGAAGGCCGCCTTACTTGGGAATTGGATCTTACCCAAGATGTAGAGCGCTTTACTGCAAGCTTTAAAAATCCTCAGAAACTCTCTGCACATTTAAACAAATTCTTCTCTATTCCCTCTGAGACCCAACGGGGCGTACAAGAAACAGGAAATACCGTTTCTGTGATTGTTCCTCTTTTAGCAGCCATTGTCACCCGGTTTAAAACTACCGAAGAAGGCAAAAAATTCTTAGAAGAAGCTGCACGTGAATATCCTGTACTCATGGAAGCTGTTCGCCGCGCGGCAGTTTCTCATGCTAACGAGCCTGATGCTTTAAAAAATATTGATCTCTCTGCGATTGATTTAAATGGCGTAAGCTTGGAAGGTGCTGTGGATGGAACGACACCTGCTTCTTTCTGGCCATCCCAAAGCCTTGCTCGCACTACAAATCCTGCTGCTTCGAAGAAGCCTGCCGATATCGAAATCTAATTTCCTTACACCACTTCCACGCTACATTTATAACACTAACACACACGCTATAGTCGTGGAAGTCACTTTCTGTAATTTTTTTTCAGATAATAACTTTTCCTAGAAGACTTGCACTAAATCCGGGATTTTGTTACTTTCTGTAACGAACATACTTCTCGAGGATTTTCCATGAGCCCAACGCCCAAAACCACTTCGCAAGCCCACATTATCGATGGAAAAGCGTTCGCGGCCAATTTACGCGAAAAGATTGCAGCGCAAGTGGATGCGCTAAAGGAAAAACATGGCGTCACGCCGGGGTTAGCAGTCGTATTAGTCGGCGAAGATCCTGCAAGCCAAGTCTATGTAAGAAATAAAGGAAAGCAGACGGTGGAAGCCGGCATGCGTTCGTTTGAATTCACCTTGCCTGCAAGCACTACGCAAGAAGCGTTGATTGCGAAGGTCGAAGAACTGAATCAAAACCCAGAAGTGCATGGAATATTGGTGCAACTTCCCCTACCCCGTCATATCGAAGAGGCAGCCGTCATTAATGCCGTATCGCCGGAAAAAGATGTGGATGGCTTCCATGTTATAAACGTGGGCCGGCTTGCGACAGGCCAGGACTCCCTTATTTCCTGTACACCGCTTGGCTGTTTGCTGTTACTCAAAGATACGCTGAAAGATTTATCCGGCCTCAAAGCGCTGGTGATTGGCCGCTCCAACATTGTTGGAAAGCCGATGGCAAGCTTGCTTCTTGCCGAGAGCTGCACCGTCACGATTGCTCATTCGCGGACAAAAGATATCGCCGAGGAATGCCGCAAAGCGGACATTATCGTAGCAGCCGTTGGAAAGCCTGAGTTCGTCAAAGGCGCCTGGATTAAACCTGGCGCTACCGTGATTGATGTCGGTATTAACCGCATTACCGGAAAAGACGGCAAGCCTGTGTTAGTCGGCGATGTGGAATTTGAAACGGCACGCGAAGTTGCGGGCGCGATCACTCCTGTTCCTGGCGGCGTTGGCCCGATGACCATTGCCTGCTTGTTAAAAAATACGCTCACTGCGGCATGCAGGCAGCATAATATTACTGTTCCTAACCTTTAATTGGAGAAGCTTTATGTCCACATCCACATTTCAAAAAGAAGCAGAAACGATTCTCCGAATCCTTAAAGAAGGCGGCTGCAAGAACCAAGCAACGGGACTTTCTCCCGTTAAACTCGTTGCCCGTTGTCGCGCACATGGCGTAACCGATGAAGCGCGGATTGAAGAGTGTCTGATGGAGCTCATCGACGAAGATAAAATCGAATATGAGATGGATGCGAAGGCGAAAGTGACTGAGTTTTGGTTGCTGTAGCCTATTTCGACATTGGATCCCCGCCTACACGAGGATGACGACCTTTTCCAGTCGTTCTATCTCTATCTTACAGTAGTCATCCAAAGTAGTCTAAAATAAAGACCAGCATTGTCATTCCCGTGTAGACGGGAATCCATTGCCTATAATCCTTGTGCTAAACTAAGCAAGCCTTACGTATTAAGGAACCCGCGCAGCTTCCGCGACCGGCTCGGATGCTTCAGCTTCCTAAGTGCTTTCGCTTCAATCTGACGGATACGTTCCCGTGTTACTGAGAATTGCTTGCCCACTTCTTCCAGCGTATGGTCGGTGTTCATACCGATACCAAAGCGCATACGGAGCACCCGCTCTTCGCGTGGCGTTAAGCTTGCCAAAACCCGTGTCGTGACTTCGCGCAAATTCGAACGGATCGCAGCATCAAGCGGCTGAACCGCGTTTTTATCTTCGATAAAGTCACCGAGATAACTGCCGTCATCGTCACCGATTGGACTTTCTAAGCTCACCGGCTCTTTGGCGATTTTCATCACCTTACGAACTTTATCCAAGCCCATAGAGAGACGCTGTGCAAGCTCCTCAGGCGTTGGTTCACGGCCCATTTCATGCACCATCTGGCGCGAGGTGCGGATGATTTTATTGATCGTTTCAATCATATGGACAGGAATACGGATCGTCCGAGCCTGGTCCGCGATTGAGCGCGTAATAGCCTGACGAATCCACCAGGTCGCATAGGTTGAGAATTTATAACCGCGGCGGTATTCGAACTTATCCACCGCTTTCATCAAGCCGATATTTCCTTCCTGAATCAAATCCAGGAACTGCAAGCCACGGTTTGCGTATTTCTTCGCGATCGAAATCACCAGACGCAAGTTCGCCTCGATCATTTCCTTCTTCGCACGGCTGGCGCTACGCTCGCCTTTTTGCACGGTGTTTACAAGTTCCTTAAACTCTGTGATCCCAATGCTCACTTCCTGGGCAATAGTCGCCACTTCTGCGCGTATGCGTTCGATCTCTTCTTTGCTTTCTGTTGCAAATTCTTTCCAGCCTTTAGTGCGAAGCTTGCCAACGGTCGACAGCCATTCCGGATTTAATTCATGACCAATATATTCATCGAGGAAGGCTTTGCGCGGAACTTTTTTCGACTCAGCCAAGCGGAGTAATTGCCCTTCCACCCCAATCAAGCGGCGGTTGGTTTCATAAAGCTCTTCCATAATCAATTCGATGCATTGCTCACTTAAGCGCAAATGCTGATTGATTAAGGCAACGACTTCCTGCTTTGCTTGCTCATAGTCTTTTTCCATCTTCGGAGCAGCGTTAGCGCCCGCCAATGAAAGAGCAAGACGTTTTTCCTGGAGACGCGTAATTTTTTCACAAATTCCTGCGATTTGCTCAAGTATCTCCATTACTTTTGGACGGAGAGCTTCCTCCATAGCCGAAAGGGTGATGGTGTTATCGTAATCGCTATTGCTTTCATCTTCATCGTCAGGATCTTTGGCTTCTTCTTTGTCCGAGCCTTCTTCATCATCTTCCGCGCCTGCGCCGAACTCTTCTTCATCATCCTCGAAGAAGTCATCCTCATCATCGCCTTTCTTGGCTTTGACTTCCTCCTCTTCAACGCGTTTCTTTTTAGGGGCAACCAGTGCCGTTACCGCCGATACGACCAAAGAAGAAGTATCGAAATCCTCGCCAAAGGCCAAACGGTAGGTTGCATCAAGATCAATGACATCGCGAAGCAATAATTCTTCATTCACGAGATCGTTATACCAGTTGATGAAAGCTCTGACCGCAATAGGGCTGGTGCAGAGCGCTGTGATCATCTTCTCGCGGCCTTCTTCGATCCGCTTTGCGATCGCTATTTCGCCTTCGCGGGAGAGAAGCTCAACATTCCCCATCTCGCGTAAATACATACGCACAGGGTCATCGGTACGGCCAAGATCCGTATCATCCGAAGCCGCTTCTTCCTCAACTTCCTCTTCCTCAATCTCTACACCGGCCGTGAGATCATCCGCATCATCAATCTCTTCTTCGGATTCAATCATGTTGATTCCGGCTTCAGAGAGCGCAGCAATCGCCGACTCCAACTGATCAGGCGTGGCATGGTCTTTCGGTAGGGCACGGTTTAATTCATCATACGTCAAGAAGCCCTGCTTCTTTCCACGAGGAAGAAGCTTTTTAATGGCCTGGAGCATTGCATCAGAAAGCGCATCATGGTCTTTCTTTTTCTTTGAATCTGAACGTTTCGGTGCAGATGCTTTTACAGGCGCAGCCTTCACCGCTTTAGCTGGTTCTGCGGGCTTTTCTACTTTTTCAGGTTTCTTTAGTTTTTCAGCCTTTGTGGGTTTTTCTACTTTAGTAGGTTTTTCAACCTTTACTGCCTTAGTTGGTTTGGTTGGCTTACTTGGCTTTTTTTCCACTTTCTTTGCTTTCTCGACTTTGGTTGGCTTCGTAACTTTTGCTGATTTCGTTGGTTTTATTGGTTTGATTGATGTTTTCGGCTTCGCGGGCTTTGCTACTTTTTTCTGTATTTTCTTTTCTATCTTTTTGGGCTTCTCCACTTTCTTTGCCTTCACTACTTTTACAGGCGATACCTTACCTTTTACAGGTTTAGACTTGGAAGGTTTTTTGGTAGGTTTAGTGGATTTTTTGCTTGCCATGCGCTCTTTACCCTGATCTCTTTTCGATACCGATAAAACTTCCTCTAGGTTGAAGTTTCTACCGCAGTTTTTAATGAATATCCAGCATCTTTTTATATTCCGCAATTTGTTCCTTGAGAGAAGAAACCTGCGCATAGCGCGATTCAGTCATATCCTGCGCTGCGCGCTCGACTGCCTGATGCAACTCTCCTTCCATTAACGCAAGGTTGTGAAGCATCAACGTCCGTGCCCACGCCTCCCGTACCATCTCTGACGAATCCGTATCCGGTATTGCCACAGACAATGCCACGCGCGGATCCGCCTTCATAGACTCTATATAGGTACGGAACCCTTGTTTCTCAATAGCCTGACGTAAACCTTCTCCATCTATTTCCTCTTCTGCAACATTAGCATGCCAATCGAGGATGGCACTCCTGAGGTTTTCGAGCTCTGCTTTGGCCACTTCCAGGTGCATAAACTCATCCATCACCGCCTCATCTGCAAGCAGCATCGGGTAATGCAGGATCATCATAAACAATATTCGATGATAGCCCTCAAGCGGTGATAACTCCCCCGCACTCATGGCCTTCAAATCCGCTGACGGCGCGGCGAATCCGGCATTCGTCTTTTTCCCGTTCTGCAGTGATTTCGTATTATTGCGCGACCATTCCCAGAATTTTTCTTTAAAGAAACGACGGTAATGATGCTTCAGCGGTTCATTCTTGATGCTCTGGGCCCGCTGTTCCAAACGCTTTTCCAGCGACGCTTTTTGCTCCGGCGTTGCCACGGGTTCGCGCGAAAGTTCGATATTCCAAATCACTTCAGAGAGCGGAACGGCATGCTTCAAATGCTCTTTAAGTGCCTCCGCCCCTTGGCTTTTAAGCACATCATCCGGGTCCATTCCCTGAGGCAGTACCGCAAATGCAAGCGAAGCTCCCGGCGCCAAATGAGGCAGCGCCAGCTCGGTAATCCGCGCCATTGCACGTTGTCCGGCGGTATCGCCATCCATACATAAAATTGGCTCCGATACCATCCGCCACAGCTGGTGCAGATGCGCCTCCGTCAATGCCGTTCCCAGCGGTGCAACGGCATACTGGATGCCCGCACGATGGAGTGCAATCACATCCATATAGCCTTCCGACACCACCACTTTCCCTTCTTTATACGCCGCTTTGCGCGCCTCTTTTCCAGAATAGAGTACATCGCCTTTATGGAAAATCGGCGTCTCCGGTGAGTTCAAATATTTTGGCTGGCCGTCACCCAATATCCTTCCGCCAAACGCAATTACTCTGCCTGATGTATCCATAATCGGGAAAATCACCCGGCCACGAAAGCGGTCATAGGTCTCGCCTTGCTCGTTTTGGATCAACAAGCCGGCCTCCACCAGCATCTTTTCAGGCACACCTTGCTTCATCAGCGCGGTCTTAAGCCCATGACGATCGGGCGGCGAATAGCCTAAGCGGAAATAATCAATGATTGCAGGCTTAAGTTCCCGCCGTTTTAAATATTCTTGCGCCTCTTGTCCGCGATTATTCCGCAATTGTTCTTCAAACCACTTGCAGGCGAGTTCTGTGACTTGATAAAGATCCGGGCCAGTTTTGGGTCGTCGTTCTTCGCGTAAAATAGCTTCAGGGATAGGAATGCCATATTGGTCGGCTAAATATTTTATCGCCTCCGGATAACGCAGTCCTTGGGTTTCCATCACGAATTTAACGATATCCCCATGCTCACCACAGCCAAAACAATGGTAGAATGCCTTCGGGTCGCTGACGGTAAATGACGGTGTTTTTTCGCCATGAAAGGGACATAACCCTAAAAACTCCCCTCCCCCTTTGGGACGCAGGCGGATGGTTTTCCCGATAAACTCGGAAGGGCGGATGCGCGTGCGCAATTCTTCGATGAATTGGGGTGGATACTTCAACATGCCCTAGAAGATAGGGGGAGTTCCCGCCAAAGGCAATGGGTTTTAAAAAGTACAGTTCTCTCGGCTTGTCATTCCCGCGTAGGCGGGAATCCATTGTCTCGAAACATTGGATCCCGGTCTCCACGGGGATGACGATCTCTCCTGCTACTACCTCTTCCTCGAGTGGCTACCGTTTTGCCATCGGAACAAATTTCCGTGGTGTCGCACCGGTATAAAGCTGGCGCGGACGACCAATTTTTTGCGTTGGATCTTCTGTCATCTCTTTCCATTGCGCAACCCACCCTGAGGTTCTCGCCACCGCAAATAGTACCGTAAAGAGTTGTGCTGGGATGCCCATCGCACGGTAAATAATACCGGAATAGAAATCCACGTTCGGGAAGAGTTTTCGGCTCACGAAATACTCATCTTCAAGCGCAATTTTCTCTAATTCAATCGCAATACCCAAAAGCGGCTCGTTCTTCATCCCAAGCTCTTCTAATACCTCATGGCAGGAAGAACGCAGCACTGCCGCGCGCGGGTCATAATTCTTATACACACGATGCCCAAAGCCCATGAGACGGAACGGATCGTTTTTATCTTTTGCCCGCTTGATGAATTCTGGGATGCGTTTTTTATCCCCGATTTCTTTGAGCATATTAATCACCGCTTCGTTCGCTCCGCCATGCGCAGGGCCCCAAAGCGATGCGATCCCCGCACTGATACAAGCAAACGGATTCGCACCCGATGAGCCCGCTAAGCGCACGGTCGAAGTCGAAGCATTTTGTTCGTGATCTGCGTGGAGAATCAACAATTTATCCATCGCACGTGCAAGCACGGGACTGACTTTATATGTTTCACACGGATTAGAGAACATCATGTAAAGGAAGTTCGACGCGTAATCGAGATCATTTCTTGGATACACAAACGGCTGGCCGATCGAATATTTATACGCCATCGCCGCCAAGGTTGGCATTTTTGCAATCAGGCGGTGCGTAGCAAGCTCGCGATGTTGTTGGATACGGATATCAAGTGAATCGTGATAGAATGCCGAAAGCGATGCGCACGCCCCTGCCATAATCGCCATCGGATGCGCCGCACGCGGGAATCCTCGAAAGAGGAATTGCAGCTGCTCATGCACCATGGTGTGGCGAGTGATTTTTGTTTTAAATGTTTCAGATTCTTTTTTGTTCGGCAATTCTCCATTCAGAAGTAGGTACGCCACTTCGAGGTAATTGCTCTTTTCCGCAAGTTCTTCAATCGCATAGCCGCGATGGCGAAGAATTCCCTCATCCCCATCAATATAGGTGATTTTTGATTCACAGGCAGCGGTCGACATAAATCCGGGATCATACGTAAATAATCCGGTTTCGTTATACAGCGCCGTTACATCGAGTACATTCGGGCCTTCGGTGCTTTTTAAAACAGGAAGCTTCAGACTCGTGCCATCCATGCAGACTTCCGCAATACATCCCGTTTCTTTACTCGTCTCTTTAGAGGATGCAGGCTTAATTGATTTTGTCGCCGCAGATTTCGTAGCCGGAGCTTTTTTTGCTGGTGCTGCCGCTTTCGGAGCGCCTGTTTTCACGCCCTTGGAAACCGTCGCCTTACGCGTTGTTGTATTTTTCTTAGAGGAACCAGACTTCGGAGGCTTAGAGGAACGTGATACCATAGGGGTGTTTATACCTGCTCTTACGTTAAGTCGTGGACAGCAGAAAGAAGTTCTATCATAGATTATAGAGAAGGTGCAATAGCGGATCGTGAGTGTACCGTTGCATAGCAAGGAAAAAAGCATAGAATGGCTTTTTATCTTTTCAAAAAGGGACAACTTTTTCGTGAAACGACTCTACATCATGCGGCACGCCAAGGCGGTGAAAGATCATCCAAATGGGGATCATGACCGTACCTTGCATAGTATCGGAAGAACAGCGGCACTTAATGTTGGACGCCATATGCAGACCTACAAGATGCTGCCCAAAGCGCTTTATGCTTCCAGCGCCACCCGCACCCAAGAAACTGCAAAAATTGTTGCCTCAGCACTGAATGAGAAAATCACCATTCAGGAATCCCGCAAGCTCTATTTAGCAAGCGCTGGCGAGCTTCTTCATTTTGTTAATACACTGGACGATACCATAGATTCCGCTATGATCGTTGCCCATAATCCGGGGGTGCATCAGTTGGGAATGCTTATCGCAGGAAGCGGAAATAGCAAAGCATTTGAGACTTTGCAGCAAGGGATGCTAACGGGCACACTGCTGGTGTTTGATGTTCCCGTGGATCACTGGGAAAGGGTTGTGCCAGCAAGTGCGATATTGCAGGCAGTGATCGCACCGAAAGAATTGGAATGATTAGAAGAGGTCGTCATTGCGAGGAGCGAAGCGACGTGGCAATCCAGAAAGTTAGTATTTAAAAAAAACTGGATTGTTTCGCTACCGCTCGCAATGACAAGGATGGTTATTTAAATGAAACTTGATATCATCTTAGCAAACCCAAGGGGATTTTGCGCAGGCGTTGAGCGGGCAATTGAGATTGTCGAACGCGCACTGGTTCGCTTTGGCGCGCCGATTTATGTCCGACATGAGATCGTGCATAATAAATATGTCGTGGAAAGCTTGAAGGCCAAGGGCGTCGTGTTTGTGGATGACATCTCCGATATCCCCGATGGCGGGATTACGATTTTCAGCGCGCATGGTGTCTCTGAGAAAGTTGAGAGCGAAGCAAAACTCCGTAGCCTCCCTACGATTGATGCCACCTGCCCGCTCGTCACCAAAGTGCATAAAGAAGCGCAACGTAACGAAGCGGAAGGCCGCCAAATTATTTTGATCGGTCATAAAGGCCATGCGGAAGTCGAGGGCACTTCCGGACGCGTGCAACAGGATGTTCTGCTTGTTCAACATAAAGAAGATGTTGCCGGACTCACCGTGGGTGATCCTAATAGACTTTCGTATGTCACGCAAACTACGCTGAGTGTTGAAGATACCAAGGAGATTATTGCAGCCTTGAAAGCGCGCTTCCCGAGCATTCAGGGACCCGATGTACGCGATATTTGTTATGCGACCACCAACCGGCAAAGCGCGGTGAAGGAGTTAGCAAAAACGACCGATATGATTCTCGTGATTGGCGCGAGCAACAGTTCGAATTCAAACCGCTTGCGCGATTTGGCAGAAGCGGAAGGCGTCACTTCTTACCTCATCGATGACGCAAGCAATATTGACCCAAGCTGGTTTAATGATAAAACCAACAAGCGGATTGGCTTGACTGCGGGAGCTTCCGCACCGGATATTTTGGTGGATCAAGTTATTCAACGCTTGCGCGAGTTGGCCGATACTGTCAATGTAACGACGATGGATGGCGCGCCAGAGAACGTAAAATTTAAACTTCCCAAAGAAATACAAGATCTCGCATAAGGTAAATAAGATGACAGAACACGCGGTATGTAAACCTTCCATGGAATCCGAAGATATTCTTCAAGAATTTAAAGATGCCGGCGCTATTTTATTTGGCCATTTTATTCTCTCCTCCGGACTTCATAGCGATACCTACCTTCAATGCGCGCGCGTATTAATGGATGCAAAACGTGCGGAGCGCCTATGCAGTTTGCTCGCTGAGAAAGTGGAGCAAGAATTCGGGAAAGATGCCTTTGATTGGGTCATTTCCCCTGCCATGGGCGGAGTGGTCGTTGGTTATGAAATGGGACGGCAACTTGGGATTCCCGCAATCTTTTGCGAACGCGTGGATGGCGAATTTGCGTTCCGCCGCGGTTTTGCCATTGAAAAAGGCGATCGTGTATTGGTTGTTGAAGATGTTGTAACCACCGGAAAGTCTTCCAAAGAATCTTTCGCCTGTATTGAACATCATGGCGGAAAAATTATTGGCGAAGCCTGCCTCATTGACCGCAGCAACGGCACTTCCGATTTAGGCGTACCGCTCGTGGCACTTGCAACTCTGGAAGTAAAAACCTACCCAGAAGATAAACTTCCACCCGAACTCGCTGCAACTCCAGGCATTAAACCTGGAAGCCGCTGGCTTGCGAAGAAGTAACGGATCCCGATGTCTAAAGCTAAGCCTTTCATTATTGAAGATTATGTGGAAACGTTTGCCCTTAAGCCCCTAACGGCCGCAATCCACGCTTATCTCCTGCAACAGCACCCGGATATGGAAAAAATCTTCCATCAGGCCTGCGCGGTGAAGGACCATCAGTCCAATACCCAGCCTCCTTTGGCGCATTTATGCCTGACATTTCATGTGTTCCCACCCTGCTCAACCCGGATTCAAACCCCCTATCCTATTGAAGGCTCTATATTCTCTGGACTTGAGGCCGGACAGAAAATGTGCGCCTTTATTGATCTCTTTTGCCAAACCTTCAGCCTCCCGAATATAAAGCCCTTTAGTGACGTCGTAAGGGACTATGAAAATCCTTACCGCACACGCCTCCGCCTTGTCATCCCTTCTGCCCATGTGGATGATTATCTCAAGTCTATGAACCTCGATCCATCTCAGGATTGGTCCAAGTAGAAACAACTCCAACTTCTCCTTGCAACCCCACTCAAAAACAACACCAATTCTTGCGTTACTTAACCTATTATTAAGAAATTTCCCTTGCAAAGACATGGTTAAAATGTTATAACCTTCTAAGCTTAATTAACATATTATTAACAAAACAAGGGAACGACCATGACTGATAACACAATTTTTCCAATCATTGAACCAAAAGACATTTTTAATTTTCCGAAAATCCAAGAGCAACTTGAAATGTTTTGGACGACAACCTTCACTGTAACGCCAGAGCAAGAGAGCACTCCAGAGCCACTTACTCTCAATGTTGAGACTATAGATTTAACAGGTAGCCCAATAGTAACAGGCAGTAATGCGCCTTACTCAATAGCTTATCCTACTGAGCCAGCACCAACCGCTATTAATTTCAGCATCCCAGATCCTGATGCAACTCCGACTCCTATTAATACCTATCATACCGCAGAAACCATCGCTGCTCCTAGCGAGGAAGGGTATGTACCTAATGCAGATAACAGCGGGTTTATCAAAATTCCACAAGAGCAACCGACCACTCCAGATACCACTACTCCAGAATTTACTTTTACTACCGAAACTTTCACTGTTACTGAGCATGGTTTGCCTGTGATTGCAATTCCTACCGTAACATCTAACGATGCAGACGGTTCAAATTTTGAGATTACGGGTTCTAACAGTTCCAATACTCTCAGCGGTACATCAGGCAATGATGATATCTTTGGTGAAGGTGGTAACGATACCATTTATGGAGATACTGGTAAGGATTATATCGTAGCCGGTACGGGCAATGACTTCGTGAATGGTAACCAAGGTAATGATTTCATCAACGGCGAAGATGGAAATGACACCCTCCGCGGTGGTAAAGACAATGATCTTATTCTCGGCGGGAATGGTGCTGATAAACTGTATGGTGACCGTGCGAATGATTCCATTGATGGTAATGATGGAAACGACTATATCCGCGGCGGTAAAGGCAACGATATTGTCTCCGGTGGCGCTGGCAGTGATTACATTGCAGGTGATCGTGGAAATGATACCTTGTTGGGTGATCTCGCAATTACTGACGAAGCTAACCCTGCAAGCCGCGACATCTTTGCATTTGATATCGACAGCGGCCAGGACATTATTATTGATTTCCAAGGTGCTGGCGTAGAAGGTGGGGATATCCTTGAATTTTCCTCTGCTCTGGGACTAAGCGTTACGGATGTCTTGAGTGCAGCACACGGAACCGTTGAAAGCGGTGGTAGTGATACGATTATTGATCTCGGTGATGGCAATAGCATTATCCTGCTTGGGGTAAGCAGCCTTTCTGCCGATGATATTACCATCGCGTAAGGCGTAACATCTACTTACAGTATTACAAAAGCCAAGGGGATTAAACCCTTTGGCTTTTTGCATTTCGTTAACGCATTTACCTTGCAGAAATAGCGGTATTATGCTAATACAACCACAACGATTATTAATATCGCAACAACAGTATAAAAGGGATTTCAAACATGGCAGTAAATCTTATCGGTTCAGATAATGCAAACCTTATCCAGGGCTTTGAAAGTGATGATACAATCAATGTACTAGGCGGTAACGACACCGTTTATGGTGCAGGTGGAAATGATACTATTGATGCGGGTGCAGGCGATGATTTCGTTAATGGGAATCAAGGCAATGATATCATTGATGGCTTAGCCGGGAATGACACCCTCCGTGGTGGTAAAGGTATCGACGGAGTAATCGGCGGCGATGGCAATGACTTTCTCTATGGTGATTTCGACAGCGATGTTGTCTACGGCGGCACAGGCAACGATTACCTGCGTGGCGGTAAAGGTGATGACCTCGTATGGGGCGGCGATGGTAATGATTATATCGCTGGTGATCTTGGGAATGACGTTCTATGGGGTGACGACAGTATGTTAGGTTTCGCTTTTAGCAGTGGCGCTGATACTTTTGCCATTGGTGCTAACACCGGCCAAGATACCATTATGGACTTCCAAGGCGCGGGCGTTGCAGGCGGGGATATCCTCCAAATTTCCTCTGCGGTGAAAGCAAATGCTGCTGCAGTTCTGAGCTCTACTCATACCGTTGTAGAAGGCGGTGTAACCAGCCTGGTAGTTGATCTTGGCGGCGGAAACACTGTTACCCTCCTAGGTGTTGCTAGCCTTTCTGCCGATGATATTTCCATCGCATAAGGTTACTAAATTTATAATCTTATTTGCAGGAAAGCCAGAGGTGTGATAATCTCTGGCTTTCTTTTTTAACTCTGAGTGATAGGGAGCCGTCATGAGCAAAAACTCTACCAGCATTATTCCATCACAAACAGGCGCACAGAAGAATCATCAACTTGCTGATCCAGCTCTAAATCTTGCTGCTGGAACTCTTCAGTTGGCAAGGGTCGCTCCTACATTTTATCAAATGGTTTTTGCCCCTATCCTAAAAACATTGGGTTATGATACCAAAGCAGCAAAGAATGCAGAAGAAAGAAAGGCGAAAAAAGAAACCAATCGCGAGAAGATTATTGCGCTTGCGAACGAACGGGATGCAGCTAAGGCAGTGCCAACTCCTATAGCTCAGAAAGCGCCTCCCCCTGCACCAGTAGCACCGGAACGCTTCACCTATCCGCCTTCCAAAGAAGCGCTGGCAACGATTCGGAATAAAATTCAAAATATGCTGGTGGATAACAATGATAATCCACTTCATACCTCACAATGGGCCAAAAGAAATCCAAAGCATCTACAAAAAATTGCAGATGCTTTGGAAGGAGTTGCAAAAGAGTCCGAAATAGGGCTTTCGATGTTAAGCAAATTCCTTGAAGTTGGAAACCGTATTGTCGTTATGAAGCTTGATCTCATCAAAGGGCAACAACCCTTTGGGAAGTATGTTTATGGTAAAACAGAAAAGACCCCGGACACAGTTTCTCATTACCTACTGATCGATAGCGATGTCCAGAACATCCAACCCACTAACGTCCTTCATGAGCTTGTCCATTTTGTGCAAAGTCAGAGGCAAATTGCAGATAAAATAGGCGGGTGCAATATCGCAAAAGAAAATCCACTCACTTCTAAACCAGAAAAATCTGCCCACTATAGCCCTCAGATAGAAGAAGCTACTGACGAATGTGACGTTGCAGTAAGAGACACAAATTGGGCAGAGCTTTTAGCGTCTAATAATATCCGAGAGATATGCCGCAACGTTGTAAATCAGATTGAAGGGCTTCCTGCGGTTACACTTAATGAGGCTATTGCTGCATGTAATGGAAGAAGCGTGGAAGATTTAAAATCATCAATGCTAACTGTAGTTAAACAAAGATATGATGATGCATTAGAAGCTTACTCTCCGGATGCTATACCAAAAGAACAAACCGCTTACCTCACACAAATTTTGGGAGGAAAAGCCCTTAAAATTGTCTGCCCGGAACTTTACAAGGAACTGATGAAAGACGTTTGCCCAGAACGAGGAATATAAGCTTATGAAAAACTCGACCAGCATTACTCCATCACAACCAGGCGCACAGAAGAATCATCAACCTGCTGATCCAGCTCTAAATCTTGCTGCTGGAACTCTTCAGTTGGCAAGGGTTGCTCCTACATTTTATCAAATGGTAGTTTCTCCTATCTTGAAAACATTGGGTTACGATCCTAAAGCAGCAAAGAATGCAGAGGAAAGAAAGGCGAAAAAAGAAGCCAATCGCGAGAAGATTATTGCGCTTGCGAAGGAACGTGATGCGGCAAAGGCTGCGGAAGCAAAAGTAGTTGAAGCTCTAAAACCCACCACGCCTGCTTCTGTAGCAGAGCATATACCTGCTCCCCAGGCGTCTTCATCCTTCATTTTTCCACCTTCTGAAGAAACTATTGCGAGAATTCGAACCAGCGTAATGCGTAAGCTCATCGATGATTTTCATCGACCGCTTCATACTTCACCCTGGGCGAAGGAGGATCCCCAGCTTATTAAAAACATTCAAGATGCCTTTATTGCTCTTACAGAGTCTGAATTGGGATTTTCATTGTTAACAAAATTCTTACGCGTAGGGAAAAATATCTTAATTTACGAAGAGCAGAATCGTGAAGACGGACAAGCGCATTATTCCGAATTTATGAATAATCGTTTTGGGCAGTTGGTGGCTAATAAAAATATTGGGATTAGCAAAAGTTATGCTTCCCAACTCACCCCCCGTGTTTTACTCCACGAATTAACACATTTCAGACAACTTTTATCCGCCATTGCGGATAAAGTAGGTGGCTGCAACGTTCCAGAGGAGCGTCATGTCCCCTTGCTTCTAGAAGTCACCAACGCGCCTCACTATAATACTCGCTTAGAAGCAGCAACCACTGAATGTGAAAAAACTTTTCTTGAATATGACCCTATAGAGATGAAATATCCATGGGTAAAAAAAGCAGAACTTAACATCCCAAAAGCTCGAGCATTATGCGCTCAGAATGCAGATTTTTATACGAATGCAGAAGAAAAGATAGAATTTTGTAAATCTACACCCAATACAGAACTTCTACAGAGAAGGCTTGGAACAGAGTCAGAACAAATTTATCGCTTTAGACTGTCTGCATATCCTGAAGATGCAATTCCTATGGAAAAATTAGCTCATCTTGTTGATACTATTCCAGACCTTAAGAAGGTTTGTCCAAATGTTTACAATATTCTTATGGAAGATGTCTGCCAAAAACGCGGAATCTAACCCCGTGCCAGCACCTCCAGCGCCCTGGCTGTATACGCCTCTTTCCGGTCCTTCTTCCCCTGCCCTTTCTTTTTTTCCAAGGGCGGGAAGAGGCCGAAATTGATATTCATCGGCTGGAAGGAATTCTTATCTGCCTCATCGCTCCTATGACCACCGGTAATATGCGATAACAGCGCACCCAGCGCCGTTTCGGCTGGCGGCGTGAATGCGCTCACACCCAATGCCTCATACGCAGCAAACCGTCCGGCCAAAAGTCCAATCGCGGCACTTTCGACATAGCCTTCTACACCCGTCACCTGCCCTGCAAAACGGATATGCGGTAAGCTCTTCAAACGAAGCGAGCCATCTAGCAATTTCGGGCTATTGATGAAGGTATTGCGGTGAATCCCGCCCAGCCGTGCAAACTCTGCATTCTCGAGTCCTGGAATCGTCCGGAAGATACGTTGCTGCTCTCCCCATTTCAATTTTGTTTGGAAGCCGACAATATTATACAGTGTGCCGAGTTTATTATCCTGACGTAATTGCACCACGGCGTATTGTTTTTCTGGGCTATGGGGATTCGTGAGTCCTACCGGCTTCATTGGTCCGAAGCGCAGCGTCTCCACTCCTCGCTCGGCCATCACTTCGATTGGCAAACATCCGTCAAAATACGGTGTGTTCTTTTCCCATTCTTTGAATTCCGTTTTTTCACCGGTCATGAGTGCATCAATAAAAGCTAGATATTGCTCTTTATCCAGCGGGCAGTTGATATAATCCTTGCCCGTCCCTCCTGGCCCCATTTTGTCATAGCGCGACTGGAACCACGCTTTAGTGAAATCAATCGAATCCTTGTAAATAATCGGCGCAATCGCATCAAAGAACGAAAGCTGGTCTTCGCCGGTATGCGCGATAATACTTTGCGCGAGCGGAGCCGAAGTCAGCGGCCCGGTCGCAATGATCGTAGATCCCCAGGAAGCTGGCGGAAGTTCATTGATCTCTTCACGCACCACTTCAATATTCGGATGGCTTTCAATTGCAGCCTGAACCGCTTGAGAAAATGCATCCCGATCCACCGCCAGCGCATCGCCTGCGGGAACTTTATGCTCATCTGCTGATCGTAGAATAAGCGAATTCATCCGCCGCATTTCTTCATGCAGCAATCCAATTGCCGAAGCGTTGACGTTATCCGAACGGAACGAATTTGAGCATACCAGCTCTGCCAATCCATCGGTATGATGCGCTTCCGTCTTGCGTTCACCATTGCGCATTTCATGGATAACCACGCGGCACCCGGCTTCGGCAGCCTGCCATGCAGCTTCCGTTCCGGCTAAACCGCCGCCAATGATATGGATAAGGGGGGACATCAAATTCTCCTGTTAGTTCCTCTAAGGTTGGCCATTTTAGGGGTAAATGGAGGAATTAGCAATGCTACTTGAAGCTAATTCCTCTTACAAAGGAATAGAAAGCAAATGTTCCCTGACTTAATAATAGTAAATGAATGTATTACAAGGGAAAACATCATGTCAAAATCTCAAAAATTCCAAGATGTAAGGGAAGATGTAAAGGAACCTTGGACAAGGGAAAAGGGGCAAGTCTTTTGTGAAAGGGTATTTCCTGGGTTTACTGTCGAATACAGAGAGAACCTAAATGGGGAAGGAAATTATATGATAGAACACCACAGTAAAGGCACACTAAACACATTATCCAATGCACTGCTAGGAGTGTGCGGAGTGGCTGATTCTAAGGGAAACCAGAAGACAGTTGTACGCCACTTGGGAGGAAAAAAGGCTATTTTACTTAGTTTTACCGATCTAGAAAAAATTTCGGGATATGAATCACACTTTCAAGAAATAGAAATTCCACTCGCCTTTCCTGCTAATAGCCACCATCGTCGTGACTCGAAAAATCCATGCAAACACTGCAATATTTCCTAAGCGTTCCTAAACCCTTCCCACTCGGCGGCGAGCTTTTCTAAGCTCTTATGCACGCCTTGCAGTTCTTTTGGCGAAATATCAAGCAATACCGGCTTCACTTTGCCTTTGTAGAAATTCCCCATGACGCCCATAAATACGCCACTCTCAAGCCTTAGGCAGCATGGGATTAAATGCTCTTCGCCCCGTGTAACGACGAGCGTCATGTCGCGCAAGCGCCCCGCAGGCCCTGCAACATCCGAATGCTCGGTTTCCTGGATAATCTCCGCTCCGCGGTTACGCGTGCGTTCCGTAATTTCAGCGATTTGCTTCTCGTTAAATATTTCGGTAAACGGCTTACCCTGGATAGTTGCCTTACTGAAAATCGGCGTCATGGTTGGCCCGTGTTCGCCAATCACATAAGCACCTTCAACCATCGTATCGGCAAAATCATTGCCCATAGCGCTTAAATATTGTTCGGTAATCTCCAAGAAACGTCTGGTATCAAGCGAGGAACCCATCCCAATCACACGGTTTTCCGCTCCGTGTTTTCGGGCACATTCATAGATATAGCGTGTCAGCATATCGAGCGGGTTTGCCGCATTGATAATCATCGCATTCGGGTTCGCCGCTAAAATCGGAGGGATGAACTGGTCAACGATATGTGCATTTTTTGTCATCAGCGCGCTACGCTCTTCTCCTGCCTGACGTGCAGCTCCCGCAACATAATGGATTACCCGGCATTGTTTGATATCCGCAAGATTAAAGCTAAGCGTAATCCAGGCATCGGTTCCGTGTGTACGCGCTTGGGCATTTACCGCTTCCACCTCTTCGCGAATCGCGGCTTCGCTTGAAGAGCCTGCGCGGTTAAAGAGGATAACGGGAAGTCCGTCCTCCAGCACAAGGCGTTTTGCGAGCAGACGGCCGATATGGCCTGCTCCGATAATGGCAATCTGTGGTAGTGTTTCTGACATAAACCTCTAGTACTCTTAATCGATTAACTATTGATATACAAAGGGCTAAGTGAAGAGTCAAGGCATGTATACTTGCCTTGAGTGACCCATAAGCAAAGGTTTTTCGGTAAAACAACCTAAAATCACTTATGTAAAATAGCAAATAACTCGCCATGTCGAGCCATCAACGCAAGGTATTGGCTATTTAACCGTAAAGCCATTAGCCCCGCTCCGTTCTCTTCATTCTCACAGATTGCCATAAAACGATAAATTTTATCATCAGGTTTTATTCCTAACCCTCCAATTTCCTTCTCAACTTTTTCTTTGGTTAGACCATTATCAAAGAAGATATATTTCGGCCCTTTGCATCCGCCTTGAATTTCTCCTTCCATAAGAAGAATGTTTTTATTGAGGGTAACACTAAATGTTCGATTTCCTTCTTTCATCAGCTGCTGCAATGTTTTAAAGCCACTGTTTTTATCGGGAAGCGCAAAGGTAGTCCAATTACCATATAGCTGTTGGAGCATTGCCTCAGATTCTGCTTGCGGTACATTAGAAGGCGGGAATTCATAGGCGTAAGTTGCATTACTTATCGTCAACGCTAGCAATAGTGTTAATAGTTTCAGCACGGTTGTTTTTCCTTATTATTTATCAAACACGGCCTTAAAAATCGTATCCACATGCTTTGTATGGTATTTCAGGTCAAAAAGGCTCGTGAGAGTATCCGGAGTTAAGGCTGCCGTCACCTCTGCATCACCTTTGAGCTCAGCCAAGAAATCCGCCCCTTTCTCCCATACTTTCATAGCGTTACGCTGCACGAGACGATAAGAATCCTCCCGCGACACGCCTTTTTGGGTAAGCGCCAGCATCACGCGCTGCGAAAATACCAATCCGCCCAACTGATTGAGATTTCTCTCCATATTTTCAGGATATACGACCAACTTTTCTACCACATTTGTAAGTCGCGCAAGCGCAAAATCCAGTGTTACAGTCGCATCTGGGCCAATCATCCGCTCCACGGAAGAATGGGAAATATCCCGCTCATGCCAAAGCGCCACGTTTTCTAAAGCTGGGGTTACAAATCCCCGTACCAGGCGCGCGAGGCCGGTTAAGTTCTCGGTCAGCACAGGGTTGCGCTTATGCGGCATTGCCGAGCTTCCTTTTTGTCCTGGCGAGAAATACTCTTCCGCTTCCAGCACTTCCGTGCGCTGAGAGTGGCGGAATTCGATGGCGATATTCTCTATAGAACTCGCAACCACCCCCAATGTTGCAAAGAACATTGCGTGGCGATCCCTTGGAATCACTTGAGTCGAGACAGGCTCAGACGTTAATCCTAATTTCTTCGCTACATATTCCTGAACATAGGGATCAATATTAGCATAAGTCCCCACCGCCCCAGAAATCGCGCAAGTCGCAATCTCTTTGCGCGCGGCTACCAAGCGCTCCCGGTTTCGGTGCATCTCGGCATAAAAGCGAGCGAATTTCAGGCCAAACGTCACGGGCTCCGCGTGGATCCCGTGGCTTCTGCCCATGCAGACCATATCTTTTGTCTCATAAGCACGCTTTTTAAGCGCCGCCAAAAGGAGGTCCATATCTTCTAATAGTATATCCGCGGCTTGTGCCAACTGTACCGAAAGGCAGGTATCCAGCACGTCGGAACTCGTCATCCCCTGATGCACAAAACGGCTGCTTTCGCCAATATAGCTGGCCAAATGGGTTAGGAAGGCAATCACATCATGTTTGGTGGTACGTTCGATCTCATCAATCTTCGCAATATCCGCATCCGTCCAGGCCTTTGGTGCGTTCTTCCAGATTGTTTCCGCATCTTTTTTCGGAATCACCCCAAGTTCCGCCAGCGCATCGCAGGCATGGGCCTCGATCTCAAACCAAATACGGAAACGGTTCGCAGGCTCCCATATGGAGACCATCTTTTCGCGAGAATAACGGGGGATCATCGATAATACCTACTTTACGGTTCAAACGGAGGCTGTATTATAGAAATAACCCTTACAATTGCAAGAAAGGAAGCGCAGATGCTCCTCATTATCTCCCCGTCCAAGAAACTCGATACCGCCAGCCCCTCTCCTATAATCGAGGCAACTATGCCCACATATATAGAAGAAGCAACCCAGCTGGCAGGCAAGCTTAAAGGCTTCTCCGAGAAAAAGCTTGCCGAGCTTATGCATGTCAGCCCTGCCATTGCGAAGCTTAATAAAGGCCGATATCAGGAATTTTCCCCTCCTTTTAGTAACGATAACGCTAAGCAGGCCTTACTCACCTTTAAAGGGGATGTTTATGCCAATATAGATACGGCAAGCTTCACGAAAGACGACTTTCTTTATGCCCAACAGCATTTGCGGATCCTTTCAGGGCTCTTTGGCGTATTGCGCCCGCTCGACCTCATCCAGCCTTACCGTTTGGATATGGGAACTCCCCTTCCAACCCCAAAAGGGAAAAATCTCTATACATTTTGGGGGGAGAAAATCACTTGTAAGTTGAACGAGGCCTTAAAAACAAGTGGAAGCGATTTGCTTCTTAATCTGGCGTCTCAAGAATATTTCGCTAGCTTACAACCCAAAAGAGTAAACGGAAAGGTCATTACAGTGAGCTTTAAAGAGCACCGAAATGGCAAATTTCAGACCATTGGGCTCCTTGCAAAACGGGCGAGAGGAATGATGACGGACTATATCATCCGAAATCGGATAGACTCGCTCGATGCTATCCTACGCTTTGACAGAGGCGGCTACCATTTCAACCAGAGTTTGTCTTCGGGGCATGAAATCGTATTTTCTCGTGAATTTCCGTAATTTACCGTTGACAATTGCTATAGAGACTCTTATTGTCGCCGACATAATTAAAAGTGTTTTTCGCTTTGGGCACGGCCCAGTTAGTGGCGGGAAATGGGGTTTTATACATTTTCTTATAATCAAAGGAGTTTTCTATGCGTAAATTTTTAGCGTTGGCCGTGCCAGTTGTAGTTTTGGCTTTTGTATTGGCTAAAGTAAGTTCTAACCAAAAAGCAGAAGATCAAGCGGCGGCTGATCAACAAGCTCAAGCTGAAGGTACTGCAACGGCCGGTGAAGAAACCGCTGCTGCTGAAGGCACCGATGCTGCTGCTGATGCAAAAACTGAAGAAACTGCTGCTGCTGAAGAAGCTAAAGCAACTGAAGCTAAAGCTGAAGAGACTGCTGCTGCAGCTCCAGCTGCTGACGCTGCGAAAGCTGATGCTGCTTTGACAGAAGAGCAACTCGTTGCTCTGTTCGACAACAAAGCGAACGGCCTTGTAATCCTTGACACCCGCGATGCTCAAAGCTTTGCTCAAGCTCGCCTTCAAGGTGCTGTAAATGCTCCAGCTGGAGAAATTGCTCCACAAGCATTGCGTGACCTGGTTGCTTCTGCTCCAAAAGCGTCTGTAGTGATTTTCTGCCAAGATGCTGAGTGCAAAGGCGCTGAAAAAGTAGCTTCTGCTGCTGCTGAAGCTGGCATTGCGAAAGAACAAATCCGTACTTTCAAAGCTGACACCCTGGAAAATTTGCAAGCTCGCGGTTTGCCAGTTGATGAAAGCGAAAGCACCAATACCCGCTCATAATTTGAGCCACATTGGAATCAGAAAAAGCCCGGGGATTTTTCCCGGGCTTTTTTGTTGTCTACTCTCTCCCTTCTTTAGCAGGGTTAATGAGTAATATGATGACTCGGCAGGCTATTAACAATTTCTTGCCTAACATCCTCAGCCTCGAACGTAAGAGAAACCCCCATTGCTTTGAATTTCATAGTACTTTTTGAAATTTTTTCTAAATCATTGGAGCTAAAGAGGATTCCAAATTTTCCTTCTGTATAGCTTTCTACCGGCTTCATATTTCCTAAAGAATCACCCACATCGCAAATTTGCCAAACGGCTGCAGATAAGACTTCTATTACTTTCTTTAAAGGGTATTTTACAATATAATTCTTTGTACCTTCTGGTTCTTCAGTATATTGAAAAGTGAAGCCTAGGAAAATTCTTTCGCAAAACGATTCTGCCTTTTCCTTTGTCTCTGGTTCTTGAACACTTTGAAGGTGTGAAGAATTATAGGTATCCTGGCTAACATCCAATGAAAAAAACGTAACAGAACTCCCCGTTGCTTTGAATTTTAATCCGCTTTTGGTAATTTTTTCTAAATCACTGGGAGTAAGAAGAATGCCCTCCTTTCCTTCTGTATAACTTATTACCGGTTTTTTATTTCCTAAAGAATCCGTCACACCGCAAGTTCCTTTAAGTGTTCCGGATAAGACTTCCATTATTTTCCTATAGGGGTATTCAATAATATAGTTGTTTACGCCTTCGGGCTCTTGTTTATGGAGGACGTTGAATCCTAGAAAAATCCTTTCGTAAAATGATTCTTCCTTTTCCCTTAAGGATGCTTTTTCGCCGCTACTGCTTTCTTTTGACATGTTTCCCCCTTTCTCTAACTTCGTTTACTTAGATGATCCTACGGAATAAAACATTTTTATCCCATTATACATAAAGGCGAATTTGATCCATAACCGGCAAAGCTGAATCATCTTCGAGAGGGCTGTAAAACAAAAAGCCCTACCAACAGGGCGCTGGCAGGGCTTTTTTGCATTCTTATAAGACAAGAGGGAAAGGGGCTTAGCCCTCCGCCCCTTCTAAATCATCGGTAGCGTCTTCTTCCTGGGCATTGGCCTTCACGCGGGTTGCAGAAACCACCTTCTCATCGCTTGCAGTACGGAAGATCGTTACACCTTGCGTATTACGACCGGCGATACGGATATCATGTACCGGCGTGCGGATAATTTTACCTTTGTCGGTGATCAACATGATCTGATCCGTCTCAAACACTGGCATACTCGCAAGCACGTTGCCGTTCCGGGCAGAGGTCACGATATTCACAATCCCCTTCCCTCCGCGGTTGGTAATCCGGTATTCATAGGAAGACGTCCGTTTCCCGTAACCATTCTCGGTCAAGGTTAGCAGGAATTGCTCACCTTTTGCGAGGTTTTGTACGATTTCACGCGATAACTCAGTCTGAACTTCTTTGAACACTGTATCAAGCGTTGCCTGATCCAGCTCATCTTGGCTTAGCAAGTCACTGATTTTCGCACGTAATTCTACTGGAATACGCAGATATTTCTCCCGCGTCTCAATATCGACTTCACGGCCCTCCAAGACGGTCATGGAAATCACACGGTCATCGCCTTCTAAGGTCATGCCGCGCACCCCATCGGAGGTCCGACTTTTAATAACACGCAAGCCTGTGACAGGGAATCGGATGGATTTCCCGTTTTTGGCAGCGAGTAAGATATGCTGGTCGTCGGATGCGGCACGTACGCCCACGAGCGCATCGCTGTCATCCAGGCGAATTGCGATTTTCCCGTTGCTTTGAACGCGTTTGAAATCTGCCATATCGCTACGGCGGATATTCCCTTGGGAAGAGGCAAACAGCATGCTCAAATTATCCCAGGTATTTTCGTCCTCAGGCATCGGCATGATGTTGGTAATCGTCTCATTAGAGGCGAGCGGGAAGATATTCACCAGCGCCCGGCCCTTGGATTGCGGGTTCCCCAGCGGTAACTTATACACCTTTAACTTATATACCTTACCGATATTCGAGAAGAACAGTACCGGCGTATGGGTATTAACCACATACACTTTCGTGGTGATATCCTCATCCCGGATCGCCATGCCTGAACGGCCTTTACCGCCGCGACGTTGGGCACGATAGGTCGAAAGCGGAACGCGCTTGATATAGCCGGCCATCGTTACGGTTACGACCATATCTTCTTTCGCAATCAAATCTTCGATATCCGCTTCAAATTCGTTAGCTTCAAAGACAGTACGGCGAGGCGTTGCAAATTCTTGTTTAACTTCAATAAGCTCCTGGCGCAAGATGCCATAAAGGCGCTCACGTGACCCCAAGATGTCCAGATAATCGCTAATTTCGGCGGCTAACTCTTTGAGTTCTCCGTCAATTTTCTCTTTCTCCAAGCCGGTCAAACGCGCCAAACGCATCTCGAGGATCGCACGCGCCTGGGCTTCGGTAAAGTAGCAGCGGCCATTGATGACCTTATTATTGTTATCGGCTACCAGTGCAATCAGCGGAGACACATCTTCCGCCGGCCAATCCCGTTCCATCAGGCGTGTACGGGCTTCAGTGCTATCCGGAGAGCTACGGATGATTTTGATCACCTCATCGATATTCGCCACCGCCATTGCAAGGCCGATTAAAATATGGGCCTTTTCCCGAGCTTTGGTAAGCAGGAAATGCGTCCGGCGGGTGATGACTTCGTCCCGGAAATTGATAAAGGATTCAAGGACTTCCTTGACATTCATGAGACGAGGACGACCCAAATCGAGCGCCAACATATTTACGCCAAAGCTGGTTTGTAGCGGGCTATAGCTGTAAAGCTGGTTTAGGACCACTTCAGCATTCGCGCCGCGTTTAAGCTCAACCACCACTCGGACGCCCGATTTATCGGACTCATCCCGCAAATCGCCAACGCCTTCAATCCGCTTCTCGCGTACAAGTTCGGCAAAGCGCTCAATCATTTTAGCCTTATTCACCTGGTAAGGAATTTCGGTAATGATGATGGCCTGACGGTCATTCGCAATATCTTCGATCTCGGCCTTTCCACGGATAATCACGGAGCCACGGCCGCTTGTCACCGCCGTTGCGCTGCCGGTACGTCCTAAAATCACGCCACCGGTTGGGAAATCCGGGCCAGGAATGATCTCTAATAGCTCCTCAGCCGTGATGCCCGCATTATCAAGGATCGCGCAAGTCGCATCGATCACCTCGCCTAAGTTAAAGGTCGGGATATTGGTTGCCATACCCACCGCAATACCACCAGCACCATTAACCAGGAGGTTCGGGAAACGGGCAGGAAGTACGATCGGTTCACGTTCAGAGCCATCATAGTTTGGCTGGAAGCTGACGGTATCTTTATCGATATCATCCAGCAGCTTATGCGCTGATTTGGCGAGCCTAGATTCCGTATAACGCATCGCCGCAGGAGAATCGCCATCCATTGAGCCAAAGTTACCCTGGCCATCAATAAGTGGGAGACGCAATGAGAAATCCTGTGCCATCCGTACTAAGGAGTCATAAATCGCGCTATCACCATGCGGATGGTATTTACCCATCACTTCACCGACGATACGAGCAGATTTCTTAAATGGACGATTCCAGTCGCATCCTGATTCGTTCATCGCGTGGAGAATCCGTCGGTGCACCGGTTTCAAACCATCCCGCGCATCAGGAATGGCGCGGCTTACGATCACACTCATCGCATAATCGAGATAGGAGTTTTTCATCTCCTGTTCAATAGTAATCGGCAGAATTTCAGCGGTTTGATTTGTGCTCACGGATCTTCTCTTGCGTCTCTATAATTCTTTTAATTCAGCGGGTTATATTTAGTACAAAACACCCTCGAAACCCGTTATTTTACGGGACTTTTAGTTATACAACACCCCCCTTCTACAGGCAAGTGCGAAAGTAGATCAAAAAGTGCTTATCGGCAAAATAATGGGGATAAAAAAAAATCAGACTGTAAAAAAACTTTCACATATATACTTTTATACTTCGCCAACTGAGGGTTACTACGGGGAAGTAGTTTTTCTACGCTTTTCCGCCATTTTTTTACAATGACAGCATCGGGTATTTATCATGTCAAAAGCAACTGAACTTAAACAACAGCCTAGCATTACTACAGACGCGCCATCTATTCGCTCAACTTCTTTTAGCGTCACACGGCCAGAGCGCCCAAGCAACACGCATTTTGGCGTAGGCCCTATTGCAATTGCGGGATTAAAGAGCGATCCGGTGGAGGAACGGCTTTATGAACAGGAACGGACAAAGTGGATACTGGATTATTATGCGCCGGAAGCCATCGAACAACGTTATCGTCTTCTTGATCCTAAAATATTAGAAAAATATGTGGCCTGCGGGACGCCCAAAAGCCTTGCGGATATCCAACAATTTATGCACCGGGCAGGATTTGGTTTAGTGGCCGTCCATGATCTGATGGCGGAAATACATAATTATTTAGACCTCCCGGAAGATCATAAACTCGGAATCGTCAATGGCGGCGGACATGCTGGATTTACTGCCCATTGCAAAGCATTGCTTGACCCTACGAAAAAGGTGTTCCTGGATACCCCGAATCCCAACACGAAGCCCCAGGCGGGCCATTTCCGTCAAACCTGGGCAAAGGATATTGTTGAGAGCTATAAAGCAACAACGGTTGGTGATTGCAGCCAGAATATTGTTTTCTCGTCAGCTGAAGGCGTTATTCCAAGCGCAGAAGAACTTGAGAAACAAGGCGTAAACTACGTTGTTGCGGTGGGGAATGAAACTACCGGCTGCACACGCTTAAATGAGCAGGACATCAAAAATCTTCAAAATTGGAAAGCAAAAGACCCCGAAAATCGCCATATTATTATTGATGGAACATCATGGATCGGGTCTGAGTATTTCCCTATTAAACTAGCAAACATCTTTACACCACTCCAGAAAGCCTTGGGTGGCCCTTCGATGTATGGAGTTATGTCTTTAATGCCCGAAGCCGTTACTAGCATTGAAAATACGCCCGGTTATCTGGCTGTTGATACCATCCACCGCCTTGCAGAAAATGCGGGAGAAGGAAAACGGAAGCTTGGCAAAGGATTATACGATGCGGAAACTGATAGCATGGGACCGGTTATCAATACGCTAGATGTCCGCTCGTTAATGGAAGGGATTTATGCCCTCCAACGCGGAAAAGAAAAGATTGGTGATCTCGATACAGTTATCGAACGTTCGCATCAAAATTATGAAATCATCGAGCAATGGCTTGCCTCCAATAACCGATTTAAATTCGCCGTGGCTGATGAATCCCGCCGTTCACGTGCAACGGCCTTGCTCGAACTAAAAGACACTGAAATCCCAACGGATAAAAAAGCCGCCATTGTTGCTGCTACGAAAGCTTTTTTAGGCCGTGAAGGCATTACACTTGCCGATGGTACGCATGTCGAAGGCATGGATGCTGCGGATAACATGAATGCCTACCCTGGCACTCCGGGTGATATTCGTTTCTGGATGGGCGGTGTACGCGATGCAGCGGATATCGAGAAACTGACCAAATGCCTGGATTATGCGTATGACGTTGCTAAAGCAGCGGTGCTACGCCAAGAGCATCCCGAATTCTTGCTTGCTCGTCAAGCGGCAGCCAATACCAACGAGAAACCTATTTATCAATCCGATAAAGACCATCTTATTATCCTCCAAGCAGAATGGGCGGGCGGAGCTCAGAAGCCGCTTGGTGATAAGGGATATGAAGAAGATTTAACCGACATCCGGAAAATGGTTGAAGATAAAGGAGGTGTGTTTGTCGCAGGTCAAGTTACGACTGAGCATATGAAAGGGCTTCAAAAAGGCCAATTCATTTATAGCTATCAGCCTGCAATTACGACTTCCGAAATTACGAGTAAAATCGAGAGTCTTGATCGTCTTGCAACCGCATCGGGTAAACCATCCCGCATCGGACTTGTCGTTGCTGCGAAAAAAGTCGAAGCCGAAGTGGCACAATATGTCACGAACGGTTTTGATCGCATGGGAAGTGGAGTCAATAATCTTCCTTTGGCTGAAGCAGCAAAACGCGGGATCCGCGTTTCCAACATGCCAGGCTTTAATACCCAAGAAACCGTCAATTCCACCTGGAAGGCGCTTGATCAGGAATTTGGCGTTGGGCTTTATACGGTAAGACAAGATATTGCAAAAAGTACGTTTGCATCTGATAAACTTGCCCCTTACCAAAATCATGAAAGCCTGGAAGGCAAAACCGTTGCATTTATTGGAATGACCAGCACAAGTGCTGGCCTCTCTGCAAAGCATGCTAAAGCCCGTGGAATGAATGTTGTTGGCTGGGGAAGGAATTTCAGCGAACGTGATGCGAAAGCAATTGGCGCAGGGCATGCAAAAAGCATTGAAGAAGCTGTTGCCCAAGCCGATGTGGTATCCGTGAATCTTGCCCTTAATCCCGGCACAACCGGCATTATCAATGACAGCGTTGTTAATGCGATGAAGCCTGGCACGACGCTGGTGATGTATAGCTGCCGTGGACAAAGCGGAGAAATCAACGCCATCCAAAAAGGTTTGGAATCCGGAAAAATAGCCCGGATTATTGGGGATTTCGACATCTTCCCGGATCGTGATAGCGATGGAAAGCCGTACGAAGCACTTGCCAAAGAATTCCCTGGCAAAGTGATTCTTACAGGCCATACCGCAGCGGATACAGGCCCTGAACTTCGTCAGCGCTTAACCGCCCAAGGAGTTGAGCAGCAGCTTGCCTTTTTTGGTCAAGGCCATGCGATTAACCATACACGTGCAGACAAAGCTACGAATACCGTTTCTTCTGAAAACCAAACGCCTCCCGGTGTGGGGCGTGTGACGCAAGCAGAAATTCAGGCAGTGGCAACGGACATCGATTTCGTAAGAGCTGCTAACACCATAGCGGCATTAGTTGGCCAACAGGGAAATCACCATTTGTCTCCCGAAAGGACTCAACAGCTTCAGGATGCACTTACTCAGCTTTGTATAGCTGCCGCCTCAGTGCAAAACCGTTTGCCCTATACGGCTCCAGATGCAGGCATAAGACGGTAATTTATGCTCAACATCAGTCAAAAAATCTTTGCGGAGAAAACCTCTACGGTTGTCTACCTGACTTCATCGAATGAGAAAGGTACCGACTTTTACTTCTATGTAAGTATCCGTGCAGACCGCCTTCCCGCCTTTCAACAAGCGTTGAAGCAAGGGAATTTCAGGGCAGAGGAATATGGGACAATTCTTGCCTGGGGATATGGCAAACCGCCCGAAGAGGTCGTTCAGGAAATGGCAACCCACTATGGATGCAAGCCCGAATCGGCGATTTCCTTACTCAGCAACTAATAAATAACAGAAACTTTTTGGGTCACTCCGGCAAATGATTTTGCCGGAGCTCCAATTATGCAAGCAACTCTTACGAAAGCGAATAAACACGATGGGTACACATACATTTCTAACTAATTCTCGCGTCAGACAACTTTTTTCTGAAAAATACCAAATAAAGGTCAAAAAAATTGAGCCCGTCGCTGCAGGAAGGCTCAGTTTTCCTTTCATCCTCCACGCAGAGGATGGCCATAAATTCTTTGGAAAAATTTCTAAACTCGGAAATGGAGACAATATTCCCCTTTCTACCTTTACCACGGAAGCCGCGCGTTTTCATGGCATTCCCTGCCCTCGCACCTACGCAAAATCTCCTGGGAAACGTTACACCACCATGCCTAAAAGAATTGGAAACGATAGCGTCCCCGAAGAATTGCAAGGCCAGACCATTACGCTTAGCGAATATGTAGAGCCAAACATCCTTGAGACTATTGATACCCATGCGATGCACGCCATTGGGCGTTATATCGGCACTCTTGGACGACTTGCTCCGCTTTTGAATCACATTCCCTCAGGAATCACGGGTGCTACCGATAACCCACACTCCATGAAAAACTGCTTCGCGTTACTATGCGACACCTTCCGGATCACTCCTTCGTTGTTGGAGAGCATGGATCTTGACACTTATTTCAAAGAGCTTGCAGATAAATTACCGGCGAACGACCCTCTGGCACAAGGATTTGCTGCAGGCATCCGGCGTGGGGATGTGCAAGCGATCATGAATCAGGTGAGCCAGAACGAAAATGCGCTTCACGCTATCGAAAAGGATTTGCCTCAAGGCCTCTTGAATAACGATGTTAAGCCGAACAATGTTTTTGCGAAACGTGATCCGAAAACCAACCACGTTACCATCACCGCGGCACTTGATTTTGGCCCAACGGGTAAAGGCCCGCTCGTGCAGGAGCTTGGGCGCACGATTGCCCTTTCCTGCTTTGATTCCAAAACGGGAGAACTTCGCCCGGATCTTATGCTTGCCACCATCCAAGGCCGGACGGAGATACGCCCGCTGTCTGAGTTAGAAATCCAGGCACTTCCTCATTACATCCGTCAGGGAATTTGCCAAAGCTATGCCTTACGTTCAAGCTACTTTTCGGCGGCCTTGCATGGGGAGCGGGATGATGCACAAATCGACCGGCTTAATCCTTCCTTGCATATTCAGGAACTGAAATCCGTTGATAGCTGGTTTCGCTCGAATAACCTCTCAAGCGCAATCCAAGCCCTTGTTCCTCTCGAAACAGCGGCGCGGCATAATGCGGTGTATCTGGCCGAGAAAACATTCCAGAAAACCAATCTTTATAAAGAGCTCAGGGACACCTCAAGCCTCCGGCATTTCTTTGATATGGCCGATAGCGCCCATGCGCTTATTCGGGGCGAAAATGCTCTTTGCCGTTTTAAAGAAAGCCAGTGCGAACTAAAGAAAATTATTTGTTTAACTGGGCCACAAAAATGCTTCATTACAGGGTTCTGTGATAGGTTAGCAAAGGCGGCGGGAGTGGAATTGTCTGCCGGCGTTCAGTTTGCAAAACTATAAAGCGTTTTCGCTTTAGGAGATAAAAAGCTTGATTTCGGAGGCCAATAACGATATACGCTATGGCACACTTTTGAAGAATATGCCGGATTAGCTCAGTGGTAGAGCAACCGCCTTGTAAGCGGTAGGTCGTCAGTTCAATCCCGACATCCGGCACCATTTTCTTTTACATAACTATTTCAATAGCTTGTGACAAACTCCTAACCTGCTGCATAAGGTTTCTTTTAAGCAGCTTGGGTTTATGCGATCCCGTAGCTCAGCTGGATAGAGCAACGGATTTCTAATCCGTCGGTCGGGGGTTCGAATCCCTCCGGGATCGCCATTTTCAGTTTTAGGCCAACAGCCCAACAGGGCGGCCTAAAAGTGAAAATAATGTATCTGGGATGAGAACTTTAGTTCGACTAAGAGGCTAACAAGCCGAATAACGGCGAGTGCTAACGAGCCAATCCCTCCGGGGCCTTCTCCCTTCTTCCTATTCAACCATCATCGCCTTCACAATCCCTTGCACGGCCTGAATGCATACCTCCCGCGCCGTATTTTTCCGCCGTACCAACCCAATCGTCCGCACCGGCATCGGCTCGACAAAAGGAATATAGCGTATTCCCTCGCCTTCCCTCACCGCCATCTTCGGAATAAGCGTTATCCCTACCCCCGTCGCCACCATCTGGCGCAAGGTCTCCAGACTTGTTGCCCGAAATTCCTGACGTTCTTGAGATCCCACTAAACTGCATACTTCAAGCGCCTGGCTTCGCAAGCAATGCCCATCTTCAAGCAGCAATAATTCCTCGCCGTTTAAATCCTGCTGACTTATTTCCTTGCGCGCAGCCAATGGATGATGCTCCGGCACCGCCAGCATAAAAGGATCGTCAAACAGCGGAACCGTTTCCAGCCCCTCTTCCTCAATCGGCAAAGCCAAAAACGCCGCATCCAAGCTTCCAGCTTTTAAGCGCTCCAGGAGCAGAGGCGTCTTTTCTTCCACCAGCAACAAGGTGAGCTTGGGCAATGCCCGGTGGATCGCAGGCACGGCCATCGGCAAGAAATACGGGGCTAAGGTCGGAAACGCGCCTAGCCTAAAATCCCCAGCATAAGGATCCTGCGCCATCCTTGCCGTTTCCCGTATATCTTGGCTGTCTTGCAAAACCCGCCGGGCTTTAGCCGTGATCCTCTCGCCTATGGGGGTCAGCATCACGCTCTTATTGCTGCGCTCAAAAAGCTGCACGCCCAGGAAATCTTCCAGCTTCTTTAATTGCATGGAAAGGGTCGGCTGGCTTACATGGCATTCCCGGGAGGCTTTCCCGAAGTGTAAATGGTCTGCGACCGCAACAAGATACTGTAAATCCCTCAAATTCATAACTTTCCTTTTTATAGATAATATCTATTGATATCATAAAATCATTAGATTGTACATATCATTCTCTAAGGCATAATCTGAGAATTGTAAGGCAATAGAAACGGAGACAATTATGAGTGACAACCCCCAATTTATCCAATGCGCGATGGAGGCTATTGAACAAGGCATCCGGGCGCAAGCGATTAAAGAAGAATGTGCATGCCGTATGGGACTCAAATCCCAAGGGCGTGAGCATACTAAGTCCAACAACTTTAAATCTAAGGAGTAATACTATGTTAGGCGTAGGCGATAAATTCCCGACCTTCAATGTTAAAGCAACGGCAGCCCTGCCGCTGAAAGACATCACTATCGATAATGTCTTTATCGAGGTGAATAATCAAACCTATAAAAATAAGTGGCTGGTGGTGTTTTTCTACCCGAAAGATTTCACCTTCGTCTGTCCGACAGAAATCGCAGCATTTGGTGAGTTGAACGAAGATTTTAAAGACCGCGATACGCAGCTTTTGGGTGGCAGTACGGATAGTGAATTCGTCCACTGGGCATGGCGGAAACATCAGGACGAGCTGAAGGATCTTCCTTTCCCGCTTCTTGCTGATGTGAAACGCGAGCTTACCTCCGCCCTCGGTATCATTGATAAAAACGAAGGTGTCGCACAGCGTGCAACCTATATCGTGGATCCGGATGGCATCATCCGCTTTGCGATGGTGACGGACCTCAATGTGGGTCGGAATCCAAAAGAGGTGTTACGCGTGCTCGATGCGCTTCAAACTGATGAGCTTTGCCCCTGTAACTGGAGCAAAGGTGATGAGACGATTGATGTGAAAGATGTGGCTTAAACTAAGTTAGAAGCCCGAGTCTGGATTGCTTCGTTTCACTCGCAATGACGACCTCCTATGTAGCAACGAAAAAAGGTCGTCATTGCGAGAAGGGTGACAACCCGACGAAGCAATCCAGCCAAAAAGCAAAAAGGAGAATAGTATGACCATTCAAGAACTTAAATCACAACTCAAAGACTATGCCAAGGATACGAAATTGAACCTTGGCGCGGTGCTCACCCAAGAAGGCGCAGCAGATCTCACGCAAAACCAAATTTACGGGATTGCGCTGAGCTCCGCTTACGCCACCAAAAACCCTACGCTAATAAAGGCGTTGGAGGCGGAAGTGGCCGGTACGTTATCGGAGGCGGAAGTTGAAGCTGCCAAAGCCGCGGCGACCATCATGGCAATGAATAATATTTATTACCGCTTCGGGCATATGGTGAGCGATAAGGAATTCTTGAAACTTCCGGCGAAACTGCGGATGAATGTGATCGGCCAGCCTGGGATCGAGAAGGTGGATTTTGAGCTTTATGCGCTGGCGGTTTCAGCGATTAATGGCTGCGGTATGTGTATCGAAGCGCACGTCCATGAAGTCACGAAAGGTGGAATTAGCAAACTTGGAATCCAATCCACCGTCCGCATTGCCGCGGTGATTCATGCGGCGGCGCAGGCGCTGGTGATTGGGTAAAATCGCGTAGGACTGCTTACCACCCGCTGTTTGTTTAAGGATATGCGGGTGGTGTTTTTTATGCCTTCCCCCACTTGAAGCCGTTGCTTAATTGTCTCTATCCAAAGCGTGATGTTTTAACACTTTGTCGAGTTTCTGGTGAAGGAGTTCGATTTCGAGTTCGGTTTTAAGATTCACGCGGTAATAATATTCCAACTTTTCCCGATCAACCTGGTTTGTTCGGTTCTGGCTCATGAGTATCACGGGCGCCGTATACGCTGCCTGGAAAGAAAGCGCTAAATTCAAAAGAATAAAGGGATAAGGATCCCAATGCTGTACCCAAGCGAGGATATTAAGTACAAGCCATACGCTTAAGAGGCAACTTTGAATGACAACAAAACGCCAAGAGCCCAGTATCCCGGTAATTTTATCGGCTAATATTACGCTACTACTAGCCGTTTTATAGCTCGGAATGTCTTTTGCGGGATTCAGTGCGCGCAACTCATCAATCAATGCTATTTCTTCAGCTGTTAGTTTCATAAGCTTTCTATTTTCTAATTAAATTATAATCAGTTACGCCGCCAACTTCGTAATATACGACACGGAATCCCGGACGGATTTCAGGCGCTGTTCCGAGCTTGCCCATTCTTCGGATATGACTAATTTATGATCGGAACGGAGCTTCACCGACTTTGCATTTTTCGCAATAAATTCAAGAAGTTTTGCGGGGTTATTAAAGTGATTATTGCGGAAGGAAATTAACATGCCTTTCGGACCGGTTTCCACTTTGTCAATGCCGCCCGCACGGCAAAGCTGTTTGAGTTTCACAATCGCTAAAAGATGTTCGACTTCCTGTGGCAACGCGCCAAAACGGTCAATCAATTCGGCTGCAAAACCTTCCACTTCCGCTTCAGAAGTGAGATACGCAATCCGGCGGTAAAGCCCCAAACGTAACTGTAAATCTTCAACGTAATCCTCTGGAATTAAAACAGAAATGCCTAAGTTAATTTGCGGACTCCATTGCTCATCCTGACCTTCTGCTGCTCCCGCCAAATCTTCCGCCGCCTTACCTTGGCGCGCTTTCTCAATCGCTTCTTTAAGCATATCTTGATAGAGCTCAATTCCCACTTCGCGCACCTGGCCGGATTGCTCTTCGCCCACGAGATTTCCGAAACCGCGAATATCCATATCGTGGCTGGCGACGCTAAACCCGGCGCCCAGCGTATCGAGCGACTGCATCACTTCCAAACGCTTTAACGCCGTATCGGTGGGTTTATGACGCACTGGCGTCGTCAAATACGCATAAGCCCGCACCTTGCCGCGGCCTACACGACCACGAAGTTGGTAAAGTTGCGACAGCCCAAAGCGATCCGCGCGATGGATAATAATGGTGTTCGCCATGGGGATATCAAGACCCGATTCCACGATCGTGGTGGAGAGCAGCACATCAAACCGCCCGTCATAAAACGCATTCATAATATCGTCGAGTTCCGTGCCCGACAATTGCCCATGCGCCGTTACGATTTTTACTTCCGGCACGAGTTCTCGCAATTTCTCCGAGATATCCGCCAAGTCACTAATTCTAGGGCAAACATAGAATGTCCTGCCACCGCGATAATGCTCGCGCAGAATCGCTTCACGTAAGATCACCGGATCATACGGCATCACGAATGTACGCACGGCCAAACGATCGACAGGCGGAGTTGCAATCAGGCTTAAGCTCTTGATTCCACTCAAAGACATTTGCAGCGTCCGCGGAATCGGAGTCGCTGAGAGGGTCAGGATATGCACTTCCGAACGCAATTGTTTTAAACGCTCTTTTTGTGCTACACCGAAATGCTGTTCCTCATCAATAATAAGGAGGCCTAAGTTACTGAATTCAATTTGTTTTGAGAGCACGGCATGTGTGCCAATAATGATATCCACGCTACCATTTTTAATCTCTTCACGGGTTGCCGCGGCTTCTTTGTTCGAGACAAGCCTGGAGAGCTGGCGGATACGCACGGGGAAGCCAGAAAAACGCTCGGAGAAGCTCTTATAATGCTGGCGAGAAAGCAGCGTCGTTGGGACAATCACCGCGACTTGTATCGGTTTTCCCGTATTTTCCGCAGCGCTGATCGCAATAAATGCCGCACGGAGCGCAACTTCCGTTTTCCCGAAGCCCACATCCCCGCAAATCAGGCGATCCATCGGACGGCCAGAACGTAAATCTTCCTCGACTTCCTCAATCGCGCGGAGCTGATCTTCTGTTTCCGCATAAGGGAAGCGGGCACAGAATTCTTCGTACATGCCTTTTAAGGGCACGAGTTCCGGTGCTTCGCGGAGTTCCCGCTCAGCCGCAATACGGAGCAATTCTTCCGCCGCAATTTGGATACGTTTCTTCAGGCGCGCCTTTCGGGTTTGCCATGCCGCAGAGCCCAGTTTATCGAGCTTTATCCCCTCCTCACTGCCATAGCGCGTAAGGACATCGATATTTTCGACCGGCACATAAAGCTTATCGTCGCCATCATAAATAATGCGCAAGAAATCATGAATTTCGCCGGAGACGGTTAGTGTTTCCAGACCTTCGAATTTCCCAACGCCGTGCTCGCGATGCACCACCAACTCACCCGGAGTCAACGATGCCGCCTCACTTAAAAAATTCTCGGAACGTTTTTTGCGCGATGCGCCGGCACGAGAGATGCGTTCGCCCAGGATATCTTGTTCGCTCAAAATCAATGTATCAGGCGTGGTGAAACCCTTCTCCAACGGCCAAATCGCAAGGCCAATATGGCCAAGTTTCAGAGATTTTGTTTCATCCCAGGATTTAAGTGGAATGGGATGGCCGGAGACTTTCATTTCTTTGAGCATCCGCCCGATGCGATCGCGTGATCCTTCGGAAAAACAAGCGATTAGCTGATGCTTATCCTTTGGCGCATCACTTAAGTAATCCGCCACCAACTGCATCCCGCTCGTTCCCGTTTTCTTCGATTCTGCAGAGAAATCCGGAACGGCAGAAAATTGCAGATTCACATTATGGGTCGAAGTTTTCTGATCGTTGACCGTCATCGCGGCACTCGTAAACGGGGTAAAATGGTAGCTCACGCGCGAGCCCAATTCCCAATTCCACTGCTGGGCATTTAAATAGAGGGCCTCCGGTTTTACGGGATGATATTGCACGCCGTCGGATAATCCGCGCTCACCTGTTTCCAGGCGCGCTTGGTAGTAATCCTCGATAATTTTTAAGCGCTCATCGTGCGCGGCATCGGTGAGATGGTCAAATACAAATGGCGTTGAGGGAAGCAAATCAAATAACGTATCAAGCTTGTCATAAAAGAGCGGAAGCCAGTGCTCCATCCCGGCATATTTTCGCCCTTCAGATACCGCTTCATAGAGTGGATCTTCATTGGTTACAGCGCCAAATAAGCTTCTGTATTGCAATCGAAAACTTCCAATGGTTTTTTCATTAAGAAGAATCTCACTGGCAGGATAAAGGAATAAACTTTCTTGCGAACTCCCGCTAATTTGGGTCAGCGGATCAAACCCACGAATACTTTCAACCGTATCCCCAAAAAAATCCAGCCGCAGGCCTTCTTCCGCGCCACTTGGAAAAATATCAATAATACTTCCACGCAGTGCGAATTCTCCGGGTTCCGTGACCGAACTTGTGCGGATATAGCCATTATGGACGAGATATTCGACCAATGTATCGCGCTCCAAGGTCGCACCGCGCTTTGTCTCAAAAGTAGATGCTTTTAAGAGCTCCAGCGGAGGAATGCGTTGGAGCAAAGAATTGACCGTTGTCAGGAGGATAAACGGCATCTTTGACGTATTTTTTTCGCTCGCAATCGCTAGCCGGCAAAGTGTCTCCACCCGTTCGCTCACCACCCGCGCATGCGGCGATACGCGGTCATACGGCAAGCAATCCCAGGCCGGCAGCGGATAGGTCTTAATGTCGGGTGTAAAAAAATGGAGCGCCTCTTGCATTCGCGCCATACGGGCATCATCACGTGCCACATAGACCAGCGCCCCGTGCCGCTCAAATAAATTAGCAAGCACGAGCGCATCCGCGCCTTCGGGCACCGAAGCCAGAACCGTATGGCCAGCAGTAGGAACATGCGAAAGCAGGGACATGAAGTGTCCTTAAGTTTTACTAATTAGGCCAAATCCAAGGTGTATTGGAGGAGGCAAGCGCTTTACTATTCTCATCCGCTTGATAAGCGAGCCATTGTTTCCACCCCATTTCGGAGGGAGGCGTTACAGACTTTGTATTCTGATGTATCGCTTCTACTCGCTCTTTCCAGCCGGAAGGTTTCCTATTGTCGTTATTCGATGGCTTTTGTGTATCTTTCTTTTGTGTATCTTTAGACATGAACAAGCTCCCTTATTGTGAAAATTGAAATCCCTTTAGCTTCCGCATTACGCTATTATCCAGATTCGCCGGGATCGGCACATCACCTGTCAACCAATGGAAAATATCCCAGTCATCGCATTCCAGGATTTCTTCGTATTGCGAGAGCTCTTCTTCGACCATCTGGCTTAAATGCTGTTCGGCAAAACGGCCAAGCAACAAATCGGTTTCTTTGCAGCCGCGATGCCAACTACGGTATAAAAGCCGTTTGGCGCGAATATCCAGACTATCGGAAAGAGGGGATTCTGTCATGGTTTTTTACATATAGTACAAATAGTACAAACGCAAAAAGGGGAGGATAGCCCTCCCCCTTGCAAATTCCTAAAAGAATGCCAGAAAAGCGTTAGCTCTTCAGTTTCTCTTCTTTGAAAGGCACGTGCTTACGAACAACAGGATCGTACTTGTTGAACTCGAGCTTACGGGTCAATTTCTTTGGGTTTTTCTTTGCAACATAGTAAAAACCGGTCTTTGCGGTGCTTACAAGTTTAATAAGGATAATGTTCTTTTTCGCCATGGTTACTCTCTACATCTATACCGAAATTTGGCTCCAAATGGGCTAAGGAGAGGCTGAATCTACGCATTTTCTTGCCAAAGTCAAGGGGAAAAGGTAGGGTTAGCCCCAGGTTTCGTTGAAACAACCCAAAGAAGCGGTGCGCAAGGCTTATGAAATCCAGAATTGATGCCTTCTATAAGCAAATTCCAGGGCTGATTACCCTCCCCTCCAAGCTCTATGCACTTATCCCTCCCGTTGCCCATCCCTATTTACGGCTGATGCGCCTGCACCAACCCACAGGCATCCTGCTGCTGATGTTACCAGGATGGTGGGCGATTGCGCTTTATGCTAAGACGGTTCCTTTGGCACTTGGCATGTTTGCACTCTTTGCAATCGGGGCCGTCCTCATGCGCGGGGCGGGCTGCATTATCAACGACTTAACCGACTATAAAATAGACCAAAAAGTTGAACGCACCAAAAGTCGTCCCTTGGCTTCAGGGGAAATAAGCCATTTCCGGGCTTTTGTTTTCTTGGGCGGACTCCTTTTCGTCTCGTTGCTGATACTCTTATTATTCCCACCACTTGCCCGTTGGTTAGGTGTTGCCTCCCTTGTCCCGGTGATTCTTTATCCCTGGATGAAGCGTTTCACTTGGTGGCCGCAGCTTTTTTTAGGCTTTACCTTTAACTGGGGCATTTTGCTTGCCTGCGCTGCGATTAACTACCGCCTGCCGTTTTCGGCCTATCTCTTATATCTGGGCGGAGTTTTCTGGACGTTGGGCTATGACACCATCTATGGGCACCAGGATAAGAAGGATGATGCGCTTATCGGAGTGAAATCCACCGCCCGCCTGTTTGGCGATAAAACCCGCGAAATGCTCGCCCATTTTTATCGGATTGCCGCGATATTATGGGTCTTTGGAGTGGCGATTAACCGCCCATTGCCGGGGAATATGTTCTATATCCTATGGGCAGGTGCGGCCTATTTACTCTATATCCAAGTCAAAAAGACCGATTTTAATGATCCTCAAAGCTGCATGAAGCACTTTAAGCTGAATATGTATGTCGGCTGGCTGGTGTTCTTTGCGATTTTATTGGGGCGGGTGTAGTCCGCACAGGCTATAACTCCGGCCCCGAGTTACGCACTTTACCTCCCTGGCGGACATAATCCTGCCATTTGCTATTCTCTGGCTCTGGCGCGTTTGCGGTCATAATAGCTGCGGGCTTAACAGATGAGAGACTTTCATCCGCTTCCGTATGGGGTAAAAAATGCTCCTTATATACCTCCGAAGACTTCCGCTGTGCCATTACCATAAAAGGGGTAAACAGCCCAATCGTCATTGCACGGAAAAAGGCCGCCGCACCAAAGTTTTTTGCAACATTACGCAGCTCAACATTCCTTACTTCCGGAGCAAGGGATGCTGTATCTTTTGCCCAGGCAACAAAGCTTTTTGCTTCCAAATACAATGCATCTTTTCCCTTTCCGAACTGCCGCGTTAAGGCATTATCAAACAGAAGGCTTGCCACGCCTGCCGTCGCACCTAAAGAGAACGATCCCTTCCAGCCATATTCTTTTTCAGCAGAATAGCCCGCCGCTGTCCACATGGCCCAATTTCGTACAAGTGATGCTAGAAAAATATGCCGCATACTTTCCCGGAATACCGGCCCACTCTCCGGTACTAACTTTTCACAATTGGTGAGTGGACGTAATTCTAAGGTTTCTGCACGTACGGTAAAAGTAGTTTCGCCCAGAGCTTGTAAGGCAGCCCCTGCAACCAACTGCCCTTCCGGTGCAAGATTTTCACACGGTCCTCCCGCTATAGCAATAATAAGCTGGCGATTCCGAAATTCAGGAAAACCATGATAAAGCGCACGCATCCCCCCTGTAGATAATGTTGCTAATACATCTTTGGGGGAGGTTTGAAATTTAGCTTTAAGTTTCTGCGCCCAGAATGATACCACGGATGCTACCATTGCGGCCGATAGGTAAAATGGGCTGGAAACGGCTGCTTCTTTTACTTTTTCTTTCATCGGATAGCTCCTTCGATTAATTCAATATCATTTGGGATTTTTCGTAAAAAACCCGGAAATCCGATCAACACTAACTGAATAATCCCTGAATCTCCAAGAAAAATCTTTCACATCCCCCCTTCCGAATCTTTTGACAGGCGCAGAAATCCTCAGGAAATACATGTGGCGCACTATTCGATTGTCATCCTATATATGAAGTGGTATAGGTGAAACTTACCCTATATTTATAAACCATAGAAAGCCCGCCGATCGTATCATGGACGCATTGCTCGATTTCCTTTACCAGACGCACATCTTGCATGTTTGGTATTACCTCTCTTCTTTTATCGCGATTATTTCGGTGATCGTATTCATTCACGAGTTCGGACATTACGGCATTGCAAAAGCCTGCGGCGTGAAGATTGAAGAGTTCGCACTTGGTTTTGGGCCGGAGATTTTCGGTATCAATGACCGTTCCGGTACTCGCTGGAAATTCTGTGCTATCCCGATGGGCGGATATGTCAAAATGTTTGGCGATATGAATCCCGCCAGCGCGCCGGATAACAGCACGCTGAAAAAGTTAAATGAAGACGATCGCAAAAAAACCTTCCATGCCAAAAACTTATGGCAGAAATCTGCTATCGTTTCGGGTGGCCCAATTGCGAATTTTATTCTCGCTATTGTGATTCTCGCGGGCTTCTTAATGGTCTATGGCCAGATGCACACATTGCCGGTCGTTGGTGAAGTCGTGAAAGAAAGTGCGGCAGAAGCGGCAGGCTTGATGTCTGGCGATGAAATTCTGAAAGTCGATGGCACGGAAATTAAAGATTTCGCGGATATTCAATCGGCTGTCAGCATCAATACCGGTACGCCGATTGCGGTAAGTTACCGCCGCGCAGATACCTTAGAAAACACCATGATTACCCCAAAGATCGTGGAATCCCAAGACCTTTTCGGCAATAAAATCACCCGCGCATTAATTGGGATTACCTCCTCGATGCAGCCGAGCTATTCCGATCCTCTTCCCCTTTTCCCTGCGATTGGCTTGGCTACCAAGCAAACCTATACGATCGCCGCGACGAACTTAAAAGCGATTGGACAGATCATCATTGGACAGCGCAGCATTAAAGATATGGGCGGCCCAATTAAGATCTCTAAATATTCCGGCCAGGCGGTGCGTGATGGATTGCAAGCGGTTCTCTGGTTCATGGCGATGCTTTCGATCAGCCTTGGACTTATCAACCTCTTCCCGATTCCGGTGCTCGATGGCGGACACTTGCTCTATTATATTGTCGAAGCCGTCCGCGGTAAGCCGGTGGCTGAGAAGTTCCAGGAATATGCTTTAAAAGCGGGAATGGCGTTTATTTTAACACTTGCCATTGTCGTATCATTTAATGACTTATTGCATCTGCTCGATCTTTAGAATCTTTTAATCTTTGGAGGTTTAACTAGGGCGGATTTACTAATGAGAGAGGGTACATTGATCAGTTTTCGGAAAAATAATCGCACTTTCTGGCGCGGCTATGCGGCGGCATTTTCTATCCTCTTTGCCCTCACGGTTACAAACGAAGCGCAAGCCGGTGGCATTAAAAAGATTGTCATTACGGGAAACCAACGGATTGAAGAAGCAACTGTCCGCTCTTATCTTCGTATTCAAGAAGGCCACGATGCCACCGATGCGCTCATCGATGAATCCCTCAAGAATCTCTTTAAAACCGGCCTTTTTGCCGATGTACAAATTTCAAGTTCAGGCGATACCGTCACTGTTGCATTGGAAGAAAATCCGATCATCAACGAAGTGACGTTTGAAGGCAATAAGCGTGTCGATAAAGACGTACTCGAGAAAGAAGTCCACCTAAAACCGCGCTCGGTTTATACCAAAGCGAAGGTGCAGGAAGAAGTCTCTCGGCTGATTGATGTTTACCAGAAAAAGGGCCGTTTCTCGGTGAATATCATCCCGAAAATTGAACAGCTGGATCAGAACCGTATCAACCTGATTTTTGAAATTGATGAAGGAAGCAAAGCAACAGTGCGCAAAATCTTCTTCATCGGGAATGAGGCCTTCTCCGATGGGCGCTTAGAGAAAGCGGTTCAAACCAAAGAGTCGCGCTGGTACCGTTTCTTCTCTGGGGACGATACTTATGATGCGGATCGCTTGGCGTTTGACCAGGAGCTTTTAAGAAAACTATATATATCAAATGGTTATGCGGATTTTAAAGTAGTTTCTGCGATTGCGGAAGTATCGCCTGAGAAAGATGCGTTTTACATTACCTTCACGCTTGATGAAGGCAAGCGCTATAACTTTGGCGAGATCAGCATTGATAGCAAGGTGAAGAATTTGAGCTCTGAGACGCTCCAGAAACACCTTAAAACCGAGAAAGACTCAACCTTCAACGCAAGCCAGATTGAGGAAAGCGTGGAAGCCATGGTCGATGATTTGACCGATAATGGCTATGCCTTTGTGGAAATTGACCCAGAATTCGATCGTAATCCTGAGACGGGCACGATCGGCATCCGTTATGTCGTGAAAGAAGGTCCGAAAGTTTATGTCGATAAAGTCAACATCACCGGCAACGTGCGTACGCTGGATAAAGTGATCCGCCGGGAATTCCGTTTAGCGGAAGGTGATCCTTACAATGCGGCGAAAATCCGCCGTTCGCAAGAACGCATCAGGAACCTCGGTTTCTTTGATAAAGTGGATGTGCAAACCAGCAAAGGTTCCGCGCCGGATAAGGCCGATATCAATGTGGATCTGACCGAACGTTCGACCGGCGAACTGAACTTTGGGGCAGGTTTCTCGACCTCTGACGGAGCACTTGTGAATTCCAGTATTCGTGAGCGTAACTTGCTGGGCCGGGGACAAGATTTGAAATTGATGACTCAGCTTGCCCAAAAAGGTTTTGAGACGGAATTAAGCTTCACGGAACCGTATTTCATGGGACGTGACCTTGCAGCCGGCTTTGATCTTTTCAAGATTACCCGCGACCAATCGGATGAAAGCTCGTTCGATAGCGACTCGATGGGCGGCACCTTGCGCGGCACATATTCCTTAACGGAGAATTTGCGCCATACGATTCGTTATTCACTCCGTACGGATGAAATTGCGGACGTTGAAGCAGACGCATCGCGCTTCATTAAAGATCAGGAAGGCACGAACACTACTTCACTCATCGGCCATACATTAATGTATGACTCACGGGATAACCGTTTCCGCCCGACCAAAGGTTTTGCGCTTCGCTTTAACCAGGATGTTGCAGGGCTTGGCGGTGATTCACAATTCCTTCGTCATGAGCTGCGCGGTGATTACTATATCCCCGTCTATAAAGATGATGTGATCCTTAAATTAATGGCTAAAGGCGGGCATATCTTTGGATTGAACGATAAAGACGTTCGCATCAACGAGCGCTTCTTTATCGGCGGTAGCGATATTCGTGGTTTCCGCAATGCAGGTATTGGACCACGCGATATTACGACCCGGGATGCACTTGGTGGTAATAGGTACTATACCAGCACCGTGGAATTAGATTTCCCACTTGGTTTACCTGAAGAGTTGGGCTTCCGTGGATCAGTATTCGCCGATGCAGGTACGTTGACGGATGTGGATGATACGGGTCCTGAAGTGGTGGATGAGCCAAGTATCCGTGCATCAACCGGTGTTGGTGTTTCATGGGGATCGCCTCTTGGCCCTATTCGTATCGATGTTGCCAGCCCGCTTGTAAAAGAGAAATATGACCGCGAACAACAATTCCGGATCAGTTTTGGTACAAAATTCTAGATAGTGTTGTCACGAAATGCTTAATGGCCTGCAAACGGTACTTTTATTGCGCTGCTCATGTCACGTACCTTCATGTACGCTCATTTCGCTGCTCAGAAAATTTCCATTTTCGGCACATTCTTCATCCCGTGACAACACTATCTAACACTTACATTTAAATTATTAGGAGAATCTATGCTTACCTCTCGTTTACTGTGCGCTGCTTTAGCTTCTTTCTGCATTACTATTGGCGCGCTTACCACTTCTGCTCAGGCTGCCGTTAGTGAAATCGCCGTTGTCAATGTGCAGTCGATCATCAAAAGCGCTGCGGCTTCACAAACGATCCAAAAGCAATTGGAAGCAAAACGTGCGCAATACCAATCCGAAATTGATAAGCAAGAAGAGAGCTTACGCAAACAGGATGCAGAACTCTCCAAACAACGGAACATCCTTTCTAAGGAAGCCTATGAGCAGAAAGTTGCTGAGTTTAAAAAGCATGTAGCAGAAGTACAAAAAGGTGTTCAAACGAAGCGTACGAAACTGGATAATGCCTATGCAGCAGCCTTGCTGGAAGTTCAGAAAGTGACCGTTACGATTATTTCTGAGATGGCAAGCAAAGAAGGATTCAAAGTGGCGATTCCAACCTCTCAAATTCTTTACGCGCAAAACGGTCTGGATATCTCCGATGCGGTATTGGCTGAGCTCAATAAGCGCCTGACAAAAGTGGATGTGAAGGTGGAGAATTAGAAATTTCTAGTAATAGTGAGGGCGGAATGGCGAAAAGTCGTTCCGCCTTTTTTATTGGCCTTCCTTAACTAAGTTACAACAACCGCAAAAAATATATAAGCCTTAGGCTGTATGTCATCACAAACAAAAACCCCACCGGGCAATCACTCCCGGCGGGGTTTTGTATAAATACAGCTTATTAATATCTTCTCGGAGAAGCCCCACCTTTTTGGTGGTTCTGCTCCAT